>NZ_JBEZDT010000019.1:0-175490 GCF_040648455.1 Catellatospora sp. NPDC049133
GGCAGCACCGCACCCGTCGCCGCCGACTTGCGCTGATTCGCCACATCCAGCAGCGTCTTCAGGAAGTCCACCGTCGAGGCCGGGGCGTCCTTGCCTACCGCGAACCCGTTGCCGCCACCGAACGCCTCCGCCACGGACCCCTTGCCGCCGTCGACCGCCGGGAACGCGAAGAAGCCCAGCTTGTCGCCCAGACCCTTCTTGCTCGTCGAACTCGAGTTCTGCACCGCCGGAGCCCACTGGCCCATCAGCTCCATCGCCGCCCCGCCGTTGCCCATCGTCGCGGCCTGACCGTCCGGCGAGCCGTACTCCGCCCCCAGGAAACCCTTCTGGAACGGCTGCAGATCGACGAGTTCCTTCAACCGCTGACCTGCGGCGACGAAGTCCGGGGTGTCGAAGTTGTTGTCCTTGGCCGCCTGCTGAAGCGCTCCCAACCCGCCGATGCGCATGGCCAGATACGCCCAGTAGAAGTGCCCCGGCCACTTCTCCTTGCCGGCGAGGGCGACCGGCACGATCCCCTTCGACTTGATCGTGCTGACCGTGGTCAGCAGCTCGGCCCACGTCGTCGGCGGCTTGGCGATACCCGCCTTGGCGAAAAGGTCCTTGTTGTACCAGAAACCGACCATGCCCACGTCGAACGGAATCCCGTAGATCTTCCCGTCGATCGTGAACGGCTGCACCGACGCCGGCAGCAGCGTGCCGATCCACGGCTGCACCTCCGCGGTGATGTCCTTGACCAGACCGGCATCGACCTGCTGCTTGAGCACACCACCACCCCACGACTGGAACAGATCCGGCGGCGAACCCGCCTGCGTGGCCGTGGTGAGCTTGGCCTTGAACGCCTCGTTCTCCAGCGGCTGGATCACGACCTTGACGTTGGTGTGCGCGGTCTCGTACTCCTTGGCCATCGCCGCCCAGACCGGCAGCATCGGCTCGGTGTTCTGAATGTGCCACCAGTTGATGGTCTGCGGACCGTCGGGCGTGGTCGGCTCGTCGCCGCCGCAGGCGCTGAGCAGGTAGGCGCCGGCGCCCGCACCGGCGATGCCCAGCAGCGTTCTGCGGGAGAGGTGCGCTGTCATGAGGCGTCCCTTCGCGATACAAATCAGGTGCTCGGGTATGCCGAACGAGTCGGCGGGAGGTGCCCGGAGCCGGCCCGAAAGTTTCTGCCCGGGGGCCGGTATTTTCGCTTGATGGCGCGCACGTTACGACGTGTCTACGCGGTAGGTCAAGGGCTGTCGCATCTCGGTCCGAACCGTTACCGTGAGCGAGAATCCCGCCATCCTCGGACCTGATATTCCGGTCTGTTTCCGGAAGATCGGCGGGCGACCGGCCGTCAGGCGCTGCAGAGGAGAACACATGTCGACGGAGATCGCAGACGTGGCCACCGCCGCCCGGTCGATCCGCAACCCCGTCCTGCCCGGGTTCCACCCCGACCCCTCGATCCTGCGCGTCGGCGACGACTACTACCTCGCCACCTCCACCTTCGAGTGGTACCCCGGAGTCCGCGTCCACCACTCCCGCGACCTCGTCCACTGGCGCCCCATCGGCGGCATCGTCACCGAACGCCGCCTACTCGACCTACGCGGCTGCGGCGACTCCAACGGCATCTGGGCACCCGACCTCACCTGGCACGACGGACTCTTCCACCTCGTCTACAGCGACGTCGCCAGCTTCGCCAGCGGCTACTGGGACCCCCAGAACTACCTGATCACCGCCCCCGACATCACCGGCCCCTGGTCCGACCCCGTTCGGCTGCACGCCCACGGGTTCGACGCGTCCCTGTTCCACGACGAGGACGGCACGACCTGGCTGCTCAACATGAGCGCCGACTGGCGGCCGGGCCGCAATCGCTTCGGCGGCATCGAGATCCAGCAGTACGACCGCGAGCAGCGCCGGTTGGTCGGCGAGCGGCGCATCATCTTCACCGGCACCGCGGCCGGCCTGACCGAGGGCCCGCACCTGTACCGCCACGACGGCTGGTACTGGCTGGTCACCGCCGAGGGCGGCACGAGCTGGGACCACCAGGTGACGGTGGCGCGTTCGCGGGACCTGTTCGGTCCGTACGAGGTGGACCCGGTCGGGCCGCTGCTCACCTCGGTCGGACGGCCCGACCTGACGCTGCAGAAGGCCGGACACGGCAGCCTGGTGCGGACCCAGCACGGCGACTGGTACCTCGCGCACCTGGTCGGGCGGCCCTACACCCCGCTCGGCAACTGCGTGCTCGGCCGCGAGACCGCCATCCAGAAAGTCGACTGGACCCCCGGCGGCTGGCCGGCCGTCCCCGGCGGCATCCCCGCCGACGAGATCGCCGCACCCGGCCTGCCGGAGCACCCGTGGCCCGCCGAACCCGCCACCGACCACTTCGACGCGACCGAACTCGGCACCGCCTGGTCGACGCTGCGCCGTCCGGCCACGCCGGACTGGGTGGACCTGCGCGCACGCCCCTCGCACCTGCGCATCCGCGGCGGGCAGTCGCCGGTCGGCAAGCAGACCCCGAGCCTGGTCGCCCGCCGCGTCGGCGCTACCCACTGCTCCCTGGAGACCGTCGTCGAGTTCGACCCCGCCGACCACCGGCAGCTCGCCGGGATCACCGGTTACTACAACACCCAGAACTGGTACTACGCGTACCTGACCCGGGCCGACGACGGCCGCCGCCTGCTGGAGGTGCTCAGCTCGAACAGCGGCAAGCGCACCGCCCACCCGGAACTGTCCGTCGACGTGACCGGGGTGGACCGGGTCGGCCTGCGGGTGGTGTTCGACGGTCCGGCGCTGCGGTTCGCGTACCACACGGGGGTCGGCTGGCAGGAGATCCCGGCGACGTTCGACGCGACGATCCTGTCCGACGAGCACGCCGCCCGCGAGGTCGACGGCGAGCCCGCCGCGTGGGGCTTCACCGGCGCGTTCCTCGGCCTCTGGGTCCAGGACCTCGGCGCCGACGGCGCCTACGCCGACTACGACCACGCCACCTATCTGGAGCCCTGACCGCTCCCCCACCCGCAGGTGAAGGAAGGGCACCTTCATAACGCACGTCCGTGTAGAAGGTGCCCTTCCTATCAGCCGATGCGGAGGCCGAGAGCCTGCGCGAGGGTGATGGCCTGCGGGGCGTCGATGACGGCGTCGCGGAGTTCGACCTCGTTGGGGTGCAGGGCGGTGAGGTCGCTGCCGCGCAGGTCGCAGCGGTTGAGCTTGGCCTTGGCCAGGTGCGCGCCGGACAGGTCCACGGCGGTGATCGTCGCGCCGTCGCACTGGGCGGAGGTCAGGTCGGCTTCGCGCATGCGTACGCCGGCGAAGGTGACGCCGCGCAGGTCGGCGTCGGACAGGTTGACGAACGACCAGTCGCCGCCGGTCACCCGCAGCGGCCGCAGCGTGCACTGCTCGAACACGCTGCCGGTCAGCTTGCACCCGGTGAACTCGGCCTCGAACAGGTTGCAGCGCAGGAACTGGCAGCGCAGGAACGCGCTGTCGGCGTGCCGTGAGGCGTTGAACTTGACGTTGCCGAACACGCACTCCTCGAACACGGCGTTCCGGCTGGACAGTTCGGTCATGTCGACGTCGCGGAAGGTGCAGCGCACGAAGTGCCGCTCCACCAGCTCGTCGCCGTACCAGTCCTCGCCGGAGAAGCTCGCGTCCGCTGTCACCTCAGCCATCCGGCCAGCCTATGCCGCTACGGGAGCCGACGCCGCGACGGGCTGCGTGGCCGCTTCGGGGGCGCGCATACGCCGCACCGCGGGGACGGCGAGCAGCGCGAGCGCGGCGGGCACGCCGAGCAGCGTCATGCCGTACAGCGTCGGGCGCAGGCCGAACTCCTGCGCGACCGGGCCGGCGACCGCCAGGCCCAGCGGCATCAGGCCCGCGGTGAGCAGGTAGTCATAAGAGGTGACTCGTGACAGCGCCGCCTGCGGCACGTTGGCCTGCAGCGACGTCTCCCACATCGTGAACGCCAGCGACACCGCGACACCCGTGACGGCCTCCAGCGCCGCGATCACCGGGATCGTCGGCCCGGCCCCGATGATCAGCGCCTGGCAGGACGCGACGGCCAGCGCCGCCGCGGCGATCACCAGCGGCCGGCTGAACCGCACCCGCAGCGCGACCACGTCACCGACGATGGAGCCGACGCCGAACGCCGCCACCACCACCGACCAGGCCGCCGCACCGCCGAACTCCTGCTCGGACAGCACCGGCCCGAGCACGAACACCGACGGCAGCACCACCACGTGGTACGCCGACAGTGCGGCGAGCGTCGACCAGACCCAGGTCCGCGACATCACCTCCGTGAAGCCCTCGCGCAGCTGGGCGAAGAAGCCGCCCTGCGGCGCGTCCGCGGGGTCGGCGGCGCGCGGCCGGAGCCGGGCCAGGAACGCGGCGCTGACCGCGAAGCTCAGCGCGTCGAGGGCGATCGCGCCGCCCGGCCCGACCAGGAAGATCAGTACTCCGGCCAGTGCCGGACCGGCGACCAGGCCGGTCGACATCACCAGGCCGCGCAGCGCGTTGGCCTCCTGCAGCCGCTCCGGACCGACGATCAGCGGCATCAGGCCGCCGGCCGCCGGCGCGAAGAAGGCGTCGGCGGTGCCGAACACCGCCATCAGCACGACCAGGTGCCAGATCTGCGCGGTCCCGGCCAGCAGC
Organism: Catellatospora sp. NPDC049133; assembly: GCF_040648455.1. Lineage (NCBI taxonomy): Bacteria > Bacillati > Actinomycetota > Actinomycetes > Micromonosporales > Micromonosporaceae > Catellatospora > Catellatospora sp. NPDC049133. The sequence goes on from NZ_JBEZDT010000019.1 coordinate 4,624, forward strand.
AGCGCCGCGACCAGCGCCTGGCTCACGAAGCGGACCAGGTCGGAGACGAGCATCACCCGCTGCCGGGGCAGCCGGTCCGCCCATACGCCACCGGCCAGCGCGAACACCAGGAACGGGACGAGCGTGGCCGCGCTGACCAGGCCCACGTCGGCCGCGCCCGCGCCGTCGATGGACAGCACGGCGAACGGCATGATGACGAAGCTGATCCGGTCGCCGACCATGGACAGCGCCTGGCCGTAGAAGTAGCGGGCGAACTGGCGTTCCTCGCGCAGCACGGCCGGAAGCAGCGACCTCATGACTACCCTCTTCTCAGCTTTCGAGGACGGGCGGAAGCGGCCGCGTTCCTGCTGGTGACAGCCCAGGCTAGGAGGCCGGGCGGTCGCCCGGCAACGCATTTCCGCCGGTCGACCCCGGCCGGTGCGCGGTCTACGATGCGACGATGCCGCCCACTCGACCTGCCCCGCGCCGCCCGGTGCTCAGCGTCACGCTGGTCCTCGCCGCCGCCGTCGGCCTGGCCTGCGGGGTCAAGCCGCAGCAGTCGAACGTCACCGGTGCGGGCACGCCGGCCGCATCCGCGCCGACTGCCTCGGCGGAGTCCGCGCCGACCGCGAAACTCGGGCAGAGCATCGAGACCAGCGGCGGGCTGGGCGACAACCGGGTGGCGTACACGGTCAGCAAGCTGACCCGGCACACGGTCGCGCCGGACAGCGCGCTGGTGCGGCCCAAGAAGGGTGTGTTCGTCGCGATCACGGTCGAGGTGAAGGTGAGCGCGGGCAAGACGTACGCCTGCTTCTGCGACTTCGCGCTGGTCGCCGCGGACGGCACGCTGTTCGAGCCGGTGCTGCCGTTCGGCTTCGACACCGGCATGCAGTCGGTCACCCTCAACACCGGCGAGAAGGCGGGCGGGGTGGTCGTGTTCGATGTGCCGAAGGACGCCGCCGACGGGCTGCGGGTGCAGTTGCGGCCCGACATCACCAACGACGTACGCGGCTACTGGGCCGCCTGATCGTCTCTGCGCCGCCAGAACTGGCGCGGGGCGTAGCCGTCGCGGCGCAGCCAGTGCTCCGTGTACACGATGCGCTCCGCCTCGATGACCACCAGCGGACCCGCCGGCGGCTCGTCCAGCGGGCGGGACCGCTCGACGTGGTCGCTCTGCCAGCGGAACGCCTCCCAGTGGTGGTCGAACTCCGCGTCGCCGGACTCCAGCGTGCGCGCCTTGCCGAACAGCTGCGCGCCCCGGCTGCTGGCCTGCCCCACCAGCGGCGCGAACACGCCGATGGAGATCCGCGGGTCGGCGGCGAGGTTGCGCATCTTCGGCGAGGTCGCCATGGCCGTGAACATCACCGCGAAGTCGAGGTGGTAGTAGCGCACCGGGGTGGCCAGCGGGCCGTCCGGGCCGGTGGTGGCGAGCACGCACATGTTCTGCGAGGACAGCAGGTTGAGGATGCGTTCTTCGAGCCGTTCGCGCGGCAGCCGCCGGGTCGGCGACGGCCCGGCCAGCCAGGGGTTCGTCACAGCCATGATCGAGTCTCGCACGGCCGCGTGCTGTGCCGGGACACGGGTGCGGCCGCATTTGCTCTGCACCCAAAAGCTTGCTCTGCACCCACGGACGCAACAGCACTGACCCGTTGCGCCGATGGGTGCAGAGCAAGGGAAGGGGTGCAGAGCAAATGCGCTGCGGGAGGTATCCCCCTTCGGCCGCGCCGCGGCGGGCGGGTCGTACCGCGCCAGGAATCGAGTCAGACGCCGGAGAACAACGGCGACTCCAGGATGATCAGCAGGCCGATGGCGATGAAGACGGCCGGAACCAGCCAGTGGCCATGGCGCTCGATGAAGGCCACGACGCGGGGGTGCGCGCCGAGCCAGGCCGCGGCGGCGCACCAGACAGCGACGAGGACCAGGAAGACGGCGATGGTGACGAGGCTGTCGGTGACGCCGATGGTGCGGAACACGGGTGTGTAGACGGCGATGTTGTCGGCGCCGTTGGCGACGGTGAGCCCGGCGACGGCCGGCGCGGTGGTGGCCACGGCGGGCGGCGGGCCGCCGTCGCCGCGGGAGCGCAGCGTCTGGATCAGGGCGCGTACGCCGAGCAGCAGCGGGATGAGGCCGAGCAGGCCGATCCAGCGGTCGGGCACCACGGCCAGACCGGCGGCGGCGAGAGCCGATGCCGCGATCAGGGCGGCTATGCCGGCGTACTGGCCGGTCCAGATCTCCCAGCGGCGCGGGCGGCCGGTGGTGCGGCTGCTCAGGAACAGCACCGTCAGCACGATCAGGTCGTCGACGTTCGTGCCCGCGAACAGCGCGACGGCGGCGGCGACGGTTCCGGCCAGGTGATCCACGACCGGTAGCCTACGGCCACCGTCGGGCCGGGCCCCAGCGTGTCGGGTTCCACCTATTCAAATCTATCTACTTGACGTTCTATCCTCCTCAGGACCGGCAACCCCGGCGCACTCGACCCCGAGGAGTACGGCGTGAGAAGAAACCCCATCATCCGCGGCATTCTCGTCTTGTCCATGGCACTGGCCGGAGCCGTGGCCATCCCGGCCGCCCCGGCGCTCGCCCTGGCCCCGCCCGACATCTCGCTCACCGACATCCGCACCCACCTGCAGCAGTTCCAGACGATCGCGAGCAGCAACGGCGGCAACCGCCGCTCCACCACGGCGGGCTACACCGCGTCGGTGAACTACGTGTTCAACGCGCTGACCGCGGCCGGGTACAGCGTCGTCAAGCAGAACTGCACCTCGGGCTGCACCAGCGGCGCCGGGCCGAACATCATCGCGGACTGGCCGGGCGGCGACACCAACCAGGTGCTCATGCTGGGCGCGCACCTCGACGGCGTGTCCGCCGGTCCGGGCATCAACGACAACGCCTCGGGCTCCTCGATGCTGCTGGAGCTGGCCCTGACGCTGGCCGAGCAGAACCCGACCATGGTCAAGCACGTGCGCTTCGGCTGGTGGACCGACGAGGAGCAGGGCCTCAACGGGTCCGAGTTCTACGTCAACTCGCTGTCGTCGGCCGACCGCGCGAAGATCACCGGGTACCTGAACTTCGACATGATCGCCTCCACCAACGGCGGCTACTTCATCAACCGCATCACGTCCAGCCTGGGCCAGACCATCAAGGCCTACTACGACGCGAACTTCCCGGGCCTGGCCCCGGAGGAGAACGTCGAGGGCGCGGGGCGTTCCGACGACGCGTCGTTCAACTCGGCGGGCATCCAGACCAGCGGCATCGCGGCCGGCGCGAGCGCCAACAAGACCTCGGCGCAGGTGACCAAGTGGGGCGGCACGACCGGGGACTACGACCCCTGCTACCACGCCTCGTGCGACACGTTCCCGAGCAACATCAACGACACGGTGCTGAACCGGGCGGCCGACGCGGCCGCGTACGCGCTGTGGACGCTCGCCGTGGGCACGCCTGCGGGCAACGACTTCTCGATGGCCGCCAGCCCCGCCTCGGGCAGCACCACCGCCGGCGGTTCGGTGACCTCCACCATCGGCACCACCGTCACCAACGGCAGCGCCCAGTCGGTCGCCCTGTCCGCGTCCGGCCTGCCCAGCGGCACGACCGCGACGTTCAGCCCGTCGACGATCACCTCGGGCGGCTCGTCGACGCTGACCATCGCGACCAGCGCGAGCACGCCGGTCGGCACGTACACGGTGACCGTCACCGGCACCGGCAGCGCCGCGACCCGGACCACGACGTTCTCGCTGACGATCGCCGGGCCGCCCGGCTGCTCGGCCACCAACCCGACCGATGTCACCATCATCGACCAGGGCACCGTGGAGTCGTCGATCGCGATCACCGGCTGCACCGGCAACGCGGGCTCGGCCAGCACCGTCGAGGTGCACATCGTGCACACGTACGTCGGTGACCTGATCGTGAGCCTGGTCGCGCCCGACGGCACGCTCTACACACTGCGCAACAAGACCGGCGGCAGCGCGGACAACATCGACCAGACGTTCACCGTCAACCTGTCGAGCGAGGTCGCCAACGGCACCTGGAAGCTGCGGGTGCAGGACGCGGGCCCGTCGGATGTCGGGTACATCAACAGCTGGACGCTGAACCTGGGCGGGGCGCTCCCGCCGGGCTGCGGCGGCACCAACGCCACCGATGTGACCATCGTGGACCTGGGCACCGTCAACAGCCCGATCACCGTCTCGGGCTGCACCGGCAACGCCTCGTCGACGTCGACCGCCGAGGTGCACATCGTGCACACGTACAAGGGCGACCTGGTGGTGACCCTGGTGGCCCCGGACGGCAGCACCTACGTGCTGCACAACCGGAGCGGCGGCAGCACCGACAACATCGACCAGACGTACACCGTCAACCTGTCGACCGAGGTGCGCAACGGCACCTGGAACCTGCGGGTCCAGGACGCCGCGTCCAACGACGTCGGCTACATCAACAGCTGGACGCTGACCCTGTGAGTGCGAGGAGCGCAACGAAGTGGAGCACCGCAAGCCGCGAACCAAAGGCAGCCCTGTGACCGGCTGACCGGAACTCCGCTGCCCCGGGCCCGCACCGCCCGGGGCAGCGGCGCCCTCCGACGGGGAACGGCGTCACCCCCCAGGCGCCGCCGTCCCCCGTCACCGCGGGCGTCACGGGTGTCTGCCCGGCGCGCCGCCCCTCCTGCGGCACGGCGGGCAGCTCCCCGCGCCGTCCTAGCCCACGGCGTGTGCCCCCTGTGCCATCACCTGCTCCAGCAGGGTGACCAGGACTTCCTTGACCGACTCGCGGCGTCGCGCGTCGCACAGCCGCACCGGCACGTGCGGGTCGAGGTTGAGCGCCTGCTCGACCTCCTGCACCTGGTACACCCGCGCCCCGTCGAAGCAGTTGACCGCCACCACGAACGGGGTGCCGCGCTGCTCGAAGTAGTCGATGGAGCCGAACGCGTCCTCCAGCCGCCGGGTGTCGGCCAGCACCACCGCGCCGATCGCGCCGTACGCCAGCTCGTCCCAGACGAACATGAAACGCTCCTGCCCGGGCGTGCCGAACAGGTAGAGCACCATGTCGTCGTTGATGGTGATGCGGCCGAAGTCGAGCGCGACCGTGGTGGTGGACTTGGCCTCCACACCGGCGGTGTCGTCCACGCCGATGCTCTCGTCGGTGAGCAGCTCCTCGGTGAGCAGCGGCGAGATCTCGCTGACCGCACCGACCAGCGTGGTCTTGCCTACGCCGAACCCGCCCGCCACCAAGATCTTGAAGGCGGCCGGGATGCCGCCCTCGTCGTCATAGGGCTCGGATGCCATCGATGACCGCCTTGAGAATGTCCGCGCTGGGGAGCTGGTTGACGTTGACGGGGGCGCGCCGCCGGACGAGTCGGCGTTCGAGCAGGTCGCTGAGCAGCACACGCACCGTGCCGGCGGGCAGCCGCAGGTACGAGGCGATCTCCGCGACCGACACGGGGCGCTGGCACACCGCCATGATCTCGGCGTACACCGAGCCCAGGCCCCCGTCGGAGGGCAGCGTCGGCCGGGTGGCCACGACGACCGCGATCAGGTCGAGGTCGCCGTGGCGCGGGCGGGTCCGGCCGGAGGTCATCGCGTACGGGCGGATCAGCGGTCCGGCCTCCTCGTCGACCCACAGCAGCCCGTCGCCGGGCATGCCGTCGGACGGCAACGGCTGTGCCACGTTCACGGGTGGCTGCCGCGGGCCGGTGCGGTCAGGTACTGGCCCACCCGCACCACGAGCATCGCCATCTCGTATGCCACCAGGCCCGCGTCGGCGTCCTTGCCCGCGACCACGGCCAGGCAGGCGCCGTTGCCCGCGGCCGTGACGAACAGGAAACCGCTGTCCATCTCGATGATCGCCTGGCGGGCCTTGCCCTTGCCGAAGCGCCGTCCCGCCCCGCGGGCCAGGCCGAACAGGCTCGCCGCGACGGCGGCGAGGTGCTCGGCGTCCTCCCGGCTCAGCTCCGCGGACGCGGCCATGAGCAGGCCGTCGGCGGACAGCACGATGGCCTTCTGGGCCTGCGCCACCCGTTCGACGAAATCGTCGGCGAGCCAGGCCAGGTCGGACGCTGCTCTCGTCTTCTGCTCCACGGTCATTCCCCTCCGCCTTGCCCTTCCTCGTGCCGCGGCGCTGTGCGCGGGTTCGGCCGTCGCGGCAGTGCGGGCCGGTCCTCGGACTCCGGCTCGCCCAGGCCGGGTTCGGTGGCGATCTGTTCGGCGGCGAGCCGGCCCCGCCGGCTGCCCTGCTGGTAGGCCGCGATCAGGCTGTACACCTGGGACGCAGGGCGCTCGCCGGGTCCCGCGACGACGTCGCCGGACACCGGTTGCTGCGGTGCTCCTGCGGTCAGCCGTAACTCGACCCCCGGCGGCGACTCCGGTCGATCCCCCACCACCCGTTCGGCCTCGGCCCGCTGCTCCGCCAGCGGCACCGCGGGCACCGCCGGGCGGGCCCGCACCGGCAGGCCCGACGGGGTGTACACGGTGCCCTCGACCGGGCCGCGCGGGGCGGGCACCACGCTGTCGACGGCCAGGGCGGCATCCGACGTGGAGCCGTTGACCCGGGCGGCGGCGGTGGTGGCGGGGGCGGCGGCGGTCGCGGCGACGGCGGTCGCGGGAACGGCGGTCGGGCCGGTCGCGGGCGGCGCGGTCTCGCCCCCTGCCACCGGGTCCGCGGGAGACTTCCCCGCAGGTGCCGCGGAAACCGGCACGCCGGGCGGCACGGCCGTGGCCGGCTCGCCCGCGGCAGGGGCGGCCGCCACCGGCTCGCGCTGGGGCCGCTCGGCCGCGGGGCGGGGCGTGCGCACCGGTAGCGCGCCCGCGGGCTGCGCCGACAGGGAGGCGCGGCGGTCGCCGTCGTCGGCGCTGACCGCGAGTTCGGCCACCGGCTGCGGCGACGTGCCGGTGACGAGGCGGTGCTCGCCGCTGTCGTGGCCGGGCACGGGCGTCCAGGCGTCCGAGACCAGGCTCGACGGCAGCAGCACGATCGCGGTGGTGCCGCCGCCCGGCGAGGGCTGCAGGCGGACCTTGACGTGGTGGCGCTCGGCGAGCCGGCCGACGACGTACAGGCCGAGCCGGGGTGTGCCGGTGAGCAGGAACTCGGCGGGTTCGTGCAGCTGCGCATTGGCCTGTTCCAGGTCGGCGGCGGTCATTCCCAGGCCGTGGTCCTCGATCTCGATCACGTATCCGGCGCCCACCGCAGAGCCGCCGACGTTGACCAGGGTGTGCCGGGGCGAGAACGCCAGCGCGTTCTCCATCAGCTCGGCCAGCAGGTGCACCACGTCGCCGACGGCGTGCCCGGCGAGCCCGGCGGCCTCGCTGGACAGCACGTTGACCCGCGGATACTCCTCCACCTCGGCGACCGCGGCGCGGATCACGTCGACGACGGGGATGGTGCGCCGCCAGCCGCGGCCGGGCACCGCCCCGGCGAGCACGATCAGGTTCTCGGCGTTGCGGCGCATGCGGGTGGCCAGGTGGTCGACCCGGAACAGCTCGTCGAGTTCGGCGGCGTCGGTGGCCCGGCGCTCCATCGCGTCGAGCATGGTGAGCTGGCGGTGCACCAGGGTCTGGCTGCGCCGGGCCAGGCTCAGGAACAGGTCGCGCACACTGCGGCGCAGCTCGGCCTGCTCGACGGTGGCCCGGATCGCGGTCTCCTGCACGGCGTTGAACGCCTGGCCGACCTGGCCGATCTCGTCGTCGCCGAAGGCCAGCGGGGGCGCTTCGGCGATCACGTCGACCTCCTCGCCGGCCCGCAGCCGCTGCACCACCCGGGGCAGCCGCTGCCCGGCCAGCTCGTCGGCGGCGTCGCGCAGCCGCCGCAGCTGGGTGACGATGGCCCGCGCGGTGGTGATCGACAGCACGATGGAGGCGACGACGGCGATGAGGCCGAGGCCGGCGGCCAGCACCAGCCGCACGATGACCAGGATGGTCGGGCCCTTCGCGCGGGCGATGGTCGCCTCGGCGAGGTCGATGTCGAGCTGTGCCAGCGCGGTCAGCGCCGGGTCGAACGCGGTCCGCCAGTCGGCGGCGGTGACCGGCGGCGCCTCGTTCGGCCGGGCGCGGGCGACGATCAGGTCCTCGATCTCGGTCAGCCGGGTCAGCGCGGGACCTTCCAGCACGGGGTTGTAGATGGCGGTGTCGTCGGGCAGGCCCTCCAGGCCGGTGGCGCGGATGTTGCGCTGCGCGCCGACGAGCTGGGCGAACTCGGCCGCGTCGGTGGCCGAGAACCGGCCCGCGGCGAGCACGCCCGACATCAGGGCGTCCTCCTGCGACAGCAGCTCCCGGCCCCGGGACATGATCAGCAGGTGGCTGAGCTGGTCGTTGATGGCCTGGTCGTCGAAGCTGGCGATGGTCGCGAAGATGCGGTATCCGGCGCCGATGGTCTCGGTGTAGTAGGCGACCGCGGCACTGCGCTCGCCGGTGCGCTGGTCGACGTCGGCGCGCGCGGGGCCGAGGCCGTCGAGCATCCGGCCCAGGTCGGCGATGTTGCGCTCGGCGATGGGCGTGGCGGCCCAGCCGGCGGTAGTGCCGCGCACCGATTCGCGGAAGCGCGCCGCGGCGGCGTCGGTGGCGGCGCGGGAGGTGGCCAGCTCGGCGCGGTGGGCGCTGTCGTCGGCGGCCAGCACGACGGCGGAGATGCGGCGCTCGGCCTGCAGCGCGGCGACCAGCGAGTCGGTGGGGCGGCCCACCTCCTGGTCGAGTGTGCTGATCCAGAAGAGGTTGAGGCCCTCGCGCATGGTCACGAACGCGGCGAAGGCCCACAGCGCGGCGAGGGAGGCGAGCAGAAAGGCGATCTTCGCCCGCAGGTTCGAGGTCCGGGAGCTCATCACTTTCCCACCGACGCTAGAGGGCCGACCGCGACGGTCCGCGCCTGTCGGTGCTATGACCGCCACGCAAGGTGACTGACAACCAGCACTCAACACGACGCGGCCGCCCCGGCGTCGCACCCCCTGTGCGACACGTCCGGACAGGTGCGCAAAGCTCCTAAGCGGACGTCCTAACGCGACAGACGTCGCCAGGCGAGCTCGGCGAGCAGCACCGCCCCGTCGGGCACCACCGCGTCGTCGTAGCGGGCCTCGGGCGCGTGGTTGAGCGGCGCGGTCATCGGGTCGAGGCCGGGCGGGCACGCCCCGAGGTAGACGAACGCGCCGGGCACCCGCTCCAGCACGTACGACATGTCCTCGGCCCCCGCCACCGGGTTGGCCGTCCACGCGAAGCGGTCCTCGCCGAACAGCTCGGCGGCGGTGCGCGCGGCGAACTCGGCCTCGCCGCCGTCGTTCATCGTCACCGGGTAACCGGGCACGTATTCGGCATCGGCCGTCAGGCCGTGCGCGGCGGCGATGCCGTGCACCACGTCCAGCACGCCCTGGCGCACCCGTTCCCGGGTGGCCGGTGAGAACGAGCGCAGCGTGGCGCCGAACTCGGCCTGCGCGGGGATGACGTTCTCGACGGTGCCCGCGTGGAAGGTGCCGACCGTGATGACGGCGGGGTCGAAGATGTCGATGCCGCGGGTGACGAAGGTCTGCAGCGCGGTCACCATCTCGCACGCGGCGGGGATGGGGTCCTTGGCGAACTGGGGCGCGGACCCGTGGCCGCCCGCGCCGCGCACGGTCACCTTCAGCGTGTCCGCGGCCGCCAGCATGGGCCCGCGCCGGGTGGAGAAGCGCCCGAACGGCTCCAGCGCCGACAGCACGTGCAGGCAGTACGCCGCGACCGGGTGCTCGCCCGCGGCCTCCAGCAGGCCCTCGGCGATCATCGGCTCGGCCCCGCCGGGCCCCTCCTCGCCGGGCTGGAACATGAACACCACGCTGCCGGGCAGCCGGTCGCGCACCGCGGACAGCAGCCGGGCCGCGCCGGCCAGCATCGCCACGTGCAGGTCGTGCCCGCAGGCGTGCATGGCGCCGGGCACCTCGGAGGCGTACTCCAGCCCGGTCAGCTCGGTGACCGGCAGCGCGTCCATGTCGCCGCGCAGCAGCACCACCGGCCCGGGAAGCCCGCCGCGCAGCACCGCGACCACGGAGTTGAGCGAGCGCCCCGTGGTGATCTCCAGTGGGAGCCCGTCGAGTGCCTGGAGCACGGCGGCCTGGGTGCGCGGCAGGTGCAGCCCGATCTCGGGGTGGCGGTGCACGGCTCGGCGGAGCGCGATCAGGTCCGCGGCGTGGTCCTGCACCGCGGCCCGGAATCCGGAGTCGGCGGGGGCGGCGTCGGCGGGGGCGGGCGAGGCGAGGGTCGACATGGCGGCACGTTATCCGAACCGGGCCGCCCGCGACAGACCTCACACCCGGTCACCCGTCAAGCGGGCTTGAAGTAGACATGAACTGACCTGCGGCTATGCCGACCTCGACCTGGTAACGGGCTATCCGCCAGTAGACCAGTTACCTATCAGTTCGGTAGGGTTACCTCAGTCGATCACGCACAGGAGGTTTGAGCCTTGGACGTCGAGAAGACCGCGTTACCGGGCATCGGGCTGCGGCACGAGTTCCAGACCAAACGGGGACAGCACGCGGCCGTGGTGTCGCACGTCTCGGGACGGCGGGACATCGTGATCTACCACCCTGATGATCCTGATACCGCCGTCGCGACGTTGTCGCTCAACACCGACGAGGCCAACGGCATAGCCGAGCTGCTGGGCACCTCCCGCATCGTGGAGCGGCTGGCCGATCTGCGCCGCCAGGTCGTCGGCCTGCTGACCGTGCAGGTGCCGGTCATCGCCGGGTCGCCGTTCGACGGGCGCAGCCTCGGCGACACCCAGGCCCGCACCCGGACCGGCGCGTCCATCGTCGCGGTCATCCGCGGCGGCGAGATCCTCGCCAGCCCCCGCCCCGACTTCGTGTTCCAGCCCGGCGACCTCGCGGTCGCGGTGGGCACGGCCGAGGGCACCGCCGCCGTCACCGACATCCTCAACAACGGCTGACGCGTATGCACGGAGCCCTCGTACTGATCGAAATCGGCGCGGTCATCCTCGCCCTGGGCCTGCTCGGCGCGGTGTCGCTGCGGGTCGGCATCTCCCCCATCCCCCTCTACCTGCTCGCCGGTCTCGCCTTCGGCAAGGGCGGCCTGCTGCCCATTGACGAGGCGGGCGACTTCGCCGCGACCGGCGCCGAGATCGGCGTCATCCTGCTGCTGTTCACCATGGGCCTGGAGTACACCGCGCCCGAACTGGTCAGCACGCTGCGCCACAACGCCCCCGCGGGTCTGGTCGACCTGGTGCTGAACTCGGCGCCCGGCGTCATCATCGCGCTGATCCTCGGCTGGGGCCCGGTGGCGGCCGTCGCGCTGGGCGGCATCACGTACGTCACCTCGTCCGGCATCACCGCGAAGGTCCTGTCCGACCTGAACTGGCTGGGCAACCGCGAGGTGCCCATCGTGCTGTCGCTGCTGGTCTTCGAAGACCTGACCATGGCGATGTACCTGCCGATCCTGACCGCGATGCTGGCCGGCGCGAGCTTCGCCACCGGCCTGACCACGCTGGGCATCGCGGGCCTCACCATCACGGTCATCCTCGTCGTCGCGCTGAAGTTCGGCCGGTACGTGGAGAAGTTCGTCGCCTCGCCCAGCTCGGAGGTGCTGCTGCTCAAGGTGCTGGGCCTGACCGTGCTGGTCGCGGGCATCGCCCAGGAGCTGCAGGTCTCCGCCGCGGTGGGCGCGTTCCTGGTCGGCATCGCGCTGTCCGGGCCGCTCGCGCACACCGCCCGGGAGCTGCTCACGCCCCTGCGGGACGTGTTCGCGGCGGTGTTCTTCGTCTTCTTCGGCCTGCAGACCGACCCGACGGCGCTGCCGCCGGTCGCCGGCATCGCCATCCTGCTGGCGCTGGCGGGCATCGCGACGAAGATGGCCACCGGCTGGTGGGCCGCCAAGCGGGCGCACATCAGCGTCGCGGGCCGGCTGCGCGCGGGCGTGGCGCTGCTGCCGCGCGGCGAGTTCAACATCGTCATCGCCGGGCTGGCCGTCGCGGCGGGCATCGAACCGCAGCTCGGTCCGCTGGCCGCGGCGTACGTGCTGATGCTGGCCGTGCTCGGCCCGCTCACCGCCCGCGGCGTCGAGCCGCTGATCAACCGGATCAGCCGCCGTCGCCGCATCACCGAACCGGCCACCGCCGCGCAACCCGACCGCGTCGAACTCCCCTCCCAGCGGGGCCCCGACCCCGACGCCTCCCCCGCCCAGGCCTGACCGGCCCGGCAACCCGGCGGCGCGACCCGCCTTCCCACAGACGTCGGCCTATCTCATCGACTCCGAACCCCCCGGATCTTTCGATGAGATAGGCCAACGTCGTTCTCAAGCGCGGCGCGGCTGGGCGGCACGAGGCAGGGGCGGTCACTCCCAGAGGTAGGCGTGCCAGGGGCCGACCTCGGTGGTGTAGCGGGTGGCCAGGGCCTGGGTGACCTGGCCCAGGTGGACGTGGTCGTGGGTGGTCCAGGTGGCCAGGAGCTGGCCGAGGGTGACCCGGCCGAACGCCGGGTGGGTGCCCTCCCGGTCGAGGTCGTCGGCGGTCAGCTCGAAGCCGCGCAGCGCGGCGAGGTTCTCCGCGCGCAGGGTGCGGAAGAGGTCGAGCAGCTCGGCGGTGGAGCGGTCGGCCGCGATCGCGACGTGGCCGTCGCGGTCGAACGGGGTGAACGGCACCGACGTGCCGTGGTCGAGGATGATGCGGGCTCGCGGGATCCAGTCGGTACGCTCGCCGTGGATGAAATGGCTGAGCACGTCGTGCGCGCTCCACTCGCCCTCGGCCGGCCGCTGCCGCGTCCATCCGTCGTCCAGATCACCGAGCAGGGCGTCGAGCACATCGGGCGTACGGCTCAGCGCGGCGATCGCGTCAGGCAGCTGGAACGTCATGGTGATCAGACTAGGGCGATCGAACCCGGTCCCGCAGTTCTGCCCGGTAGGCAGGTGCGGCCGCCGCCCCGCCCTCCGCTGCCCCCGGGTCTCCCCGCCGAGCAGGGCGTGACACGCACCAAGACCACTCGACTTGCCAGGCACATGGGCGAATGCGCGCTCAAGATACGCACAGGTGCCCGGCAAGTCGGACGATCATGGGCGGTTGCCGCCAGCGGCGTCAGTCGACCGAGGCCAGCACCTTCTCGATCTTCGCGACGCGGGCCTGGAGGTCGGTCAGCTGGGCGGCGATCGCGGTCAGCTGGTCTGCGCCCGGCGACAGTGCCGCCTTGGCCTTCGCGTTCTGCTGGCGGTGCCAGAGCACCATGCCGATCACCGCGATGACCAGCATGCCGACGGTCCAGATCGTGCCCATGCTCATGGCGTACGAGTCCATCAGCTGTCTCCTTCCACGGTGGTGAGCGTGCGCGCGGCGAGCGCGATGCTCTGCGGGGTGAGCGTCACGGTGAACGGCACCGTGTCGTAGTACTTCATGGCCTTGCCGTCGGCGGACAGCTCGAACGCGGCGGTCACTAGGCCCGCCGCCTCCAGCTTGGCCAGGTGCAGCTGCAGCAGCGGCCGGCTGATGCCCAGCTCGCGGGCCAGCGCGCTCACGTAGTTGCGCCCGTGCGCCAGTGCGGCGATGACGCGCATGCGGTGCGGGTTGGCCAGTGTCGCCAGGATCCGTGCCAGTTCGTCGCCACTGTGCGACATCTCCATCGGTCCTCCCAGCTCCAACTTTCACCTGCAAGAAAAAACTAGCACGTGCCCGCAAGAGCTGTCGATCGCTTTCCTGACGGAGCAGCAGACGATCTTGGGGGGAGATCAGCGCGCGGCGCGTAGCGCTCGCGGGGACAGGCCGAACTCGCGGCGGCAGGCCTTGTTGAAGGCCTGGAGATCGGCTATGCCGACGGAGGCGGCGACGGCGGGGATGGAAAGTGTCGAGCGGCGCAGCAGGTGCTCGGCGCGGGCCAGCCGGCGGCGGCGCAGGTACGCCACCACGGTGTCGCCGGTCTCGGCCCGGAACAGCCGGGTCAGGTGGTTGTGCGACACGCCCGCGTGCCGGGCGGCGTCCGGCACCGACACCGGCTCGGCCAGCCGCGCCTCCAGGTACGCCATCGCCGCGGCTACCGCCGGGTGCGGCCCGCCGGATCGCCCGTCGGGTTCGGCGCGCGGGAGCTGGGCGACCCGCCACAGCACCGCCCACACCTCCGCCGCCGCCTGCGCGGGCCGGCGCGGCGCGGCCGCCACCGCCAGGCGCAGCATCGCCGACAGCGCCGCGGTCTGCGGCCCCGCGTCCTGCATGACCGGCACCGGCACCGGTGTCCCGGCACGCGGCAGCCGCAGGTGGGCGTACAGGTGCTCGGAGCGCCCCCGGTAGTCGAACCGCACCTCGACCCCCGGCGGGACCAGGCTGACGTGCCCCGGACGGATCGGGTGGGCGACCCCGCCGACCGTGAGCTCGCCCTGGTAGCCGTACAGGTGCAGCTGCCACAGCTCGGGCAGCAGGAACGACTCGCGGGCCACCGTGGTGCCGTGCACGCCCACCCCGATGTTCGCCACCTGCGGCGGGCCGTCCAGGCGCACGCGCACGCTCCGGCCGCCGGGCTCCAGCAACGCCGTCATGGTGAAAACGTACCAGTAATGGTGAGCAGAACCCACGCGCTGCCAGGCGATCCGGCCCTAGCCTTACCCACCGTCGACCAGAAAGACAGGAGCACCACCGTGGCCATGCAGCCGTGGTTCGCCGAGGCCAAGCTCGGCATCTTCCTCCACTGGGGGATCTACGCCGTCGACGGCACCCTGGAGTCGTGGGCCTTCTACGCCGGCGAGGTCCCGCACGAGCGGTACATGCGCCAGCAGGCCGGTTTCGCGGGCGAGAACTACGACCCGAAGGCGTGGGCGGAGCTGTTCGCCAGGGTCGGCGCCCGCTACGCGGTGCTCACCGCCCGCCACCACGACGGCATCGCGCTCTGGGACTCCGCGCAGGGCGGCCGCAACGTCGTCGAGCACACCCCGGCCGGGCGCGACCTGATCGGCCCGTACACGCAGGCGCTGCGCGAGCGCGGTCTCAAGGTGGGCCTCTACTACTCGCACTCGGACTGGAACCACCCCGACTACGCCTCGGTGCGCAGCCAGGGCGAGGCCCAGCACGTCAACGACAGCGAGTGGGTCGCGCCGCAGGACGGCAGGCCCGACGACGAGCAGGCCTGGGCCCGCTACCTGTCCTACCGCGACGGACAGGTCGGCGAGCTGATCGACCGCTACCGCCCGGACCTGCTCTGGTTCGACGGCGAGTGGGAGCGCAGCGAGCAGCAGTGGCGGATGCGGGAGCTGTCCGAGCAGATCCTGGCCGCCGAGCCGGACACCGTCCTCAACGCGCGGATGATGTCCTACGGCGACTACGCCACCCCGGAGCAGGGCATCCCGATGCGGGCGCCGGACGGGCCGTGGGAGCTGTGCCTGACCGTCAACGACTCGTGGGGCTATCGCCACGGCGACACCAACCACAAGTCCGTGGCCCAGCTGGTGCGCTACTTCACCGAGACCATCGGCATGGGCGGCAACCTGCTGCTCGACGTCGGCCCGCGAGCCGACGGCACCATCCCCGCCGAGCAGGTCGAGCGGCTGGAAGGTCTCGGCGCATGGATCGAGCGCCATGAGGCGGCCGTGTTCGGCACCGTCGCGGGCCTGCCCGCAGGCCACCACTACGGCCCGAGCACCATGTCCCCCGACCGCCGCACCGTGCACCTGGTGGTGTTCGGCTCACCGGGCGAGCACATCGCGGTCAAGGGCCTGCGCACGCCGGTCAAGCGGGCGTACGTGCTGGGCACGGGCACGGAGCTCGGCCACCGGGTGACCGGCGGGCTCGGCGAGGTGCCCGGCGTGACCTGGATCGACGCGCCGAGCACGGCCGACCTCGACCGGCACGCCACGGTCGTCACCGTCGAACTCGACGGCGAGCTGGACCTCTACCGCGGCACCGGTCGCGACTGAGGCGGCGGTGTACGCGGCGGTGCCGGTGCCAGTCGCGCCGGTACCGCCGCGCGCACGCGGCGTCGGGCACCCGCCGGGCCGGGTGGGGTGTGACGGCTGTCTCGCGGGGGGCCGGGCGGGACCCACCCGGTGCTACGGTGATCCGCCCTCGAATGTCCGACTCGCACGGAAACGAACGACGATGCTGGCTCTCCTGCACACCTCGCAGGCCCACATGCTCACCTTCGACCGGCTCCGCAACGAGGAGGCGCCGGCGCTGACGCTGTACCACATCGTCGCCGAACACCTGCTCGACGAAGCCCGCCGCCACGGCGTGCCGGCGGTCGCCGACCAGGTGGCTCAGCAGATCGGCCTCGCCGCGGAAGCCGGCGCGCGGGCCGTGCTGTGCACCTGCTCCACCATCGGCGCGCTCGCCGAGCAGGCCGCCGACCGGGCGGGCATCCCGGTGCTCCGCGTCGACCGGCCGATGGCCGCCGCGGCCGTGGCCGCCGGACCGCGGATCACGGTGCTGGCCGCGCTCGCCACCACCCTCGCGCCCACCACGGCGCTGATCGAGGAGGAGGCCGCCCGAGCGGGCCGCTCCGTCACGGTGTCCGCGCGGATGATCTGCGGTGCGTGGGACCGGTTCGAGGCCGGTGACCTCGACGGTTACCTCGACCGGGTCGCCGCCGCGCTGGCCGGGGTCACCGACGCCGACGTCGTCGTGCTCGCCCAGGCGTCGATGGCGCCGGTCACCGAACGCCGCGTGACCGACATCCCCGTGCTGGCCTCGCCACGCCTGGGCCTGCGCGCCGCTGCGGCGCTCTGAGCGGCCCCGTTCGCCTCGCAGGACTGAGCACCGGTCGGTCAGCCGGCGGTGCCGAACACCCGCGCGAAGGTCGCGTGCACCGGGGTGCCGGACAGGTTGTCGTAGATCGCGAAGATGACCCGGTCGAAGCGGTCCACGGTGCGCAGCGCGTCGGCGAAGGCCTGTGCGACCACGGCCGGGTCGTTGCGGAACACCCCGCAGCCCCACGCGCCGAGCACCAGCGTGCGGTGCCCGTGCGCGGCCGCCACGGTGAGCACCCGGGTCGCCCGGCGCAGCAGCGCCGCGGGCACGTCCGGCAGGTTCGCGGGCTGGTTTCGGGCGATCGCGCCCAGGTTGGGCGCGGCCGAGGTCAGGAACGAGGTCTGGTACGCCTCGTCGAGCAGGTTGCCCTTGTCGTCCCGGAACACCGGCACGCCCGGCGAGTAGATCACCCGGTCGCTGTAGCGCAGATCGTGCCGCGCCCGGTGGTACGCGTAGAAGTCCGGCGCGGCCAGCAGGCTCGGATAGAGGGCAGACGCCCGGGCGATGCTCTCCTCCTGCGCCTTCGCCCCACCGAGGAAGCCGCCGCCCGGGTTCTTGGCCGAGGCGAACACCAGGCAGGCTGCCGCCGGACCGGCCCGCCGCGCGGCGACGAGCGTCGACTCCCGGGTCACCTCGATCTCCGGCCGCGAATTCGGTGCGCCGGTCGGGACCAGTTGCTCATCAGGCAGGTGGTGGCGGGTGCCCGCCACGGCCGCCCGCACCGCCGCTCCGATCGTGACCTGCTCGCCCGCGGCGTTGCGGTAGTCGCCGCGCTCGGCGATCTCCACCGTCTGCCGTGCGATCTCCCGCAGCCGCCCGCTCACATCCCCCACCCCGTCCGTCTTCGACACGACGGCAACGGTGACAGGCACATCCCCTGCGCGGCAACCGTATTGTCCGGGCCCGCACGGGCCGGTGCCGCCCAGCCGAGCATGTGATCGGGTGGGTTTACATCTTTTTTGATGTGGCCACATCAAAAAAGATGTAAACCACGGACACCGCCATGCCGCCGCGGACGCCGCGCCGGGCGTGTGTCAGCCGCGCAGGTCGGCCAGCAGGGACTCGACCTCGGCGAAGGCGTCGGCGGGCAGCGGGGTGCGAGCGAGCGGGGCGAAGTTCTCCTCGGCCTGGGCGACGGTGCGGCAGCCGGGGATCGGCACGTTGTGCGGGCTGCGGGCGAGCAGCCAGCCCAGCGCGCCCTGGGTGAGGGTGCGGCCGTCGGCGGTGAGCGCCTCGCGGACCCGGTCGACCCGCGCCGCCCACTCCGGCGTGGGCACGCCGTCGGTGAACCAGCGCAGCCACTCCGGGCTCTTGCCGCGTACGTCGTCGCCGCCCAGCGCGCCGACGGCGCCGTGGTACTTGCCGGTGAGCAGGCCCATCGCGAGCGGGCCGCGGTTGAGCCCGGCCAGGTTCCAGGCGGCCAGCACGTCGACCATGGCGGCGTTGTCGTTCAGCACCGAGGTGTCGTACTGCACCGCGGCGCAGTGCGCCCCGGCCTTGGCGAACGCGGCGGCGCGCTCGGCGTCGTCCGTGCTCCAGCCGTACGCGCGGATGCGGCCCTGGGCGACCAGGCCTTCGAGGGTCTCCACCAGGTCGAGCGCCTGGTTGGCCGGCAGGTGGCCCAGGTGCAGCTGATAGAGGTCGAGGTGATCGGTGCCGAGGCGGTCGAGGATGCCGTCGAGGCAGCTCACCGCGTACGCGGCCGACGAGTCCTCACCGGTCGCCAACCGGGTCCGCTCCTGCACGGTGAAGCCGAACTTGCTGGCGAGGACCGCGCTGTCCCGCCGTCCGGCCAGGGCCCGGCCGAGCACCCGCTCACTGTGGCCCGCGCCGTAGTTGCTGGAGGTGTCGAACAGGGTGATGCCGTGGTCGAGGGCCGCGTGCACGGTGCGGACCGACTCCTCGTCGTCCACCTCGCCCCAGCCGTACGGCTGCCCGTCCTCGCCCCACAACGGGCCGCCGATCGCCCAGCAGCCCATGCCCAGCGCGCTGACCTCGATCCCGCTGCGGCCCAATGTCCGTGTCGTCGTCATGCGGGCCAGCCTGACACCTGGAGCGCGCTCCAGGTCAAGCTATCGTGGGCCGATGAGCGCGTACACCCCCTCCGAGACGTCCCGGCGCAGCGGCTTCAGCCTGGACACGCTGCGCTACTACGAGCGTATCGGCCTGCTGAGCGAGGTCGACCGCACGCCCGGCGGGCAGCGGGTCTTCTCCGATCACGACCTGGGCTGGCTCGGGCTGCTGCGCTGCCTGCGCGACACCGGCATGCCCATCAACCAGATGTGCCGCTTCGCGGAGCTGGCCCGCACCGGCGACGACAGCATCGCCGACCGCGTCGAGCTGCTGCGCGCCCACGCCGAGGCGGTCGAGGAGCAGATGGCCCTGCTGGAGCGGCAGTACGGGCACCTGCGGGAGAAGATCCGCTACTACGAGCGCGAGCTGGCCGCCCGCTCGTAGCGCTCAGCGCGGCGGCGCGCCCCACTGCACCGACACCTGGTGCACCGTGCGCTCGGCGCGGACCTGCATCAGCCCGCCCGCGAGCACGGCCCGGTCGACGACTCCGACCGCGCCGTCGCGGGTGCGGGTGACCCGGTCGCTGACCAGCACCGGGCTGTCCGCGTCCTGATGCAGCAGGGCCGCGCCCGCCTCGCCGAGCGTGGCGGCGGCGATGCGCTCGGACGCCGAGGCGATCTGCATGCCGGCGTCGGCGAGCGCCGCGTACAGGGCCGTGCCGGTGAAGTCGACGCCGCGCACCGCCTGCGCGTACGGCTGGTCCACCCAGGACACCTGGTGGATCGCGGGCACGCCGTCGAGCAGCCGGAGCCGTTCCAGCCGCAGCGCCTTGGCCGTGCCGTCGCGCTCGCCCCACAGCGACGCGACCCAGGCGGGCATGGCACGCAGCGAGCAGGACACGACCTCGGTGGTGACCTGGTGTCCCTGGTCGCGCAGGTCGTCGACGAAGCTGCGCAGCGTGTCCAGCCGGTACGCGGGCCGCGCGGGCGCGACGAAGGTGCCCCGGCCCGCCTCGACCACGATCAGCCCGTCGTCGATCAGGGCCTGCAGGGCCTGCCGCGCCGTCGCCAGCGCCACGTCGTACCGGGCGCTCAGCTCCCGCTGCGCGGGCAGCGCGGTGCCCGGCGGGTACTCCCCGGCGCGGATGCGCTCGGCGAGGTCGGCGGCGATGACCCGGTAGCGGGGCCCGGCCATGCGGTGGCTCCTGTCGGTCGGCGGCGGGATCGCTCCAGTATCGGCGATCCCGCCACCGCTCGATCAGGCGCGCCACGGCCGCCCCCGAATCCAGCCCCGGCCGTCGGCCGCGCCCGACGTTCGGTGTGCGCCGCGGCCGTCCCAGCGGCCGATGTCAGCCCTGCGCCGCGTCCAGCGCTGCGCGCAGCTCGGCGACCAGCGCGCCGACCTCGGCCGGGGTAGCCCCGTCGAGGACGCGGCGCATCAGCGCCGACGCGACCACGACACCGTCGGCGGCCTGCGCCCCGGCCACGGCGTGCTCGGGCGTGGAGACGCCGAACCCGAGCAGCACGGGCAGGTCCGCGTGGGTCTTGAGCCGGGCTGCGAACTCGCCGGCCGACGCGGGCAGCTCGGCCCGCTCCCCAGTGGTGATCATGCCGGTCATCGCGTACACGAAGCCGCGGCTGCGGGCGGCGATCTCCCGCAGCCGGGACGGCGCGCCGCTGGGCGCGGCGACCAGGATCAGTTCCACCTCCGCGTCGGCGGCGGCCTGCTCCAGCTCCGCCAGCTCCTCCAGGGGCAGGTCGGGCACGATCAGCCCGCGTACCCCGGCCTCGGCCAGCGCGGCGCAGAACCGCGCGTGCCCCTCGCGGGCCACCAGGTGGTAGTAGGTCATCACGACGAGCGGCACGTCGACGCGCACCCGGCGCAGGTCGGCGAGGATGCCGCGGACCGTCGCGCCCCGGTGCAGGGCCCGCTCGGAGGCCTCCTGCACGGTCGGGCCGTCGATCATCGGTTCGGAGAACGGCAGTCCGATCTCGACGGCGTCGGCCCCGGCATCGGCGTACGCCCGGAGGTAGTCGGTCCACTCGGCGCTGACGCCGCCGGTCACATAGGGCAGGAGCAGTTTGTGGCCGGCGTCGCGGCGTTCGCGCAGACGCGGGCCGACAGCCACGCCGGTGGCGGTGGTGGCGTTCACGGGATCTCCATCAGGGTCGTGGTGTCCTTGTCGCCGCGGCCGGACAGGGTGATCAGCACGGTCGCGCCGGGCGGCAGCTCGCCGTCGCGGGCGGCGCGCAGCACCCAGGCGATCGCGTGCGCCGACTCCAGCGCGGGCAGGATGCCCTCGCTGCGGGCCAGCCGCCGCACGGCGTCGATCACCTCGGCGTCGGTGACGGTGACGTAGCGGGCGCGGCCGAGGTCGTGCAGGTGGGCGTGCTCGGGGCCGATGCCCGGGTAGTCCAGGCCCGCGGCGACCGACTCGGCCTCCAGGATCTGGCCGTGCTCGTCCTGGATGGCGTAGGAGCGGTGCCCGTGCATGACGGCGACCTTGCCGCCCGCGATCGCCGCGCCGCCCGCGGCCTCGACGCCGACCAGCTGCGCCGAGGTGTTCGCGAACCCGGCGAAGGTGCCCGCGGCGTTGGAGCCGCCGCCGACGCAGGCGACGACGTAGTCGGGGATCGCGGCGGGCAGCTCGGTGGCGCACTGGGCGCGGGCCTCGGAGCCGATGACCCGCTGGAACTCGCGCACCATCCACGGGTACGGGTGCGGTCCCATCACCGAGCCGAGGCAGTAGTAGGCCTCGTCGGCGCAGGTCACCCAGTGCCGCATGGCCTCACTCGTGGCGTCCTTGAGGGTGCGGCTGCCGCTGGTGACCTCGACGACCTCCGCGCCGAGCAGCCGCATCCGGTGCACGTTGAGCGCCTGACGGACCATGTCCTTCTGCCCCATGAACACCGTCACCGAAAGGCCCAGCAGCGCTCCGGCGGTCGCGGTCGCCACGCCGTGCTGGCCCGCGCCGGTCTCGGCGATCAGCCGGGTGCGGCCCATCCGGCGGGCCAGCAGCGCCTGCCCGAGCACATTATTGATCTTGTGGGAGCCGGTGTGGGCCAGGTCCTCCCGCTTGAGCAGGATGTCGACGCCCAGCTCGGCGGACAGGTTCCAGGCCGGGGTCAGCGGGGTGGGCCGCCCGGCGTACACGGTCAGCAGCCGGTCGAGGTCGCGGCGGAAGCCGGCGTCGGCCCACGCCTCGCGGAACGCCTGCTCGACCTGCGCGCAGGCCGGCATGAGCGCTTCGGGCACGTAGCGCCCGCCGTAGTCGCCGAACCGGCCGGCGGCGCCCGGGTCGTGCATCAGCCCTGCGGCGGGCAGCAGCGCGGGCAGGCCCGCGGCGGTGATGGCACCCACAGTTCCTCCAACTGTTCTAGAACTGTTGCCCATAGTGGCACAGCGAAGGGCCGCCCCGCCAGTCGGCGGGACGGCCCTTCGGCACGCGGATTCCGAGTCAGCGCCTGGCCCGCTCGACGACCTCCTCCGTCGTCAGCGGGCTCTTCGGGTGGTGGCTCAGGCACAGCGAGCCGCGCATCTTGCGGAACGCGAAGCCCTCCCCCGAGGCGTAGAACTCGCCGGTCCCCAGCCGCGAGATGTCGGGCACGTCCGCGCCCTTGGCCCGCGCCATCTCCCGCGCCGCCTCGATCTGCGCCGGGGCGTTGAGCAGCCCGAAGAACTGCGTCGCGGCGTTGCCGGAGATGCGGTTGTGCAGCCCCTTGGGCGCCTGCGTGGCGAAGACCAGGCCCAGTCCGTACTTGCGCGCCTGCGAGGCCAGCGCCAGCGTGCTCTGCGTGCACGCGGTCAGCGGTCCGGACGGCGCGAACGTCTGGGCCTCGTCCATCACCAGCAGCCCGCCCAGCGGCCGGTCCCCGGCCGGGTTCTTCTTGATCCAGGCGAACAGCGCCAGCTGCAGCTGGTTGACGAAGCTCTGCCGCTGCTGCTCCGACGGCAGCCCGACCAGGCTGATCACCGACACCCGGGCGCGCTTGCCGGGCGCGGGCGTCAGCAGCAGACCCGGGTCGGCCGGTGCGCCGCCGCCGCCGAACAGGGCGTCGGTCACCATCGCCGCGGTCAGGTTCTGCGACAGCTCGAACGCGATCTTCTCGGCGTCCTCCAGCTGGCTGACCCCGTCCGGCAGCGCGCTGAGCACCCCGACGAACGCCCGGATGCCCTCGCCGCCGCTGCGCGCGAAGTGCCGCAGCGCCTCGTTGAGCACCGCCTGCCCGCGCATCGCCTTGGCGGTGCCGCCGTCCACCTTCGCCCGCGGCGCGAGGCTGGCCACCGCGGCGTCGATGGCTGCCCCGAACTCGTCGGCGTCGTCGCGGATGGTCGCGAACTCCGGCAGCGGCTGGAAGCTCAGCGGCCGCCCCGCCTCCCGCCGCGGCGTCCACACCACCACGTCGGTGTGCGCCAGGTACTCCGCCGAGCGCGCCGCGTCGCCGGCCGACCAGCCCGCGGGCGGCTCGGGCCAGGGGTCGCCCAGGCGCGCCAGGTCGTTGTTGGGGTCCAGCACGATCGTGGACACGCCCTGCAGCGCGCACTCCTCGACCAGCCGCCGGATCAGCACCGTCTTGCCGGACCCGCTGCCCGCGAAGATCGCCGTGTGCTTGCGCAGCGACTCCAGGTCCAGCCGCACCGGCTCACCATCGTCGTAACCCGCGCCCAGCGTGATCGTGTGCGCGGGCGCGACGTCACGCACGGCTGGTTCGCCCGCCGATCCGCCGGAGACGCTTGCGCTCGCCACGACGTCGGCGGCACCGCTCCGCGCCGTCGCGCCCGGCTCCGGCGCCGTTTCGACGCCGTCGGCCTGCGCGCGTACCGCATGATCCCGGCGGCGGTCGGCGGCCTCCTCGGCCGCGGCGATCTCGGCCACGATCTCGCCGAGCACCGTACGCAGCAGCATCGTGCGCCCGGCCGGGCGGCGGTCGGCCAGCCAGGCGGCCAGGCCGGAGTCCCGCTCGGCGAGCAGCTGCCGCAGCGCCGCGAAGGTGCGCAGGTCGTCCTCGCCGAGGCTCAGCCGGGTGCCGCCGTCGGCGGCGAACGCCTTCAGCACCTCCTGCGTCTTCGCGCCCTTGTTCCAGTCGATGTTGCGCAGCAGGAACAGTTTGCGCTTGCCGATGCCCCGGCTCAGGCCCGCGCTGGTGCGCGCAGCCTGCAGCCGCGACAGCGCGGCGATCGCGTTGGTGTGCGCGATCGCCCGGAACGACCAGTGCTGCTCGTCCTCGGTGGCCTCGTCCAGGCTGCGCCGCAGCCGGGCGTGCAGCGGCACCTTGCCGCCCTGCGGCGGGTCGACCCGGAACGCCCGCCCGGCCTCGCCCAGTTCCTCGATCCACGCGGACAGCCCGGCGGCCAGCAGCTCCGGCATCTCGCCGTCCTCGGTCGGCCCTGCCAGCGCCGGTCCCACGTCCGCGCTCTCGCGCAGCTCGGCGAAGCGCCGGTCCAGTTTGTCGTCGAGCACCTCGTCGGGCACGAGCACGGCGGCGCGGTCCTCGGACTCGGTGAAGCCGACCAGCTCCCGTGCCGAGCCCTCGCGCAGGCAGGCCTGCACGTGCTCGTTGATCCGGTTGATGAGCAGCCGCGGGGTGAACACGGTCGCCTCGGCGAACGCCTCCTCCCGCACCGGCCAGGTCGCGTACGGTGGCACGAAGCCCAGCTCGCCGAAGCGCACCGCGAACCGCTTGGCGACGATGTCGCGGGCGATGTCGGCGCTGGCGATGCCCTTGAGCGTGACCGGCTCGCGGAACCGGTCGGCGACCGACTTGGTGGCCCGGGTGCGGATCAGCGTCCAGGTCGAGGGCAGGCAGGCCAGCACGGTCAGCGTGCGCCGGGTGGTCTGGCGCAGCGCCATCAGTCCGTCCGCGATCTGGTTGATCAGCTGGGTCTGCTCGGCGCTCTCGGTGCCGGCCTCCTTGAGCGCGGTGCTGTTCCACAGCTGGGCGACGAGGGTGTCGATCTGGTCGATGGCGACCACCGTCGGGCCGGTCAGCGCCAGCAGCTGCGACAGCTCCTGCATGACCAGCTGCGGCGGCTTCTGCACCGGGTGGATCCCCCACTCCTGGCGCTCGCCCGGCTCCATCTCCTGCATCGACTGCAGGTACGTGTAGCCGACGTCCTGCGCGGCCGGGTCGTCGGCGGCCCCGAGCAGCGCGAGCGCCCGCGCGGTGTGGTGGCAGGCCATGCCGACGGGGCCGTCGAAGCGGCGCAGCGCCGCGGCGAACTCGTCGAGGTGGGCCCGGGTCAGCGGAGCACGGCCGGTGACCGCCGCCGCGGCCTGCTCGGGCACGCCGGCCGCGGTGCACAGCCGATCCAGGAACACCGACAGCTGGCTGCCCTGGCCGAGGTGGTCGCGCTGGAGCCCGTTGACCACGGCCAGTGTGGCGCTGGACCAGAACGCCGCCCCGTCCAGCAGCCCGACCAGGAAGAAGTAGCCGCCGCCGCGCTGGGTCTGCTCGCGCACCCAGCCGAGCAGGTGCGTCTTGCCCGAGCCGGGCTGGCCCTGCATGGCGATGCCGATCGGGCTGCCGTCGGGGCTGCGCCGGGCGTCGTCCAGGCCGTGCAGGATGTGCCGCACCACGTCGTCGTGCAGCGCCTCGACGTGGAACGGCGAGCCGCGCCAGACGTCGTCGGGCACCGGGGCGACGTCGAAGCGCAGGTTCGCCAGCGCCCTGCGCTGCTCCGGGTTCATGCCGCCTCGATCGACAGCAGGTGCTTGTCCTCACCGCCGATGTGGATCGCGGCCGCGCGGTCCTCGTCGGTGAGCGTCTTCTGGTTGTCTTCGGGCACCAGCACGATGGCTCCCCCGACCGCCATCTTCATCAATGCCGCGTCGACCTCGACGGCGGACGCCCCGGTCAGCTCCCGGCGCAGGTCGGTGAGGCTGACCCAGGCCTGCGGCGCGTCGGCGAGCTTGTCGTACGCCACGCGCACCCGCTTCTCCAGCCCGCGTTTGACGACCGGCTTCACCTTGGCCACCGGCTGCGGGGCGGGCGGCGGGGTGCTGGCGGTGAACAGGTCGGGCAGGCTCAGCTCCGCCCGGCGCAGGTAGCGGTCCACCGCGCCGAGCAGCGCGTGCAGCGCCGGGTAGGCCGGACCGGTGCCCCTGACGTACTCCGCCTCCAGCTCCCGCTTGCACTGCGCCCAGCCCTCGTCGGTCAGCTCGTGCACCAGCGCGCCCTTGGCACCCTTGCGCTTGGTGGCGAACTTGTTCTCGACCAGGGCACGGCTGTCCGCGCCGGTGATCGATACGCCGTAGCGCGCCAGCAGCTCGCTGTTGGAGACCTCGCGGGCCTCCGCCATCAGCAGCAGCAGGCACGCCTTCTCCGAGGGCTTGAGCTTGGTCATTTCTTCTCCTTGTGCGCGTCGGTGCGTCGGGATCGGAGGTACTGCTCCAGGTGTGCCAGCACCTGGCCGAGTTCGGCGAGGACCTGGTGGTTGGTGAAGCGCAGCACGGCGTAGCCGTCGAGTTGCAGCAGCACGTCGCGGCGGCGGTCGTGGGCGAACTTGCGGGGGCCGCGGTGCTCGTCGCCGTCGATCTCCACGGCACAGCGCTCGTCGTGCCACACCAGGTCGATGACGTAGTACGGGCGGGCCGCGTACCGGCGGTTCCAGATGCGGCCGGCGGCCCAGGCCGCCTCGACCAGCGCCGCCTCCAGCGCGGTCTCCGCGGCGCTGTCCGCGCGCGGGCGGCCCTCGACCGGCGGATACGTCAGCGTCGCCGGGGGCGGCCCGGCCACGGGAGCATCGTCCGCCGTCGCGACCAGCTCGGCGACGTGTTCCGGCAGTCGCACCGGCCGCACCGCGACGCGAGCCGCGTCGGGCAGGTCGGCTCCGGCCAGCCATACCGCGAATCCGCCGTGCGCGGCCAGCCACTCCCCGGCGGCGGCCAGCGCCAACTGCTGCGGCCCGGTCAGCCCCGCGGGCACGTCGACCAGCAGCGCGGCGCTCGCCCGCCGGTAGCTCTCGGCGACCACGCGGGCCAGTCCCGCGGCCCGCACCTCGGGCGCGAACCGGCCCGCGATCGGTCTCCGTCGCGCCGCGTGCGCCGGACCGGCCCGCTCACGCAGCGCCTGCTCGGCCAGATCGGCCAGAAATGGCCCGAAGTGGCGTGATCCGGCGGCCTGCTCGATCGCCAGCGCCCGGACCGCGGGCACGCCGCCGCCACCCGGCCCTTCGAGCTGTTCGGCGGTGGGCAGCCAGGCCGGGAACAGCCGCGACGCGGCGGACTCCAGCTCGGTCAGCGCGCACGCCACGACCTCGGCGGCGGAGGCCGAGGCGGGTGGGCGGAAGGTCAGCACCGCGGGCGCGTCGTCCGGCAGCGGTGTCAGCGCGAGCTCGATCACCTCCGTGGACGCGCCCCGCAGGCGGGTGACCCGACCTGCCGGTGAATGCGTCCAATGTGGTGCCATGCCCAGAGATCTCCCCAGCTGCGACTCCTGGTGATTCTGTCGCTGCACTCGGTAGACGGCAACCGGACATTCGGCCCGAGACAACGCTGTCGGGTCGGGAAGACTGCCGGTTCGTCCTATCCCGAACCGGCCCCGCCGCGCTCACTCCTCGAAGAGGTGGACGGCGCTGGGCCGGGGCTCGTCCGGCAGGTGGCGCAGCGTGGCGGTCACCTCGGCGAGCAGTTCGAGCTGCTCGGGCACCTGGATCGAGACCCATTCCGGGGCCAGCCCGGCGACGACCGGGAGCAGCCCGAACGCCACGGGAACCCACTGCTCGTACACCCGGCCGGCCTTCGCCGTGCGGTAGGAGGCCGCACGGTAGGCAGCGCCGTCGGGGAAGGCCAGCTCCAGCCACAGATCTTCGGCGAAGCGGGCCGCCGCCGACCCGGCGGGGGCGTCGTGGGCGAGGTGCACCCGCAGCCGGTACGGCGACACCGGGAAGTACTGCCCGCTGCCGAAGACCCCCAGGTGGTACCGGTCGATCTTGGCGGAGCGGGCGATCGGGTCACGGTCGTGCGCGTCGAGCAGGTATCCCTCCTCGGGGCAGAACGGCGTCACCGCCTGGTACTCCAGCACCCGGGTGAACACGTCGATCTCCACGTCGAGGGTGACCGGGCCGTCCGGTGTGCCGACCGCGACCCGCTGCGACAGGTATCGGGTGCCCTTGCCGAAGAAGCCGTACTGGAACCGCACCAGCGCGAACGGTTCGTCGAGCGCGGCCGCGGCGACGGGGTGCTCGGCGGCGCGCCGGGGTTCGGGCCGGTAGGAGCCGGTCACCTCCTCCCGCGCGGGCAGCCGCTCCGCCAGCCGTTCGGCCTGGGCACGCAGTGCCGGCAGCCGGGGCGCGAACTGCTGCCGCCGGGTCTCGTACAGGTCCTTCGGCCGCCGCTGCGACCGCTGCCAGCGCTCGCCGGTGTGCCGGCGGATGTCCTCGAACTCGGCGGTCGTGGCCGGCTCGGCGCCCATGGCTCGGGCCACCCGACGGCCGATCTCCTCGCTGACGTAGAGGTAACGGTCGTCGTCGTAGATGCTGTCCGGCTTGGACGAGCGGAACCAGCGCCGGTGCGCGTGGCTGAGGGCGACGTGCGTGGGCCAGTCGAACATGGTGTACCACTTGGCGTCGTCGTCGGAGGCGACGTAGACCCGGATGCGCTCCGGAGCCAGCCTGGCCGCCTTCGCCACCCAGCCCCGGCCCGACGCACTCACGCTGACCAGCTGGTATCCGCGCTCGCTGAGCTGCCGGTAGACCCGCTCGGCGGTGAACGGCTCGGTGTCGAACACCAGCGCGATCTCCTCGCCGAACGACACCCGGGCCACGTACCGGTAGCCGCAGAGCCGCTCGACGCGCTCGCTGAGCCGGGTGCCCGGTGGTTGGTGCAGCGTCGCGGGCCGGTGGCGGGACGGCGGCTCGCCGGGGGCCGGCTGCTCCAGGCAGAGCAGTCGGCGGCCGGTGGTGAGCAGATAGAGCCGGTGGTCGGCGGCGGTCATCGCGCGCACGCCGAAGCCCTCGTCCCCGAACGCCGCCGGATAGCGGTCGGGGCGGGTGCCGCCGTCGCCGAGCAGCTCCTCCAGCCGCACTTCCCAGCACAGCGCGCCGTCGGCGGCCACGGCCCGGACGGCGGTCCCGGCGGCGTGGTAGGTCAGCGCACCGGCGCGGCACTCGGCCTGCACCACGAGGCCGTCGTGCGAGTGCAGCGGCGCCGGCGCGGGAGCGGGGCCGGGCAGTGGGCGTCCGGACACCTCGGCGTCGGTGAGCACGTCGACCTGGAACGGCTGCCCGCCCGACTCGGCGAACACCGTGCGGGCGGCGTACCCGACGAAACGGCCGTGGCCGAGGCGGCGCTCGCGGCCGCTGTCCGGGTCGTAGGAGTGGTATCCGCGCTGCCCATCCCGCCAGACGATCAGCCCGTGCCCGTTGACGGCGATGCCCGGCGGCGGCTCGGCGGGGTTGCCGTGCGCGGTGTGCGCGACCTGCCAGCGGAGCACCGGTGCGCCGCTGATCGGCGTGAGGTCGGTGTCGCCGGCCGGCCCGCGTACGGTCTCGCCGAGCGGCCACCGGCAGGTGGCGGGGGACATGGACTGCCAGGTGGCGTCGAGCCAGTCGGCGGGCAGGCCGTGCCGGTCGCCGAGCAGCCGCAGCGCCCGCAGCCCTTCGGCCAGGTCCGGTTCGGCCGCGAAGGCGCCCTCCCATGGGTTGCCCAGCATCCGGCCGTTGACCTCGTGCAGCGCGGCGGCGGCCCGGCTCGCGGCGCGGCCGCACATCACCGCCGCGTAGGACAGCAGGTCGCCGTCTTCCTGCTGCGGATGCACGCGGCAGGCCGACTCGACCTGGTCCGGCCCGGCCGGCTCGGGCAGGGCCGCCGCGACGTCGCGGGCGATCCTGCCCAGGTGGGTGTGGTGTGGGTCGGCCTTGTCCGCGGCCGTGGTCAGCACGTCGGACAGGTAGCGGGCCAGCTGCTCCGCCGACGCCGCGTACAGCCGGCCGAGCAGGTCGCCGGAGGGCGGCGCGGTCGGCTGCCGCGGGGCGAGCACGCTGGACGCGCCGAGAGTGCGGCGACCTCCGGACGGGGGTGCCGCCGGGCCGCCCAGGGCGGCCAGCAGCCTGGCACGGTCGTGCTGGAGGTGGCGCGCTGCCACGTCCAGCACGGTGTCGTCGTCCACACCGGGGGAGAGATAGCCCAGTGCGACGCCGCCCGCCCACTGCGCGTCCACCAGTAGCCGTGCCGTCGTGAGCAGCCCGGCGTCGGTCTCCGCGTCGGCGGCATGCCCGGCGGTCGTGACGGCTCGGCACCGCGCCAGCGCCAGGTGTGCCCAGTCCAGCGCGGGTCGGCTGTCGGTGGGCCGACCGCGCCGATTGATGAGCGGCTCTGGCGCGGGTGAGGGCGCGCCCTCCACCGTGGTCCGGGCGGCCGGATCGACCAGGGCCCGCAGCTCCTGCATCCGACCCCAGAGCGTGTCGGCACGGGCGACGAGTTCTGCGCGGCGGCCTGCCCGGTGCGCCGGGGCCAGCGCGGCGACCGCCTGCGCCAGCGCCTGCTCCCAGCCCGGCTCGGCGGCCGGCGGCGGAACGGCGGGCCGGGTGTCCGTGCGCGGCGGGCCGGTGTCGACGGCGAGCACGGGCGGCTGCCCGCCCTGGCGCAGCGCGCGGATCACGGCCAGCGGCCAGGCTTCGGCGTTGGTGAGCCGACGGTGCAGAACGGGGTCGCACCCGGCGGCGGTGTACAGCTCGGCAGTGACCCGCTCCCAGCTGACGCCGGTCGTGTACCGGTCGAGGACCTTTTCTCGCAGCGCCTTCGCGACGGGCTCGAACCGGTGCCGCAGGGCGAGCCGCCGCTGCGGCACGGTCCATCCGGCCGCTTCCGCATGTTCGCGGAGCCTGCTCGCCGACGCGGCCAGCCGCAGCGCGTACTCGCGCAGGCGCAGTAGGGCGACCGTCTCCGAGCCGGGTGGTCCGGCGGCCCGCAGGATGATCGGTTCGGCCGGGTCGGTGCCCGTGTACCAGGCGCGCAGTTCGGCGGCGGCGACGGACAACGGGTGGTCCGGAGTGGACGCCGCGCCCAGGCGGAGCCGGTCGGCGCGCTCGGCGGCCGGGTGGAGTTCGGCGACGGTGTGCCGCAGCCAGCGGTCGAACTGCGCGGGGTGGAGCTCCAGCAGCAGGTTCGCGAGGTCGTCGGCGGAGGGTTCAGGCGCTCCGGGATACGGCGTGCCCGCCCGCTCGGCGATCAGCCGGTCGATGTCTTCCCACTCCCCCGCCATCCGAGGGAGTGTAGCGATCTCCGGTACGTCGTCAGCTGCCGTAGACCTCTTCGAGTTCGAGCTCGAAGTCGACGCCGTGCTTCTTGAACCAGGTCAGCGGGTCGTGCGCGACGCCGTCGACGTGGATCTCCAGGTGCAGGTGGGTGCCGTACGAGTAGCCGGTGTTGCCGGCCATCCCGATCACGTCGCCGGCCTGGACCCGGTCGCCCGGCTTGACCAGCACGCGGCTGGAGTGCCCGTACAGCGTCTGCAGGCCGTGCCCGTGGTCGACGATGATCGAGTTGCCGTAGCCGCCGTTCCAGCCGGCCTGCACCACCACGCCGCCACGCACCGCCATGTACGGCGTGCCCTCGGCGATCCCGGCCAGGTCGAGCCCGCGGTGCGGCCGGCCCCAGCGCATGCCGTAGCGGGAGCTCAGCGTGTATCCGTGCAGCGGCAGCACCCACGCGTCGGGGGCGTCCTGGCTGATGGAGGTGCTGAGCTGGCGGTCGCCCCGGTTGGGGCGGGCGGCGGTGTCGCCCCGGGCCGCGTCGGCGAATGCCGTCAGGTGCTCGCCGGAGGTCTCCGCCTTCGCGTCGGGCACGACGGCCGCGGCGCCGAAGGCCACGATGCCCGCTCCGGCGGCGGCGGTGGCCAGCACGGTGGCGTACCTGCTCCGCGACGGGGTGCCCGCGCGGCGCCGCCCGCAGTAGCGGTCGGCCTCCCTGACCAGCTCTGGCCGATAGCGCACGACCACACCCTTCGGTCACGTCGGGCACCGGTCCGTCCGGAGCCCCATTCAGGCGAGTCGCCCTCGCCAGGGATGGCACTGCAGGACAACGTAACCAAATCGGGCACTAGACACAAGTCAGTAGACATGCCAAAAATGCAACTTAAATCCTAAATCAACTCACATTCACGTTCGGCTGGTCGGCACCCGGGCCCGTGCGGCCGCCGGGAAAACTCGCCAGTGGGCAGCATCACGGGCCCGTGGCGAAGATTCTCGCCGAACTCGGCCCCGCGCCGGCTCGACGCACGTCCATCCACCGAACTTCTTCGGGATCGATCGGGCATTTCGGCGCACCTCATGCGGCACGAATCCCCTGCCGTCGGCGCGGCGGGCAGGATAACGCGCCCGCGCCACCCACCGGTTCGGCGTTCAGCGAAAGCTCAGACATCCGACGCACGATGGTCGTGCTTCACCCGAAACCGCAGGGCCCCGTTTCCGTTGTCTCGCTTGACAACGGAGGTTTGGTCGGCGGCGGCATCGGGCAGCAACGATGCACCGAGACAGTGGAGGCATGATGACAACGCTGGAAGGCACGCTCGACAACGCACAGCTCGGCGTGCTGTTGAAGGCACGTTACGAGGAGGCGGCCGAGCAGCTGCGGGTGCAGAGCGAGTCCGTCCGGCAGCTGCGCCGCTCCGGTGACCAGGGCCCCGGCGACGTCGCCGACGCGGGCACGATGGTCTCCGACACCGAGCAGCAGGACCTGCTCACGGCCGCGCTCGACGACCACATGCGCAAGCTGTCCGACGCGCTGGCCCGGTTCGAGCGCGGCTCGCTGGGCACCTGCGACGGCTGCGGGCAGCAGATCCCGCCCGCCCGCATGGAGATCATGCCCTGGTCGACGCACTGCGTGAAGTGCCAGGCGGCCGCCGAGCGCCGGCACTGACCGTCCGCTGACGCGAAGGCCCGTCCCCGCCGGCGGCGGTGGGGACGGGCCTTCGTCCTGGCGTCAGGCCGGCACGGGCGCGGCGTGGATGAGGCGGATGACCCGCTGGCTCACCGCGTCGTAGTCGTGGTCGTTGGCCAGCTCACCGCGTACGGCGGCGTCGCCCATCACCGCGATCCGGTCGGCCAGCGTGACGATCTCCGGCAGGTCCGACGAGATGAGCAGGATGGCCATGCCCTGTCCGGCCAGCCGTGCGATCAGCTCATGGAACGCGGCCTTGGTGCGCACGTCGATGCCGACCGTCGGCTCGTCCACGATGAGGATGTCGCAGCTCGCGGCAAGCCACTTGGCGAGGCTGACCTTCTGCTGGTTGCCACCGGACAGCTGCCCGGCGAGCTGGCCCGGCGACGCGGCCCGGATGCCCAGCAGCTTGGTGTACTCGGCGACCACGTCGCGCTCGGCCCGGTCCGGGATCAGGCCGAAGCGGGCCAGCCGCCGCCAGACGGTCACCCCGACGTTGCGGGTGATCGGCTGCTCCAGGAACAGGCCCTCGCCCTTGCGGTCCTCGGGCACGTAGCCGATGCGGTGGTGGCGCAGCGCCTGCCCGACGTCGCGGATGCGCACCGGCGTCCCGTGCACCCTGACCTCGCCGCCGGTGATCTCGTCCAAGCCGAGCAGCGCCTTGGCCAGCTCGGTGCGTCCCGCGCCGACCAGGCCGTACAGGCCGAGGATCTCGCCGCGGGCGACGGTGAGCGAGACGTCGCGGTGCCCGTGGCGGGTGCTGAGCCCGGCCAGCTCCAGCGCGGGGGTCGCGGTGCGGTCCACGGTGCGGGCGGTGAGTTCGACGGAGGCGTACGCCCGGCCGACCATCAGGTCCACGATCTCGTCTCGGGTGTACCCCGACAGCGGCTGGGCTTCGGCGACGCTGCGACCGTCGCGCAGCACGGTGACCGTGTCGGCGACCGCGAACACCTCTTCAAGCTTGTGGCTGACCAGCACCACGGCGTGGCCGGTGGCGGTCAGCTTGCGCACGATGGCGTACAGCCGGTCGGCCTCGTCCCCGGTCAGCGACGCCGTCGGCTCGTCGAGCAGCAGCACCCGGGTGTCCACCGACAGCGCCTTGGCGATCTCGACGAGCTGTGCCTGCGCCACCGACAGCTCCGCGACCCGGGTGTCCGGGTCGAGGTCCAGGTCGAGCAGGTCGAGGCAGCGGCGGGCCTCGGCCCGCATCCGGGTCCGGTCGACCATGCCGAGCCGGTTGGGCAGGTGCTGCAGGGCGATGTTCTCCGCGATGGAGAACTCCGGGACCAGGTTGCGCTCCTGGTGCACCACGCCGATGCCCGCGCGCAGCGCTTCGAGGGGGCTGGCGAAGTGCACGTCATCGCCGTCGAGCACGACCCGGCCCGCGTCGGGACGGTACACGCCGGTGAGGATCTTGACCAGGGTGCTCTTGCCCGCGCCGTTCTCGCCGAGCAGCGCGTGCACGCTGCCCGCGGCCAGGCGCAGCGTCGCGCCGTCCAGGGCGCGTACGCCCGGGAAGGCTTTGGTCAGGCCTTCGGCCAGCAGCATCACGACGACCTCCGGGACAGCTTGGTCCGGATCGCGCCGGACAGCACCACACCGAGCACGACCGCGCCGACGATGAGGTCGACCCAGCGGCGGTTGATGGCGAACTGGGCCTGCGCCACGTCGACCAGCCGCACGATGAACGCGGCCAGGCTGGTGCCCAGCACGCTGACCACGCCGCCGGCCAGTGCGACGCCGCCGATGATGGGCGCGGCGAAGCTGGGCAGCAGCAGGTCGTCGCCGATGGTGGCGTTGACCGAGCCGGACTGGGCCAGGGTGAGCACCGCGGCGACTCCGGCCAGCAGCCCGGACAGCGCGTGCGCGAGCACGATGGACCGGTCGTTGGACACTCCGGACAGCCGGGCGGCGAACGGGCTGCCGCCGCTGGCCAGCAGGTGCCGGCCGGGCACGGTGCGGGCGAAGAAGAACCACACCATGGCCGCGACCGCGCACGCGATGAGGAACACGACCGGCAGCCCGAGCAGCGAGGCCTGCCCGAGTTCTTCTAGTCCGGCGGAGTAGTCCTGATAGGTGCCGGGGCCGTTCACGCCGTACCGCAGGCCGTCGATGATCGTCATGGTGGCGAGGGTGACGATGAACGCGTTGATCCTGGTGAACACGACCAGCAGCCCGTTGCCCAGACCGACGGCCGCGCCGAGCAGCATCGCGACGAGCACCGCCAGCGGTGCGGGCAGCCCGGCCTCCAGCATGGCCCAGGCGGCGACCATGGCGCAGAAGCCGGTGAGCACGCCGACGGACAGGTTCATCTGGCCGATGGCCAGCACCACCATCTGGGCCAACCCGATGATCATCGGTACGGCGAGGAAACGGAAGAACGCCGCGAGGGTGCCCGCGGACAGCATGTTGCCGTCGGTGGTCAGCGTCAGCGCGACGAAGCCGATGACGGCGAGCGTCACCAGTGTGAACTCCGACGTGCGCACGGTGCGCCGCAGCCGGCTCGGGGCCGCCGCGGCCGGGGCCTTCGCCCGGGGCGCGGTCTTCTCGACGGTGCTGGTCATGCCGGGACCCCCCGCCGCTCGGCGAGCACGTGGCGCAGCCGGTCCAGGGACAGGGCGGCCAGCAGCACCAGGCCGATGTAGAGCTTCAGCTCGTCGACCTGGAACTGCAGCAGGTTAAGGCCCTTGTAGATGACCTGGGTGATGGCGGTGCCGAGCACCGTGCCGAGCACGCTGACCGCGCCGCCGACCAGCAGCGTGCCGCCGAGCACCGGGGCGAGGAAGGACGGCAGCAGGAAGCCGTCGCCGACCCCGGCCGAGAACGAGCCGTTGTTGGCCGACAGCAGGAACCCGGCGAGCCCGGCCAGCAGCCCCGACAGGGCGTGGGCCTGCACGACCCGCCAGCCGACTCCGATGCCGGACAGCTCCGCGGCCTTGGCGTTGGCCCCGGTCATCAGCACCTCGCGGCCGACCCGCGACCACCGGAACAGCAGTCCCACGCCGAGCACGGCAATGAGCGCGATCGGGGCGAGCAGCGGGATCTCCGGCCCGCACACGTCCCCGGCGCAGTAGTCGGCGAAGGTGTCGGTGCGCAGCGCGGACATGCCCGCGGGCAGTCCGTTGAAGGCCACGCCGTCGGTGAAGGTGGCGTACAGCAGCGACACCAGGCCGATCAGCGCGAAGTCCAGGGCCAGCGTGACCACGAACGAGTTGACGCCGGTACGCGAGATGATGAGCCCGGCCAGCGCGCCGAGCAGCGCGCCCACCGCCAGGCCGCCGGCCAGCGCCACCAGCAGCGGCGCGTCGAGCCGGTCGTGCAGCAGGCCGGAGGCGAACGCGCTCATCGCGGCCATCCGGCCGACGGCCATGTTCATGTGGCCCAGGGAGAGCACGGCGAGCTGGGACAGCCCGACGACGGCGTACACGCTGATGTCGGCCTGCATGGGCACCAGCGTGAGCTGGGTGTTCAGGAACGCGGGCCGCAGCGTGGTGAACAGCGCGATCAGCGCGATCAGCAGCACGACGAGCCCGATCCGGGGGTTGGCCCACAGCGGCAGGCGCGCGGGCGGCCGCTGCTCGGGGGTGGTTTCCTCTTGCTTCACTGCACTCTCCGGGTGGTGGGGCACGGCGGCGACGAACGCGCCCCGGCCGCGTGGGGGGTGAGGCCGGGGCGCGTCCGTCGCCGGCCGGGGCCCGCTCGCCCCGGCCGTCAGCGGATCACTTGGCGCAGGTGAGGTACTTGCTGTCGAAGTCGGACTTGAGCGAGTCGGTCTTGGCGGCGCGGTCGTTGTCGTAGGTCGCGACGTTGGCCGTGGTGACCACGAAGGAACCGGAGTCGATGATGACACCGGGGGTGGCCATGGTGCAGCCCTCGGACAGCTTCACCAGCGCGTACGAGCCGACGTACGCCTGGCCGACCGGGTTCTGCAGGACGGTCGCGGCGACCTCGCCGGCCTTGATGCCCGCGATGATGGTCGGGTCGTCGTCGATGGCGATCACCTTGATCGGCAGTTTGGCCTGCTTCACGCCGCCGGCCGCGGCCACGGCCGGGTTGTAGGCGGTGGTGACGATCGCATTGACCTGGCTGCCCTTGGCGGCGAGCAGGTCGGCGACGGCCTTCTGCGCGGTTTGCAGGTCCTTGTCGATGTCGGTGATGGTGTCCAGCAGCTTGACCTTGCCGCCGGTCTCGTCGACGGCCTTGCTCACGCCCGCGATGCGGCGCTGGGTGTTGGAGTCGACCTTGTTGCCGGTGAGGTGGACCAGGTTGCCCGCGCCGCCCATGGCGTCCACGGCCGCCTTGGCCGCCTTGTACGCCGCCTCCTGCACGTCGGTGGACAGGCAGAAGTCGGCGAGGTTCTTGTCGCCCGCCGGGCAGGAGGCCAGCGAGCCGACGTGGAAGCCCTGCTTCTTGAGGTTCTCGAAGGTGGAGTTGATGCTCTCCGGCGCGACGCCGAAGATGCCGAACGCGTTGTAGCCCTGCGCGGCCAGCGAGGTGAGCACGTCGTTCTGCTTGGTCTGGTCCCAGCCGGCGGTCTCGTTGAACGTCACGTCGCCGAACGCGAAGTCGGTCTTGGCCTTGCCGCCGGCGTCCTTCCACGGCTGGAAGTACGGGTGCGCGCCACCGGGGACCAGCGCCACCTTCACCTGGGCGGCGGTCAGCGCGGTCGCGCCGCCGTCGGGGGTTTCTTCCTTCTTGGTGCAGGCCGCCGCCGCGATCACCAAAGCGAGCACGCCGACGGTGGAGCCCAGTCGAACAAGCGGCCTCATGCCGAGTTCCTTCCCTAGTCAGGCACTTCGAGTCGTCAAAATCCTATAGGATATTTCCTAGATGTTTACTCGGTCACGTAGCGGCAGTCAAGCCCTGCGCCGTAACGACCTGATCGGACATGGAAATACGAAAACGCTCTCCAGGCAACAGTTCGCCGCCCCCGCGAAACAATCGCGAGGGCGGCGAGCTGCGGTGCGGTGGGTGACGCGGGACGAGGCCTCCACGCCACCCACCCGGTCAGCCGGGGACGATGTCGAACTTCTCCCATCCCCCGATGGCGGTGCGGTTGGCGACCAGCGCCGCCGCGCCCGCGTTCTCGGCGGCGACGTAGCGGTTGTTGGCCGTGGCCAGCAGGCTGACGCTGCCGTCGCTGTTGCCCACCACGCGGTAGGTCTCCCAACCTCCGGCCGCCGTCGCGTTCGCTATCAGCGGCGCGGTGTTGTCGGCGTGCACGAACCGGGTGTTGACCCGGGCCCGCAGCGCGATGAGGCCGCCGCCCAGGTCGACGCGGTCGAACTGCTCCCACGGGCCGACCGAGGTGCGGTTGGCGATGAGCGGGGCCGCGCCCGCGCTCTCCGCGGCCACGTACCGGTTGTTGACCCGGGCCCGCAGGCTCACCACGGACGAGGGCGCGGGCGGGTTGTAGCGGTCCACCCAGTACTTGGTGCGGGTGAGGTAGGCCGTCTCGGCGGCCGTACCGGTGAGGCCGTACGCGCCCGAGAAGGTCTGGTAGTTGTTGCCCGCGGGCGGGGTGGCGTGCGCCGGTTCGATGGACGAGCCCTCGTGCCACTCGTTGAACGAGGTGATCGACACCCAGCTCGGCGGGCCGCCGTTGGCCGCGGCCAGGGCGTTGCCCCACTCGCGGTCGTAGGTCGCGCCGTTGTCGCGCCCGAGCGTGGGCGTGGTGTTGCCGGGCACGGCCCGGTCGTCGATGTAGCCGGGCCCGACGGACGGGGCCCAGACCA
The DNA here is from genome assembly GCF_040648455.1 of Catellatospora sp. NPDC049133. Taxonomy (NCBI): domain Bacteria; kingdom Bacillati; phylum Actinomycetota; class Actinomycetes; order Micromonosporales; family Micromonosporaceae; genus Catellatospora; species Catellatospora sp. NPDC049133. The sequence continues at coordinate 42,895 of NZ_JBEZDT010000019.1, forward strand.
GGCCGTTGGCCTTGCAGAAGGCGCTGGCGTCGGCCCAGCCGGGCGCGGTCGTCCCGGCGATGGCGTCATAGGTGTACATGCCGCCGAAGTGCGCCACCTTCGAGGTGTCGGTGGTCTGCGCCAGGATGATGTTGGCGCTGCGCAGCGGCGCGATCGGGGCCCAGTCGGCGGTGCGCAGGCTCTCGAACACGTAGAACGCGGGCCGGTTGCCGTTGGCGGCGTCGCGGTGGTACGCCGGGTGCGAGCCGTACCGGCTGTTGAGGTAGTTGACGTCGGCGACCGTGGACGCGGCGGTGCGCCCGGCGTAGGGCTCCAGGTGCCACGCGACCTTGATGCCGTGCTCATCGGCCGCGTTGAGCACCCCGGGAACGAGGCGGTCCTCGTAGGAATTCTGGCCCCACCAGCTGTAGACGATGACACCCACCCCGGCCTGGGCGATCCAGGCCATGTGCTGGTTGACGGCCCCGGCGTGGTCGCCGGAGTCGTACGCGCCGAGCTTCGGGTACAGGTTGGCCCCGATCGCGTTGGGCGGGGTGAAGCCGCCCTGCTGCCAGTGCCGGTAGGAGCCGTTCACGGCGGGGCTGCCGTACCAGGAGTAGTAGAAGATGTGCACGTTGGACGCGAGCGGGGCGGCGGCCGCCTGGGCCGCCGCGATGACCGGTGCCGCCACCGGCGGGGGCGCCGACGCCGCGGGTGTCCCCGACAGCGCCAGCGCCAGCCCGACGGCCGGCAGCAGGACGGACCAGGTCCGCCTGATGCGTTCCATGACCTCTCCCCTTCCGGGAGCTGGATCTACTGCGTGATCAGGTCGAACTTCTCCCAGGGGCCGATCGCGGTCCGGTTGGCGATCAGCGACCCCGCGCCGCTGTTCTCGGCCACGACGTACATGCCGTTGACCGTCGCGCGCAGGCTGACGCTGCCGTCGGAGTTGTTGACCAGGGTGAACGTCTCCCACGAGCCGGCCGCCGCCCGGTTGGCGAGCAACGGGTTCGCGCCCGCGTTCTCCGCGCAGACGAACATGTTGTTGGCCTTGGAACGCAGGGCGTAGTTGCCGCCGCCCAGGCTGACCAGGTCGTACAGCTGCGTGGTGCCGACGGTGGTGGAGTTGGCGATCAGCGCCGTGGTGGCGTTGGCCGCGGTGACGTACTGGCTGTTGACCCGGGCCCGCCACGCGACCACCGGGTTGGCCGGCGGTGTGCCGGTGGTGAAGGTGAACGAGTCGACGTCGAACAGGTTGCCCGAGCCGCCCTTGAACACCAGGTACAGCGTCGTCGTGCCGGACGGCGCGCCGGACAGGTTGGCGGTGACGTTGGTGAACGTCTCCCAGCTGCCGGTCACCGGCACGGTGACGGTGCCGAGCAGGGTGCCGGTGGCCGAGCCGGTGCGCACCTCGATGGTGCCGCCCGCGCCCGCCGAGGAGACCCGCGCGGTGAACTGGGTCGCGTTGCCCACGATGTACGGGTTGTACGAGATCCAGTCGTTGTTCTCGATGAACCCGGCGGTGCGCCCGCCCTCGGCCGCCGCGTGGTCGGCCGGCTGCACGCCCGAGGTCGCGCCGTAGTGCTCGCCCTGGCGCTTCTTGGGCTGCAGGGTGCGGGTGCTGCGCGAGGTCAGCCCGCCGTTGTCGGTGTAGGCCGCGTCGATGACGCCGAAGATGTTCGCCGCGGCGTCGTGCTCGCCGTCGACCGGGATGGTGATGGTGCCCGAGCAGCCCGTCTTCGAGGTGATCTGGTGGGCGTGGCTGTCGTGGCCGAGCGAGTACGTCACCGTCACCCGGGAACAGTTGATCGTGCCGTCCTCCGGGTCGCTGACGGTGACGTTGAACGACACCGTGTCGCCGAAGGTGAACAGCTGGCCGTTGCCCGGAGTGGTCAGGTTGATCGTCGGGGCGGTGTTGCCGACCGTGACGACCAGGCTGGCCGTGCCGGTCAGGCCGCCCGGGTCGGTGACCCGCAGGGTCGGGCTGTACGTGCCGTTGGCCGTGTACGTCTTCGTCGGGTTGGCCGCCGTCGACGTCGTGCCGTCGCCGAACGTCCACAGGTAGCTCAGCGCCCCGCCCTCGGGGTCGGAGCTGCCCGCCGAGGAGAAGTTCACGGTCAGCGGGGCGGCCCCGGAGGTCTTGTCCGCGGCGGCCTTGGCGACCGGGTTGCGGTTGGCCCCGCCGATGTACTCGATGCGGAACAGGCCCTGGTTGTTGGAGCCGGTGCCGTAGTCGAGCACGTACAGCGCCCCGTCCGGGCCGAAGGCCATGTCCATGACCTGGGTGCCGGTCCACGGGAACGCCGAGATCTCGCCGGGCGTGCCGTCGGCGTTCAGCGCGATCGCCTTGATCCAGCGGCGGCCGTACTCACCGGCGAAGTAGCGCCCGTCCATGGACTGCGGGAACTTCACCGTCGAGGTGGAGGAGGCGTTGTAGCGGTACACCGGGCCGCCCATCGGCGACTCGGAGCCGCTGCCGAACTCCGGCGGGCTGCCGGCGTCACCGCCGTAGCGGATCCAGCTGGGCCGGGCCGCGGGCAGGGTGGCCTGGCCGGTGTTGCGGAACGAGTTGTTGGCCGGGCCGCTCGCGCAGTTGTACTTCGCGCCGGTGCTGTTGGTGGCGAAGTTCCACTCGTTGTACGTCTCGCTGGTGGTGTTCGTGCCCGTGCAGTACGGCCAGCCGTAGTTGCCCGCCGAGGTGATCCGGTTGAACTCGACCTGCCCGCTCGGGCCCCGGTTGGCGTCCGTGGTGCCCGAGTCGGGGCCGTAGTCGCCGAGGTAGACGATGCCGGTGGCCTTGTCCACGCTCATCCGGAACGGGTTGCGGAAGCCCATCGCGTAGATCTCGGGCCGGGTGTTGGCGGTGCCGGGCGCGAACAGGTTGCCCGACGGGATGGTGTAGCTGCCGTCGGCCTGCGGCTTGATGCGCAGCAGCTTGCCGCGCAGGTCGTTGGTGTTGGACGAGGAGCGCTGCGCGTCGAACTGCGGGTTGCGGTTGGTGCGCTCGTCGATCGGGCTGTAACCGGCCGACTCGAACGGGTTCGTGTCGTCGCCGGTGGTCAGGTACAGGTTGCCCGCGGCGTCGAAGTCGATGTCGCCGCCGACGTGGCAGCACTGGCCGCGGTCGTTGTCGACCTGCAGGGTGATCCGCTCGCTGCCGGTGTTGACGGTGTCGTCGGCGTTGAGGGTGAACCGGGACAGCCGCAGGTGGCCCTTCCACGGCGCGAAGTCCGCGGCGGTGCCGGTGACCGGGGCGTCGCCGCCCGGGGTGCTCAGCGGCGGCGAGTAATAGATCCAGATGTAGCGGTTGGTCGCGAAGTTCGGGTCGACCGCGATGCCCTGCAGACCCTCCTCGTCATGGGTGTACACCGACAGCTTCGCGGCCTGCTTGGTGTTGCCGTTGACGTCGGTGACCCGGATCGTGCCGTCCCGGGCGGTGTGGATCACCGACCGGTTCGGCAGCACCGCCAGCGACATCGGCTCGCCCAGCTCGGCCGAGCCGGTGGCCAGCGACACCTGCTGGTAGTCGGCCGCCGGGATCGGCGCGGCCTGCGCGGCGGGCGCGCCCGCCGTCACCGACACCGCGGCGCTCGCGGCGAGGGTGGCGGCGGCGGTGAGCCACAACCGCCACCGGGGGATCTTTCTCATGGGGTTCCTTCCGAGGGGTGGGGTGCCCCGGCGCGCGGGGACGTGCGCGCCGGGGGTGGGACGGGGAAGGTGTCTGGTCAGCTGCCGTAGACGTCCAGCTCCCAGATCGAGTAGCCGTACTGGGTGAGGCCGCGCTGGGTGCCGTTGACGCGCACGTAGCGGCCGGTGCCGGTGACCGTCAGGTCGTCCACGCCGCCGTCGCCTGCGGTGGTGGAGTAGACCGTGGTCCACGTGCTGTTGTCCGGCGAGGTCTGCACCTGGTAGGCCCGCCCGTAGGCCGCCTCCCAGCTGATCCGGACGCGGCTGATGCTCTTGCTCGCGCCGAGGTCCACCGAGATCCACTGCGGGTCGGCGTAGGCGCTGCCCCAGCGGGTGCCGGTGTTGCCGTCCACGGCGTTCGCGCCGTTGTGCGCGCTGCCGGGCTCCACGCTGGACACGGTCACCGGGCGGTTGCGCGACAGCAGGACCGGGCCGGTCCCGGCGGGGGTGCCGTAGACGTTGAAGTCCCACAGCGAGTAGCCCCACTGGGTGGCCCGCTGCGTGCCGTACATGCGCACGTAGCGGCCGGTGCCGGTCAGGGTCACGTCGTCCACGCCGCCGTCGCCGGCGGTCGTGGAGTAGACCGTGGTCCAGGTGCTGTTGTCCGGCGAGGTCTGCAGCTGGTACGCCCGGCCGTAGGCCGTCTCCCAGTTCAGCCGGACCCGGGTCAGGTTGTACGACTGCCCGAGGTCCACGGTGATCCAGGACGGGTCGGTGTAGAGGCTGCTCCAGCGGGAGGCCGCGTTGCCGTCCACGGCGTTGCCCGCGACGTTGCCGCCCGCCTCGGTGCTGGACGCGGTCACCGGCTTGCCCTGGGCGACGTCGGTGGCCGGCGGCTGGGTGCCGTCGGTCTTGATCCGGATGTTGCGGTAGTTGATGTCCGCGCCCGTGCCGTCGTTCTGCACGCCGATGTAGCCGGTCGCGATGGCCCGGGCGCTGGTGTAGTCGTTGATCTTCACGCCGTTGAGCCAGATCTCGACCCGCTGCCCGTGCAGCCCGATCTCGTAGGTGTTCCACTGCCCGGGCGGGTTGAGCGCGGCCGCGCGGGCGGTGGTGTTGGGCGCCTGGAAGCTGTACACGCTGCCGGTGGTGCGGCTCGGGTCGGCGTCGGTGGCGTCGATCTGGATCTCGTGCCCGGCGTTGACCGGCCCCCACGGGTCGTTGCCGGGGTCCGGGAAGCCGATGAACACGCCGCCGTTGTCGTCGCCCGGCATCATCCAGTCGACCTTCAGCGAGTAGTTGCTGTACGTGCGCACCGGGAACCACAGCAGGCCCATGCCGCCGAACGAGGTCAGCGTCTCGTTGGCCAGCGTGAACCCGCCCGGCCCGGCCATCCGCCACTGGTTGAGGCTCGCCTGCGTGCCGTCGAAGATCGCGGTGTAGCCGGTCTCCGGGCGGCAGTCGGCGGGCTTGGCCCCGGCCGCGACCTGGATGCCGCCGAGCAGCATGGTGCGGAAGTTCGCGTCGGCGTACGTCTCCTCGGTGTGGCCGAGGCCGGTGTACCAGGAGCGCCCGCCGCCGTAGTTCTGGCACCAGGTGATCGGGTGGTCGCCCATGCTGCCGCCGCTGTACGACGACTCGTTGAGGCTGGCCAGCACCTTGACGTTGGCGCGCGGGTTGGCGCGGTAGTTGTACCACTCGTCGGTGCGCGTCCACGTCGGCGGCAGGTGCGAGGTGGAGATGTTGGACCGGTCCTCGACCCGGATGGTGGCCTGCTGGGTCGCCGGGTGCGAGGCGAAGTACGCCCCGACCAGGCCGCCGTACCAGGCCCAGTCGTACTCGGTGTCGGCCGCGGCGTGCACGCCGACGTAGCCGCCGCCCGCGGCGATGTAGCTCTGGAACGCGGCCTCCTGCGTCGCGTTGAGCACGTCGCCGGTCGTCGACAGCCAGATGACCGCCTGATACTGGGCCAGGTTGGCGGTGGTGAACTGGGCGGCGTCCTCGGTGGCGGTGACCGTGAAGCCGTTGGCCGTGCCGAGCGCCTGGATGGCGGCGATGCCGTTGGGGATGGACGAGTGGCGGAAGCCGGCCGTCTTGGAGAAGACCAGCACCTTGGTCAGCGGCGCGGCCTGCGCCGTGGCAGGCAGCGCCAGCGCCGCCGACCCGACCGCCAGGGCCAGGCCGGTGAGCAGGGACAGAAACCTTCTGCGCATCGTTGCTCCTTGTCGAAGAAGCGCCGGAGGCGACGGACGGCCGCCTCCGGCGCGAGAGGGTCAGGACCCGTAGACGTCGAACTCCCACAGCGAGTAGCCCCACTGGGTGGCCCTGGCCGTGCCGTTGACGCGCACGTAGCGGCCGGAGCCGGAGACCGCCAGGTCGTCCACTGCCCCGTTGCCGGTGGTGGTGGACGAGATCGTGGTCCAGGTGCTGTTGTCGTTGGAGACCTGCACCTGGTAGGCGGTCGCGTAGGCCGTCTCCCAGTTCAGGACCACCCGGCTGACGTTGCGGGTCTGGCCGAGGTCGACGGTGATCCACTGCGGGTCGGCGTACAGGCTGCTCCACCGGGTGGTGGTGCTGCCGTCGACCGCGTTGGCCGCGACGTTGGCCCCGGCCTCGGTGCTGGACACCGTGACCGGGCGGTTGCGCGACAGCAGGGTCGTGCCGCTCGCCGGGGACCCGTAGACGTTCAGGTCCCACAGTGAGTAGCCGTACTGGGTCAGGCCGCGCTGCGTGCCGTAGACGCGCACGTAGCGGCCGGTGCCGGTGACCGCCAGGTCGTCGACGCCGCCGTCGCCGGTGGCCGTCGAGAAGATCGACGTCCAGGAGCTGTTGTCCGGTGAGACCTCGACCCGGTACGCCCGGCCGAATGCGGCCTCCCAGTTGATCCGGACCCGGTTGACGTCGTACGACCCGCCCAGGTCCACGGTGATCCACTGCGGGTCGGCGTAGAGGCTGCTCCAGCGGGTGGCGGCGTTGCCGTCGACCGCGTTCGCGGCCACGTTCGCGCCGGCCTCGGTGCTGGACACGGTCACCGGGCGGCCCTGCGCCAGGTCCTGGCCGCCGCCCGGCGGGGTGCTGCCGACGCCGGAGCCGATGAACGTGTAGCTGTCCACGTCGTAGAGCGCGCCGGTGCCCGAGCCGGTGAACACGAGGTACAGGTCGTGCGTGCCGTCGTCGGGCCTGGTGACCGGGGCGGTGACCTCGGTGTAGTTGTCCCAGCCGCCGGTGCCGGGCACCGTGATCCTGGCCACCTCGGGGCCGGTCGTGGAGTCGTACCGGAAGGACAGCACGCCGCCCGCCCCGGCCGAGGAGACCCGGGCCTTGACGCTGGTGATGCCCTTCAGGCTGACCCCGTGGTGGCGGACGTACTCGCCGTTCTGGATGTCGCCCAGCCGCTTGCCGCCCTCGGCCGCGGCCTGGTCGACGACCTTGGGCCCGTTGAGGGTCACGTAGTGCTCGGCCTGCCACTGCTTGGGCCACAGGGTGAGCTGCTGTTCGCCGGTCAGCGGGACCGTGCCGGACGCGCCGCTGTCGGTGTAGCTGCCCCGGACGACGAAGAACTGCACCGCGTCCAGCCCGGCATGGATCGGGCCGGTGTTGAAGGTGAAGCCGCAGCCGGTGCCCTGGCCCTCCTCGTGCGCGTGCTCCTGGTGCCCGAGCGCCACCCGGACGACCACGTTGCCGCAGGCGATGGTGCCGTCCTGGGCATCGGTGGAGGCCGCGGTCGCCGTGACGTTGTCACCCCAGCCGTAGATGCCGCCGTTGGGAATGGACCCGACGGTGGTTGTCGGCCGGTTGTTGCCGACGACGATCGGAATGACGGTGGTGCCGGAGCGGCCGGTGCCGTCGTTGACGGTCAGCCGGGCCCGCTTGTCGCCGACCGTGGTGTACGTGTAGCTCGGGTTGGCGGCGGTCGAGTCGGTGGTGCCGTTGTTGTCGAAGTCCCAGGCATAGGTGAGCGGGTCGCCGTCGGGGTCGCTGCTGCCCGCGCTGGAGAAGGCCACCGCGAGCGGCGCCAGGCCGTTGTCCCGGTTGACGGTGGCCACGGCGGTCGGCGAGCGCCCGCCCGCCACGTAGTTGATTTTGTACAGGCCCGCTGCGGCATCGCCGGAGAAGTAGCCGTTGCCGTACTCCAGCAGGTAGAGCGACCCGTCCGGGCCGAACTCCATGTCGATCGGGTGCACCAGCTGCATGCCGGACACCACGGGCTCGATGATGGTCGGCGTGCCGGTCACCGGGTTGCCGTTGTTGAACTGGACCTCCTTGATCCAGTTACGGCAGTACTCGGTGATGATCAGCTTGTTGTCGTAGTAGGCGGGCCACTTCACGTCCGAGACCAGGTTCGGGTTGTAGTGGTAGACCTCGGCGTGGTTGGGCGAGCCGCAGCCGCCCGGGTTGTCCAGCGCGGGCCAGTCGACGCTGCCGCCGTGCTGCTCCCAGACCAGCGCGCCCTTGGTGGGCGGGAGCTGCTGCAGGCCGGTGTTGCGCGGCGAGTTGTTGACCGGGCCGGTGGACCCGCCGCACGGGAACCAGCCGCGCGGGGCGTTGGCCGCGAAGTCCCAGTCGTTGTAGGCGACATTCGGGCCGCCGCAGTACGGCCAGCCGTAGTTGCCGGGGCCGGTGGCCCGGTTGTACTCGTCGTAGGCGGCAGGTCCCCGGTTCGGGATCGTCGCGCCCGCGTCGGGGCCGACCTCGCCCCAGTACAGGGTGTTGCCCGCCTGCTTGTCGACCCAGATCCGGTACGGGTTCCGGTTGCCCATGGTGTAGATCTCGGGCCGGGTGTTGGCCGTGCCGACCGGGAACAGGTTGCCCGACGGGATGGTGTAGGTCCCGTTGTTCTCCGGGTGGATCCGGTTGATCTTCCCGCGCAGGTCGTTGGTGTTGCCCGAGGTGCGCTGCGCGTCGTACTGGGCGTCGCGCGAGGTGCGCTCGTCGATCGGGGCCATGCCGGCGGAGTCGCCGCCGGAGTTGGTGTTGTCGCCGACCGCGAAGTACAGGTTGCCGTTGCTGTCCCAGGTCATCGAGCCCGCGCTGTGGCAGCACAGCCGCCGCTCGGTGGGCCACTCGATGAGTTTGGTCTCGCTGGCCGCGTCCAGCACGTTGGTCGACGTGTTGAAGGTGAACCGGGAGATCCGGTTGACCAGCGGCGTGACCACCGGGGAGTAGAACAGGTACACCCAGCGGTTCGTGGCGAACTGCGGGTGCAGCGTGATGCCGATCAGGCCGTCCTCGAACCGGGCGTCGAGCTGCAGCGTCAGCGCCACGGTGGTGGTGCCGGTGGCCGGGTTGTAGAGCCGGACCTGCCCGCCGCCGGAGCTGGTCCCCCGGTTGATGTAGAGGACCTTGCCGTCGGGCAGCACGGACAGTTCGATCGGCTCGCCCATGGACAGGCCGCCGTCGAGTTTGACCTTCTCGAAACTGCTGGTGGGGGGCGGTGCGGCGGCCGCGGGGGCGCCCGCGGCGAGGTTGACGGCCACGGCCGTCAGGCTCGCCAGCAGCGTGAGGACCAGGCCCGCGGCCAGGCGCGGGCGGGGACTTCGGGGCATGGCTTCGCTCCGGGATCGGTGGGGGTCGGACGGTGCGGGTGTGCGGACCTCGGGGCGCGCACGGTCCGCCCGGCCACCGGCCACGACAGGCTCGGAGCTGCGGGGTGTCTCGGCGACGGGTGTGCCCATGACGCGTTCCCTCGGGGTGGGACCCGGCCGGGTGCGGAGCGCCGCCCGTGGAGGCGGGTGTGCCCGTGCCCTGCCGGGCCGCCGGGCCGCACGTGAGGTGGGCCCGGACGGTCGGCGCGGAGCCGGGTCGCCGAATGACCGGCTCCGCTGGGGTGGTCGGGTGGGGCCGGTCTCCCGGCCCCACCGGTGGTCAGAGTGTGATGAGTTCGAACTTCTCCCACGGGCCGATGGCCGCACGGTTGGCGATGAGCGCGGCCGCACCCGCGTTCTCCGCCACCACGTACTGGTTGTTGACCGTGGCGCGCAGGCTGACGGTGTTGTCGGAGTTGCGGACCAGGGCGAAGGTCTCCCAGGAGCCCGCCGAGGCCCGGTTGGCCAGCAGCGGGTTGGCTCCGGCGTTCTCCGCGCAGACGAACTGGCTGTTCGACCGCGCGCGCAGGGCGATGTTGCCGTTGCCGAGGTCGGTCACCTGGAACTGCTGCGCCGTGCCCACCGTGGTGGAGTTGGCGATCAGCGCCGTGGTGGCGTTGGCCGCGGTGACGTACTGCCCATTGGCCTGCGCCTTGAGGGCGACATAACCGGTGGGCTGCGGTGTGCCGCCGGTGGTGATGCGCAGCGCGTCCACGATCGCCACCGACGTGGTCTTGTTGACGATCCGGATGGTGTGCTGGCCGTTGCTCAGGCCGGTCTTGGACCACACGACCACCTGCGCCTGCCGCGGCCCGGACACGTTCAGGTTGACGTTGGCCTGGAACACGTTGTCCAGGTACACGTCGACGTTGCCCATGTCGCTGAACCGCTCGGACAGGTACTCGATCCCGGTGCCGGTGAAGGTGTAGCTGGCCGCGGCGTTGACGGTGTTGGTGTGGTGGGTGTCGTCGTTGTAGTCGCCGTAGCCCCGGGCCGTGGTGTGGTACCAGCCCGCGTCGTAGGTCAGGTCGGTGTTGTTGACCAGGCCGCCGCCGGTGCCGGTGCCCAGTCCCAGCGTCGAGGCGGTGTTGCGCAGCGACTTGGCGTCGTTGTTCTGCGTGCCCGTCAGCGTGGTCGCCGAGTAGTTGCTCAGCGGCTTGGCGGTGCGCTCGACCACGTACACCGTGTTCGCGGCCGTGGCGAAGCTGATCTCCGCTGCCGTCGAGGTGGTGATGATCGCGTTGTCGGACGTGCGGCGCACCTGGACCTGCTGGGTGCCCCACGGGTTGACCACGGTGGTGTTCTTGCCGAACTGGCTGCGCAGGCCGACGTACTTGATCTCACCGGCCTCGCGCTCCGAACTGACCAAGAAGCCGTCCTTGGCCAGCAGGGTGAACTTGCCGACGAACGAGGAGTCGGTCGGCACCGCCGGGAACACCCGGATCTTGTCGTTGTAGCTCTGCAGCAGCGCCTCGTTCATGGCGACGAGGTGGATGCCCAGGTACTCGAACACCCCGTTGGTGTTGTTGGTCATGCCGTTGGGGTAGTTCTGGTACTTCTGCAGCATGGTGCGCATGCCGTTGAAGGTCTGGTCGCCCAGGCCCAGGCGGGCCGCCTGCGCGTGGTCGTTGGCCCACACGTTGCCGTACGGGTGCGGGCGCACGTTCCACGTGTTCAGCGCCGTGCTGTAGTCGGGGTAGCCGATGCCGGTGCGGTCGTAGGGCCAGATCAGCTCGGCCGACACGTTCTCACCGTTGCGCACCTGCGACGACGGCGGGTCGTGCGGCAGGTAGGCGTTGTTGCTGACCTGGTACGCCCACAGGTTGTCGACCAGGCTCTGCCAGCCGGCGCGCAGCCCGCTGTCCAGCCCGAGCTGCGTGCTGACCTGGATGGTCAGCGGGGCGAGCAGCCGCACCGCGGCCAGGTCGGTGATCGCGTTGCGCACGTCCCAGTAGGTCTCGTGCGCGTTGCTGTTGACCATCTGGTACTTGCCGTTGATCAGCTGGAACCGGTTCTGGTAGAAGCGCAGCGCGTCCTTCATGTACGGGTACACGGTGTTCTGCAGGTACGCGGTGTCGTTGGTGTACCGGTACTGCAGGTACATGTTGTACGCGGCCTCGGTGCCGGTGGAGTAGATGTCGTTGACGTAGTCGCTGTTGATGGTTCCCCGGGCGTTGCCGTCCCAGCCCATCGTCTCGGGCACCCACAGCGAGTCCGTACCGTACCTGGTCTGCGTGTACGCCTTCAGCGCGGCGTAGTTGCGGCTGTAGAGCCGGTTGAACCCCGCGAACAGGTCGGCATGGTTGCTGGCCAGGAACGAGTTGTAGACGTCGCGCTGGTTCCAGTACCAGTAGCCGTTGCTCCACTTGGTCTGGTCGCCGGTGGCCCGGAACACGCCGTTGATGAAGTGCACCGGGTAGTTGCCGAACCCGCCCGCCGCGATCATGTACGTGGACAGGTAGTACACGTTCTCCAGGTAGTCGGCGTCGCCGGCGGAGTTCGAGTACTGCACGAACGACTTGCCCCAGAAGTTGTGCCACCAGTTCTTGTAGTTCGTGAACGTGGTGCTGTAACCCGTCGACTTCGCCGAGGCGAGCTGGTTCTTGGCCTGGGCGACCGAGTCGAGGTTGGGCGAGTTGATCCGGCTGGCCGCGGTGAACCAGATGGTGTAGCTCGACGTCGGGGTGATGCTCAGCCGCACTCGGGTGCCGTTGACCACCGAGGCGCTGTAGGACGCGCCCTCGACGGTGGCGGCGAAGGTGTAGCCGAAGTTGTTCGGGTCGGCCTGGCCGCGGCTGAACCAGGCGGCCGAGCTGTCGCTGCCGGTCGACACCGTGCGCCAGGTCGTCAGGTTGGGCACGTCGGCGCTGTTGGAGACCCCGTTCGGGTCCCACAGGCTCAGCTCCAGCGTCGCGGCCGACACCCCGCCGCGGGTGTCGTCGACGTGGATGCCCATCACCTCGGAGTTGGGCGAACCCATGATCGTGACGGTGCGGTTGCTGTCGTACTTCGTGGTCAGCGTGCCCTCGTAGAGCGACAGCCGCTGCTGGAACGTGCTCGACCCGCTGTCCAGCGCCGGGCTGGTGTTGAAGTTGAGCAAACCCGCCGCGAACGCCGACTGCTGCGACAGGTCGACGCCGGAAACCTGGGCGGTGATCCCGTTCTGGGACCAGACCATGGCGCCGGTGCGGCCGTTGCCGACGGTCAGGCCGTGCAGCGGGTTGGTGTTCTGGCGGTTGTAGACGATGTCGTGCTTGGACAGGTAGCCGGCGTAGTTGACGTTGAGGGCGCCGGTGGCGGAGTTGAACGCCGCATCGGTGGGTGATGCCAGGGCGGGCGCGGTGGGGACGGCCGCGCTCAGGCCCGCGGCGACGAACGCCGCCAGGGCCAGGCGCAACGACTTGCTGAGGTTCATGGGGGAAAACCTCCGCGAATGTGGGGGCAGAGTTTCCGGCCTGTTACCGGACCGTGTATGAAATATCCTATAGGATAGATGAAGATCAGGTTAAGGCATGTCTCTGCTTATATCGAAATTGATGTCCTCAGTGGAAATGTGATCGATCCTGTTGGTTCACACCGATCTGCTCGCGACGAAGTCGGCCAGCGCCCCCAGCGCCTGCCGCGACTCCTCCGCCACATCCAGGAACTCCAGCGCCCGCAGCGCCTCGGCGCGAGCCGCCGCGATCCGCTCCTCCACCACGGCCAGCGCCCCCGACTCGGCCAGCACCGCCCGCACCCGGGCCGCGCCCGCCTCGTCCAGCACCGGATCCCCCACGTGCGCCGACAGCACCGCACGCGATCGCCCATCGCCGCGCGCGAACGCCTCCGCCAGCAGCGTCGTCGGCTTGGCCTGGCGCAGGTCGTCGAGCACCGACTTGCCGGTGCGCGCCGGGTCGCCGAACACCCCCAGCACGTCGTCCCGCAGCTGGAACGCCTCCCCCAGCGGCTCCCCGAACGCCGCCAGCCCGTCCAGCACCGCGTCCGACGCCCCGGCCAGCACCGCCCCGATCTGCAGCGGGCGCACCACCGAGTACCGGGCCGTCTTCAGCTGCACCACCCGGGCCGCCCGCTGCCGCGCGCCGTCCCCGAAGTCGCCCATCGCCTGCGCGACGACCTCCAGGTACTCCCCCGCCACCGCCTCGGCCCGCATCACCGCGAACAGCCGCTGCGCCTGCGCCAGCCGCACCGGCGTCGTCGGGCACCCGGTCAGCAGCTCCTCCGCCCACATCGCGCACAGATCCCCGCACAGCAGCGCGGTGTTGCGCCCGAACGAGCGCGCGTCCCCGCGCCAGCCGTGCCGGGCGTGCGCCGCGGCGAACTCCTCGTGCATCGACGCCTGGCCCCGGCGGCGGCTGCCCGCGTCGATGATGTCGTCGTGGATCAGCGCGAAGCAGTGGAACAGCTCCAGCGCCGCGCCCGCGGTCACCGCAGCCTGGTCCTCCCCGCGCTCCTCGGGCGCGGCCACCCCGCGCCAGGCCCAGTAGCAGAACGCCGGCCGCAGCCGCTTGCCACCGGTGAGGATGAACCGCCGCACCGTGTCCAGCATCGGCCGCAGCTCGTCGTCCGGCCACAGCAGCCGCTGCCCGTCCACGAACCCGGCCAGCACCGCGTCGATCCGCGCCGCCAACGGTGTGGGCGCAGGCGCGAGCGTCACGGCGCACCTCCCGCCAAACGCAGGAGCAGGGACTTCACGTCGGTGGCGGCGATGCGGTCCACGGCGGGCCCGGCATCGGTGCACAGCAGCAGCGGGGCGTCGTCGGCACCGGGCGGGAGCAGGCCGTGCGAGCCGCGGATCGCGTCGGCGCCGGCGTCGAGGCCGACGACGTTCATCCGGTATCGCATGCCGAGCTTCTTGCGCACCAGCGCCTTGGCCGCGCGGCCCTTCGCCGCACCCGGCCCGGCCGGGTCGAACAGCAGCTCCGCCGGGTCGTAGCCGGGCTTGCGGTGGATCTCGACGTGGGTCGCGAAGTCCGGCGCGTGCTTGTCGTCGAGCCAGTAGTAGTAGGTGAACCACGAGTCCGGCTCGGCGAGCAGCACCAGCTCACCGCTGCGCTCGTGGTCCAGGCCCTGCCCGGCCTTGCCGGTCTCGTCGAGCACCTGCCCGACACCCGGCAGCTCGGCGCAGATCTTCGCGACCGCGGCGACGTCGGCCGGGTCGCGCACGTACAGGTGGGCGATCTGGTGGTCGGCGACCGCGAAGGCGCGGGAGGTGAACGGGTCCAGGTATTCCATGCCGTCCTGGGTGTGCACGGTCAGCAGCCCGGCGGCGCGCAGCGCCCGGTTGACGTGCACGGGGCGGGACACGTCGGTGATGCCGTACTCCGACAGCGCGACCACCGTCGCGCCCCGGGCGGCGGCCGCGTCCAGCAGCGGGGCCAGCGTGGAGTCCAGCTCGGCGGCGGCGGCCGCGGCCTGCGGCGCGGACGGGCCGAAGCGCTGCAGGTCGTAGTCGAGGTGCGGGACGTAGACCAGGGTCAGGTCCGGGCTGCGGGTGCTCATCACGTGCACCGCGGCCGCGGCGATCCAGGCCGAGGAGGCGATGCCCGCGCCGGGTCCCCAGTAGCTGAACAGCGGGAACACGGGCAGCTCGTCGTGCAGCTCGGCGGGGATGGTGTAGCAGTCGGGTTCCTTGCGGCCGTCCGCGCGGTAGATCGGCCGGGGCGTGATCATCCAGTCGACGTCGGCGCCCATGGCGTACCACCAGCAGATGTTGGCCACGGTGTAGCCGGGGCGCTCGCGGCGGATCGCGTCCCAGACCCGCTCCCCGCCGACCAGCGCGTGGCTCTGCCGCCACAGCAGCACCTCGCCGAGGTCGCGGAAGTACCAGCCGTTGCCGACGACGCCGTGCCCGGCCGGGGTCTCACCGGTGAGGAAGGTCGCCTGCACCGAGCAGGTCACCGCGGGCACGACCGGGTCGAGCCGGGCGGTGAACCCGTTCGCGAACGCGGCGCGCAGCCGCGGCATGTGCGCCAGCAGCCGGGGCGTCAGCCCGACCACGTTCAGCACGACGAGTGGCTTGTTCACGAGACCCCCAGGGCGGCGAACTGGTCGCGGGCGAAGGCGAGCTCGGCCGCGATGCCCTCGGCCAGCCCGGCGTCGTCGGTGGGCCGGGCCGACGGCGGCAGCACGTCCCAGGTGTACG
This sequence comes from Catellatospora sp. NPDC049133, assembly GCF_040648455.1. Classification (NCBI taxonomy): domain Bacteria; kingdom Bacillati; phylum Actinomycetota; class Actinomycetes; order Micromonosporales; family Micromonosporaceae; genus Catellatospora; species Catellatospora sp. NPDC049133. The sequence continues at coordinate 58,228 of NZ_JBEZDT010000019.1, forward strand.
TCTCGACCTCGAAGTGGTCGCAGTCGCTGTTGGTCAGCAGCGCCGCCAGGCCCTCGCGCAGCACCGTGGAGCTGGTGCGCAGCGGGTCGAGCGCGGCGGCGTGCAGCGGGGCGTGGAAGTGGATGCGCCACGGGCCGGGCGCGTCGGAGGCCAGGGCCTGCGGCAGGTCGTCGAAGCGCTCGCCGGCCGAGCTGCGGGTCTGGTGCAGGAACCGCGGTTCGGCGTACGCCGCCAGCACCTGCCGGGCCGCGTCCGGGTCCTCGACTTCGAGGGCCTGCGACACCTGCACCTTGACCACGGCGACCCCGGCCGCCTTCAGCTTGGCGACCGCGTCGACCGGGTCCTCCCAGCCGCAGGCCAGGTGCGCCAGGTCGACGCAGACGCCGAGGTGCTCGCTGGCGACCGCGGACAGCGCCGCGACGGCCTGGTCGGTGGACTCGACCACGCAGCCGGGCTCGGGTTCCAGCGCGACCCGGATCGGCCGCTCGCCCCGGGCCAGGCCCGCGGCCAGCTCGTCGAGCTGCGCCTTGGCCGCGCCGAACCGCCGCCGGTCCCAGGGCTCGCGCCAGGCCAGCGGCAGGGTCGAGATCGACCCGCGGGCCGCGTCGTCGGGCAGCAGCTCGGCCAGCACCAGCGCCAGATCCAGGGTGTAGCGCAGCCGGCGCGGGTCGGTCCAGTCCGGCAGGTAGACGTCGTGCTTGACCACGGGGGCCTGGAACGCCTTGTAGGGAAACCCGTTGAGGGTCACCGTCTCCAGGCCTCGTGCCGTCAGCTCCCGGCGCAGCCGCCCGCGCAGCTCCGGCTGCTCGGCCAGGGCGCGGGCGACCGGGGCGGCCAGCCACAGGCCGAGCCCGAGCAGGTCGACGCCGAGGCGCTCGCGCACCGGCACCGCGAAGCGGTCGAGCTGGGACAGCACCCCGTCGAAGTCCTCCGCGGCGTGCACGTTCGTGCAGTACGCCAGGTGCACCGTCGCACCGTCGGCGTCGCGCAGCCGCATCACGAACCCCCGCGCAGGATCGAGTTGCCCGCGAAGGTCGCCTCGGCGCCGGTCTCGTCGAGGTCGAGGCGGCCGGACTGGCCGTAGAACTCGACCGGGTTGCGCCACAGCACCCGGTCCACGTCGTCGTCGCTGAACCCGGCCGCCAGCATCGCCTCCCCCGTGCGCAGGGTGAGCAGCGGATCGGACTTGCCCCAGTCGGCGGCCGAGTTGACCAGCATGCGCTCCAGGCCGTACTCGCGCAGGATGGCGACCATGCGGTCGGGCGACATCTTGGTGTCGGGGTAGATGGAGAAGCCCATCCAGCAGCCACTGCCGGCGACCTCGCCGACGGTCGGCTCGTTGAGGTGGTCCAGCACGACCAGGCCCGGGTCGATGCCCGACTCCTTGACCACGTCGAGGCTGCGCCGGGTGCCGACGACCTTGTCCCGGTGCGGGGTGTGCACCAGCGCGGGCAGCCCGAACTCGCGGGCCAGCTCCAGCTGCGCGGCGAAGACCTCGTCCTCCTCCGGCGTCATCGAGTCGTACCCGGTCTCGCCCACCGCCACGACCCGGTCCTTGGCCAGGTAGCGGGGCAGCACGGCCAGCACCTCGCGGCAGCGCGGGTCGTTGGCCTCCTTCGGGTTCAGCGCGATGGTGCAGTGGTGCGCGATGCCGTACTGGCTCGCCCGGAACGGCTCCCAGCCGATGAGCGCGTCGAAGTAGTCGGTGAACGACCCGGGGTTGGTGCGGGGCTGGCCGAGCCAGAAAGCCGGCTCGACCAGCGCTCGCACACCGGCCGCCGCCATCCGCTCATAGTCGTCGGTGGTGCGCGAGGTCATGTGGATGTGCGGATCGAAGATGCGCATCAATGCAGCCTCTCCAGGAGGTCGACGGCGTCGGCGGGCATGGTGCGGCCGGCCGCCTCGCGCTCGCGGCGCAGCGCCGCGAGCATCCGGCCCAGCTCGGCGTCGGCCCGCGACGCCAGTCCGTCGACACCGGACAGCGGCAGGCCCATGAACACGCTCTTGAGCACGCCCTGGCGCCATTCGGCGTCGGGCAGGTCCCGGGCGCCGGGGCCGAGCGCGGCGGCCACCAGCCGGGTGTCGTTGCTGCGCAGGGCGTCGCGCAGCAGGTCGGGGTCGGGGCAGGCCAGCAGCACGGACCGCTTCTCGTCGTTGTCGCCGTAGCGGTACAGCTCGGCGGCCTCGTCGCGGCCGGGCGCGGCGGCGCGCAGCAGGCGCACCCGGGCGTCCTCGGCGGCGGCGCGGCCGACCCCGCGGCGGGCCGCGGGCAGCAGCGTCGCGATCGCGGCGGGCTCGGTTTCGAGGCGGTGCAGCGCGTCGCCGAGCCACTGCGCGGCCCGCAGGAAACTCAGCGACCGGGCCGCGACGTCGGGGGCGGCGTGCGAATGGCGGGGCAGCTCGACGGCGACCAGGCCGCGGTATCCGGTGTCGGCCAGCGCCCGCAGCACCGGCGGGAAGTCGATCTCGCCCGCGCCGAACTCCAGGTGCTCGTGCACGCCCCGGCGCATGTCGTCGATCTGCACGTTGACCAGGTGCGGCCCGGCGATACGCACGCATTCGGCGACGTCTTCGGGCTCGTTGGCGCGGCAGTGGCCGATGTCGAGGGTCAGCTTGAGGTCCGCGCCGACCAGCTCGCGCAGCCGGAACCAGTCGGCCAGCGTCTCCACGAGCATGCCCGGCTCGGGTTCGAATCCGGCCGCGACCCCGCGCTCGGCGGCGTACCCGACGACCTCGGCGCAGCCTTCGGCCAGCAGCTGCCAGGCGACCTCGGCCGACACGTGCGGCGGGCGCACCCCGGCCCAGAAGGACACGGCCTCCGCGCCGAGCCCTTCGGCGATGTCGATCGCCCGCTTGAGGAAGTCGATCCGCCGGGACGCGTCGTCGTGCAGGAAGGTCGGCGCGTGCTTACGCCGCGGGTCGAGCAGGTAGCGCGCCCCGGTCTCCACGACCACCGCCAGCTCCCGTTCGGCGAGCAGCCGCGCGGTCCGCGCGACCTGGTCTTTCACCTCGGGGGCGTACGGGTCCAGGTGCGCGTGGTCGAGCGTCAGCGCGACGCCCGCGTAGCCCAGTTCGGCGATGACGTCGAGGGCGTCGACGAGCCGGTGGTTGGCGAAGCCGTTGGTGCCGTAGCCGAAGCGCAGGCTCATGTCGGGGACACCTTCCTCGCGAGCTTGGCCGCGGCCGGGGCGGCGGTGGCCACCATGGCTCCGGCCAGCGGTCTGCCGTGCCGTGCGATGAGCGCGCCCTGCAGCGCGGGCAGCGAGGTGATGCCGGCCCCGACCGCGGCGCGCACCCGTCCCGCGTCGGGTTGTCGCAGCACCTCGCGCTGGGCCTTGCCGAAGCGGGTGGCGTACCAGCCGGCCAGCACCGCGGGCAGCCAGCCGCCGCTGCGGCCCGCCGCGTGGGTCGCCACGGCCGCGGTCGCGGTCATGGTCAGCGCGGGCAGCACCCGGTCGGTGCCGCTGACCTCGCGCCGCGACAGCGCAGTGACGGCGTAGGTGTGCGCGGCGACGGCCAGCGCCGGGCGGGCGGCCTTGCGCAGGTCGCCGGTGCTCGCGCCGAGCAGCACGTCCAGTCCCCGGCACAGCGCCATGCCGGCGGGCCCGGCCGGTGAGTTCTTCCACTTCACGTCGTACGCCCACACCGCTCCCGCGAGCAGCCCGGCGGTGGCCAGGGTGCGTCTGCCGCCGCTGGCCGCGGCCAGGGCCAGCCCGGCGACGGTCAGGCCGCCCGCGACGGCGAGCGCGGTGTCGGGGCTGATCCGCCCGGAGGGGATCGGCCGCTCGGGGCGCTCGACGGCGTCGAGTTCGCGGTCGGCCCAGTCGTTGGCGGCCATGCCGCCCCAGTACAGGCAGACCGACGCGGCGGCGATGCCCGCGGTGCGCGCGTCGAGGACGCCCGCGGCGGTAGCGCCCGCCACCGCGTCGCCCGGCACCGACAGCGCCGCCGGTGCCCGGACGAGCTGTGCCAGGTCACGTAACTTCATGACTGCTGCCCGCCCGGCTCGGCCGGACCGGCGGGCGTGGTCCCGCCGGTCCGGCCGCCCAGGTCCGGGCGCTCGGCCGGGAGGTCCCAGCCCTGCACCCATTCGCACAGGTCGCGCCACTGCTCGGCCAGGCCGTGCGGGACGTCGCCGATCGGGTCCTTGAAGAAGAAGGCCAGCTGCGGCAGGGGGCCGGACAGGCCCTGGGCGTGGGCGGCGGCGGTGAGCCGGGCCAGGTCGAGCACGAGCGGCGCGGCCAGCGCGGAGTCGCAGCCGTGCCAGGTGAACTCCAGCCGCATGCGGCTGCCGAGGAAGCCGCTGAAGGTGATGAGGTCCCAGGCGGTCTTGAGGTCGCCGATGTCGGGCACGTAGTCGATGCGGGTGTGGCCCTCCGGCTCGTAGCCCAGCGTCTCGCGCAGCACCCGCTGCTTGCTGGCGACCTTGGCCGCGTTGGCCTCGGGCCGGGCCAGCGTCGCGCCGTCGCCGCCGCCGAGCAGGTTGGTGCCGGACCACGACCGCACGTGCAGGTTGCGCATCGCGAACATGGGTGCGAGCACCGACTTGAGCAGCGTCTCCCCGGTCTTGCCGTCGCTGCCCGCGTACGGCACGCCGTGGCGCGCCGCGAGCTGGTCGAGCGCGGGCAGCCGGGCTCCCGTGGACGGGGTGAAGTCGACGTAGGCACAGCCCGCCGTGAACGCCGCGTACGCGTACCGCGAGCTGGGCGGCAGCACCGGTTCGTGGTGCAGCGCCGCAGCCAGCGCCGCCGCGTCGGCATACGCCGGGTGGTCCGGCGGGATGGCCTCGGTCGAGGACACGTTGACCACCACCACCCGGGCGAGCCCGTGGCGTTCGCGGAAGTCGGCGAGGTCCGCGGCGATGCGGGCGACGGTGTCGTGCTGGGTCGCCCCGTCGGGGGCGTGCCGTACGTCGGCTTCGACGCCTGCCAGTTCGTCGGCCACGGCGGCGACGACGGCGGCGGGCAGGACGCCGGCGGCGACGAGCGCGTGGGCCTTCTTGACCAGCGACACGCAGGACACGTCGTGGCCGCCGAAGACGAGGTCGGACAGGGCCGGCAGCGCCGGGTGGCGCAGCGGGGGCAGTTCGGTGACGCAGCCGACCGGGTCGGCGAGCGAGGCCCGCACCGCCAGCGCGCCGACGATGCTGGTGACCGCGACCGAGCCGCGGGCGCCGACGAGCCATATACCAGTACGCACAGGGCCTCCTGTAACGCGTTCGTGGCGGCCATATTAAATCCAGATCTGCAAAAGTTTCTAGATAGGAACTCGTACTTTTTCTAGATCTAGCAAAAGTTCTGCGCTCATCAGCAAATCGGAGGGTCGCCGTCGCGAAAGTTGTCACGGCAGCCTTCCATGACTCGGCGCATTCCTATAGGATTCGACACCGATAGATATCGGATCCGTGTTTCGGCGACCGGCTCCGGTTCGCGGGTGAGAACCCGCCGAACGCCGTCAGCAGGGGCGTGCCCGCGCCCCGAGGACGTGTCCTGTCCGGTCGCCGCACCCGCGTGGCCCTCGCCAGCGCGGACGGCCGTGCGGACCAGCACGCCTCGCGGCGTCCGCCGGTTCGAGCCCGCCCTCCGCGCTACCCTCATCGAAGGAGCGAGCCACATGCGAAAACGCGTACTGTCCCTGGTCGCCGGACTGGTCACGGTCCTGGCGACGACGCTGTTCGCCCCGGCCACCCCCGCGTCGGCCGCCCCGCTGACCAAGGTGCTGGTCTTCTCCAAGACGGCCGGCTTCCGCCACTCGTCCATCCCCAACGGCATCGCCGCCATCCAGGCCCTGGGCAGCGCCAACGGCTTCACGGTCACCGCCACCGAGGACGCCGCCCAGTTCACCACCGCCAACCTGGCCCAGTACCAGGCCGTCATCTGGCTGTCGACCACCGGCGACGTGCTCAACGCGACCCAGCAGACGGCGTTCCAGAGCTACCTCGCCGCGGGCGGCGGCTACGTCGGCGTGCACGCCGCGGCCGACACCGAATACGACTGGCCCTGGTACGGCGGCCTGGTCGGGGCGTACTTCCACTCCCACCCCGCGATCCAGACCGCGCAGCTGCGGATCGAGTCGCCGGTCAACGCCTCGACGGCGCACCTGCCGGCCACCTGGACCCGCAGCGACGAGTGGTACAACTACCGCACCAACCCCCGTTCGGCCGTGCGCGTGCTGATGAACCTCAACGAGGGCAGCTACAGCGGCGGCAACATGGGCGACCACCCGATCACCTGGTGCCAGAACTACGGCGGCGGCCGGGCCTGGTACACCGGCCTCGGCCACACCGAGGCCAGCTACACCGAGAGCAACTTCACCCGCATGCTGCTCGGTGGCATCCAGATCGCGGCCGGCGCGGTCACCGCCGACTGCTCGCCGGCCACTCCCCCGCCCGCCGGGATCAGCCTGCGCGCCCGCGCCAACAACAAGTTCGTCACCGCCCCCAGCGGCGGGGCGGGCGCGCTGATCGCCAGCGCCACCGCGGTCGGCACCGCCGAGCGGTTCGAGCTGATCGACCGCGGCAGCGGCAACATCGCGCTGCGCGCCCTGGTCAACTCGCGGTACGTGTGCGCGGACAACGCCGGCGCGAACCCGCTCATCGCCAACCGCACCGCGATCGGCGGCTGGGAGACCTTCGCGCTGATCCGCAACTCCAACGGTTCGGTGAGTTTGCGGGCCCAGGCGAACGGGAAGTACGTCGTCGCGGAGAACGCCGGGGCGGCGGCACTGATCGCCAACCGGACCTCGATCGGCCCGTGGGAACAGTTCGACCTGGTCAGCCCATAGTTCATGGGGGTCAGGCCGCCCGGTGAGACCGGGTGGCCTGACCCGGCTTGATCTTTGTCACAGAACTGTCATGGTTCGCAGGGTTATCACCCTGCCCGGTGGGGAATGGCTGCACTCACCGGCAAGGAGGTACCCCAGGTGGAAGACATGGTCCCGGCGACCGCGGCACAGGCAGTGCCACTGGTGGAGGTGCAGGTAAAGGGCGATCTGGACGCGCAGGCCGCCCCCGAGGTGAACCGCCTCCTGGAGGAGGCCCTGGCGCTGCATCCCGAGCAGATCGTCGTCGACCTGGCCGACTGCGACACGATCGACGCGGCGGGCATCCTGCTGCTGCTGGACGCGCACCGGCGGGCCGTACGCGACGGCGGCGCGGTCGCCCTGCGCTCGCCGTCCGAGCGGGCCCGACGCTCCCTGCGGCTGGCCAAGCTCGACCGGATCATGCAGCTGCTGCCGTACGCGGTGGTCGAGGAGCTGGCTCCGGCCGGGCCGGTGGTCGCGTGACCGCGCGCTACGAACTGATCGTGGCCGGTGACCGGGTCCCTGCCACCGATCCCGACGGCAGCAGCGACCATGTGGACGCCGCACTGGCCTCGCTGCGCCCGTTCGTCGCCGCGCAGGGCGGCACCTGGGCGGCGGTGACCGACGGCGTGAACCCGCCTGACGCCGACGCGCTGCACGTCGACGCCGGGGCCGACGACGCGCGGTTGGGCGCGGGCCTGCTGCGCGCGCTGTACCACCACCAGCCGGCCGAGTTCCCGACCGGCTGGTTCGAGCCGTACGAGCAGGCCAACACCGCCATCGCCGACGCCGTCGCGGGGTCCGCGGGGCTCGGCGGCACGGTCTGGGTGCACGGGCACCAGCTCCAGCTGCTGCCGCGGATGCTGCGCCGCCGGCGGCCCGATCTCGCCACCGCGGTGCACCTGCACAGCGCGTTCCCGCCCGCGGAGTCGTTCGCGCGGCTGCCCGAGCACCGCGAGCTGCTGGCCGGCCTGCTCGGCGCCGACCTCGTCGCGCTGCCGCACCGCCGCGCGGTGGACAACCTGCTCGACCTCGCCGGCCGGGTGCACGGCCTGCCCGTACGCGACAACCAGATCGCCGTCGGCAACCACCGGGTGCGCGTGCTGGCCTGCGCGCTGCCCGCCGACACCGGCGGCATGCGGCGGCTGACGCGGCTGCCCCAGGTGCGCGAACGCGCCGCCGAGATCCGCGCCGCGCTGCGGGTGGGCGGGCCGGTGCTGCTGTCGATCGCCGGCTGGAACCCGTCCGACGCCGTCGAGCAGCGGCTGCACGCGTTCGACCGGTTCCTGGCCGAGCACCGGCCGGAGCCCGCCACCGTCGCGCTGCTGCACGTCGCGCTCGGCGACCCGCACACGCCCGATGAGCAGGAGCAGCGCGAACGTGTCGACCGGCTGATCGCGAAGATCAACGGTACGCACGCCAACGTGGGCCAGGCCGTCGTGCACTACGTCCGCGACAACCCCGACCGGCGCGAGCTGGCCGCACTGTACCTGGCCTGCGACGGCCTGCTGGCCACACCCGTGCACCACGGCACGGTCAACCCGGCGCACGAGTTCGTCGCGGCCCGCGGCACGCTCGGCGCGACCGTGGTGCTCAGCGAGCTGACCAGCGACGCCGCCGACGTGCCCGGGGCGATCGTGGTCAACCCGCACGACACGGCCGCCTACGCCGAGGCCGTCGCGACGGCCGTGGGCCTGTGCGGTCCCACGCCGCAGGCCGGTCCGGCGCCCACCGAGACGGGCCTGGACGGCTGGGCCCGGCACGTGCTCAGCGTCGTGCGCGCCCGCGCCTCGGCAGGCCCCGTCCCAGCGGTGGTCCGCCCGCGGCGGGCGCCCACCACCCCCGGGCACACCAGGCCCGCCGTCGCCGACCGCGCCGAGCACCTGGGAACCGCGCCGGGCACGCCCGGCCGCACCGCGTCGCGGCCGGCCCGCCCGTGAGCCTGACGCCGTGAAAGCCCGCCCCCGGCCGCGAGCCGGGCGGCGGGCCGCGACGGGAAGGAAGAAGATCCACCGTGACGACGATGCTCGACCAGTCGCAGCTGCTGCGCCGCGCGCACGGCTCCATCCTCATGGCCGCCCGCGCCGACCTGCTGGCCGCGCCGCTGCACGACGCGGCGATGCCCGATCCGGCGCAGGTGGAGGCGGTGCTGCGCGAACGGCGCGCCCGCCCGCCGCAGCCCGGCGCGGCCGCGACCCAGCTGCTGATCCTGGCCGAGCACCTGGGCCGCCACGCGGGCCGGGTGCATGACGACACGCTCGCCCTGGAGCTGGCTCGCGAATGGCCCGAGGACCGGCCCGAACTGGCCGACACCGGCACCGCCCGGGTGCTGGCCGCGGTGCGCCGCGGCGCGCGCTGGTCGCAGGTCGCCCCGACGGTCCACGACGGACAGGGCAGCTTCGGCAGTGTCGCCGCGGTGCGGGCGGGTGCGGTCGGCCTGCTGCCCGACACCGGCATGGGCACGGTCGCCGCGCTGGCCCGCCGCACGGCCGGGATCACGCACACCCATCCGCTGGCCCGCGACGCGGCCGCCGCGACCGCGACCGCGGTGGCGTTGGCCGCGCGCGGGCAGCCGCTGGCGCCCGCCGACAAGTACCACTTCCTCGACCTGGTCGGCGCGCAGCTGCGGACCAGCGAGTTCCGGGCGGCGCTCGGCGAGGTGCAGACCCTGGTCCGCCACCGCAGCGCCCCGGCCGACACGGCCGCGACGGTCGGTTCAGGACGCGCCGCGCTGCGCTGCGTGCCCGCCGCATTGACGGCGTTCCTGCGCCACCCCGACGATCCGGTCGCCGCCATCCGGTACGCGATGATGATGGGCGGTCAGGCCCGGACCGTGGCGACGATCGTCGGCGCGGTCTGCGGGGCCCGCCACCCCGAGCACAACCTGGCCGTGGCGGCCCGGCCGGACGTCACCCGCGGGCTTCGCATCCAGGCCGCCGCAGCGGCGCTGGCCCGGCTGGCAACCGGCCGCCGGGCCGCCGGGCTGCGGCGGGGCCGTCCCGAGGGCGGCCCCGCGGCGCAGCTCAGCCCCAGTTCTGGCCGGCGGGCTGGCGGGTGACCGCGTTGATCCGGTTGAAGAAGTTCGTCGTCGCGATCCACAGCACCAGCGAGGCCAGCTCGGCCTCGCCGAAGTGCTTGGCGGCCGCCTCCCAGACCTGGTCCGGCACCGCTTCGCCCTTGTCGGCCAGCCGCGTGGCGTGCTCGGCGAGGTCGAGGGCGGCGCGCTCGGCCTCGGTGAAGTAGTCGGTCTCGCGCCACGCCGCGACCGCGAACAGCCGCTCGTCGGTCTCGCCGGCCTTGCGCATGCCGCGCGCGCCGGAGTCGACACACGCGCTGCAGCCGTTGATCTGGCTGGCCCGCAGGTGCACCAGGTCCAGGGTGGACTTGGCCAGGCCGGCCGAGTGGGCGGCCTTGTAGATCAGGTTGATGCCCTTCACGGCGTCCGGCAGCAGTGCGGCGGGGTTGGTCATCCGAGCCTGCATGGGGTCCTCCAATAGGATCTTGTGGGCTGGGCCTGTCACATCGGCCCGATCTCGTTCGTCATCGGTATGACGGGCCGCTTTCCGAAGATGTGACAGATGTGGCCTGGATCACGATTGACGGAGATTCGGGGAGATATGCACGACATGGACGAGCAGGACCGGCTGGCCGAACGCTTCGAGCAGGACCGGGCCCGGCTGCGCGCGGTGGCGCTGCGGATGCTCGGCTCCTCGGCCGAGGCCGACGACGCCGTGCAGGAGGCCTGGTTGCGGCTGAGCCGCACCGACGTCGGCGAGGTCGGCAACCTCAGCGGCTGGCTGACCACCGTGGTCGGCCGGATCTGCCTGGACATGCTGCGCTCGCGCACCACCCGGCGCGAGGACCTGCTCGACGACACCGCCGACGCCGATCTGCCGCCGGTCGGGGCCACCGCCGTGCCCGACCCGGAGCAGGAGGCCGTGCTCGCCGACTCGGTCGGGCTCGCGCTGCTGGTCGTGCTCGACACGCTCACCCCCGCCGAGCGGCTGGCGTTCGTGCTGCACGACATGTTCGCCGTACCGTTCGACGAGCTGGCCCCGGTCATCGGCAAGTCACCCGACGCGGCCCGGCAGCTGGCCAGCCGCGCCCGGCGGCGGGTGCAGGGGCAGGCGCCGACCGGCGATGTCGACCAGGCCCGCCGCCGCGCTGTCGTCGAGGCGTTCCTGTCCGCAGCCCGCGAGGGCCGGTTCGAGGCGCTGGTCACGATGCTCGACCCCGACGTGGTGATGCGCGCCGACGCAACCGCCGTGTCGTACGGCTCGACCGCCGAGAAGCGCGGCGCGGCGACCGTCGCGGGCTACTGGAACGGCCAGGCCGCCGAGGCGCGCACCGCGCTCATCGACGGCGTCGTCCACGCGGTCTGGGCCCCGAAGGGCAGGGTGCGCGTGGTCCTCGCGTTCACCGTCGTCGACGGCCGTATCGCCGCCATCGACCTCACCGCCGACCGAGACCGGCTCGCCGCCATGGACGTGACCGTCCTCTGAGGCCACGACCCCGCCCTGACCGGCCGCGCCGGTCAGGGCGCGTCGCGCAGGCGGCCGATCTCGGTGAGCAGGTAGCGCAGCTCGGGGCCGCTGGACGTGCCGAACGCGGCGGCACGCAGGTGCTCGATCGCGGCCGGGCGGTCGCCGGCCATCTCCAGCAGATGACCGCGCACGGCGGCCAGGCGGTGGTGGCCGGCCAGCGGCCCGTCGAGGGTGTCCAGCACCTTCAGGCCCGCCTGCGGACCGTCGACCATGGCCAGGGCGACGGCGCGGTTGAGGGTGACCATCGGGTTCGGCTGGATGCGCGCCAGCACGCCGTACAGGGCGAGGATCTGCGGCCAGTCGGTCTCCGCCGCGGCGGCGGCCTCGTCGTGGACCGCGGCTATCGCCGCCTGCAGCTGGTACGGCCCCACGGCGCGCTGCCGCAGCGCCCCGCCGACCAGGTCGACGCCCTCGGCGATGGCCGCCCGGTCCCAGCGGGCCCGGTCCTGCTCGGGCAGCGGGATCAGCTCTCCGTGCGGCCCGGTCCGCGCGTCGCGGCGGGCGTCGTTGAGCAGCATCAGCGCCAGCAGCCCGGTGACCTCGGGTTCGTGCGGGAGCAGCCGGTGCACCTCGCGGGCGAGCCGGATCGCCTCCTTGGACAGGTCGGTACGCACCAGCTCGCCGCCGCCGCTGCTGGCGTACCCCTCACTGAAGATCAGGTAGAGCACGTGCAGCACGGCGTCGAGCCGGGGCCGCCAGTCCGCGCCCGAGGGCAGCCGGAACGGCTCGCCGGAGGCGTGGATGCGCTGCTTGGCACGGCTGATCCGCTGGCCCATGGTGGCCTCCGGGACCAGGAACGCCGCGGCGATCTCCGCGGTGGTCAGGCCGCCGACCGCGCGCAGCGTCAGCGCGATCGCCGACGGCGGTGTCAGCGCCGGATGGGCGCACATGAACAGCAGCTGCAGCGTGTCGTCGCGGTCCGCGGCGGTGTCGTCGGCCGCGCTCGCCGCAGCGGGCTCCCAGTCCTGCTCCTCGCGGCGGCGGCGGGCGTCGTCGGCGCGCCACATGTTGATCAGCCGCCGGGAGGCGGTGGCCACCAGCCACGCCTCGGGGCTGTCCGGCAGCCCTGCGGCGGGCCAGTGCAGGTGCGCCGCGAGCAGCGCCTCCTGCACGGCGTCCTCGGCGGTGTCGAAGTCGCGGTACTTGCGGGCGACCACGGCGAGGACCCGCGGCGCGAGTTCGCGCAGCAGGTCCTCTATCGGCCGGTCGGCCATCAGGCGTCGGCCGCCGGCGGCCCGACGATCGGGCGCACCTCGATCGGGATGCCCAGCGGCTGACCGTCCTTGCCGGGCGCGGACGACGCCTTGGCCGCGATCTCGTATGCCCGCTCGGGGCCCGCGCAGTCGACGATCCAGAAGCCGATCAGGAACTCCTTGGCCTCGGGGAACGGGCCGTCGGTGACGGCCGGCGCGCCCTGGCCGTCGTGGCGGACGATGCGCGCCTGGTCGGGGAAGGTCAGCCCCTCGTTGAAGACCATCTCGCCGGCCTCGCGCAGCTCGCGGTCGAAGTCGTGCTGGAACTCGATGTGCCGCTTCACGTCCTGCTGCGACCAGTTCGCGATGCCCTCGGTGGCGTCCTGCCCGGTGTGCATCATGATCATGTACTTCATCGCGGTACTCCTCCTGGCGATCCGTGGTGGCGGCGGCCGCCCTTCGGGCCTGTCCCGCCACCCTCTCACCGGGTAGACACCGCCGGCCGCGCGCCTTCGACATCCGCGCCGCACATTTCTCAAGATTTTTTCCGGGAACGGTGAAGGGCTCCGCTCACCGAACGGAGCCCTTGGTCACGACCGGCCTCTCAGTCCGGCCAGCTGCCGGTGAGCGCCTTGACGCCGTGTGCGCCACCGCGGTCCACCGCGGCCTTGACCAGTCCGAAGACCGCACCCTGCAACGCCGCGGCGATCAGGATCTCGGCCCATCCCTTCGTCGGGTCGGTGGCGTGCGGCGCCTCACGATTGCCGGAGACGACCCGCCAGACCTGCTTGAACGCCACCCCGGCGACAGCACCGGCCACGGCGCCGCCCACCATCCCGATCGGCTTGTAGACCAGCTTCTGCGTGTTCATGGCAGGCGCATACCCGGTTCAGCCGACGTGTACCGCCAGCTTGCCGACGCTGCCGGCGGTGAAGTCGGCGAACGCCTGCGGCACCTCCTCCAGGTGGTAGATGCGCTGCACCGGCACCTCCACCCGGCCCGCGACCACCTCGGCGGCCAGGTGCTCCAGCCCGGCCGGGGCGAGGTCGGCGTTGACCGGCAGCGCGACCACGTCGCGTACGCCCATCTGGTCCGGGCCGATGCCGAGCAGCGAGGCGAACCGGCCGCCCGGCGCGATCAGGTCGGCCAGCGCGAACGGGTCGCCGGCCAGGTGCACGGCCGCCTTGACGCCGCCCGGGGCGATCGCGGCGACCTGGCCGATGAGGTCGCTGCCGCGGTCGATGACGTAGTGCGCGCCGAGGCGGCGTACCAGCCGGGTGCCTTCGCCGGGCTCGGCGGTGGCCAGCACGACCGCGCCGCGCGCGGCGGCCAGCTGCACCGCGACGCTGCCCACGCCACCGGTCGCGCCCATGATCAGCACAGTCTCGCCGGGTGACGGCGCGATGGCGTCGACGACCGTGGCGGCGGCCGCCCCGGCCAGGCCGAGCGCCCCGGCGGTGGTGAGGTCCAGCCCGCCCGGCACCCGGGCGAGGCTCGCGGACGGCACCACGACGTACTCGCCGAAGCCGCCCGCGTGTAGCGGATGGTCCAGCACCACCCCGAAGACGGCGTCGCCGGCGGCGAAGCCGGTGACCCCGTCACCGACCTGGTCGACCGCGCCCGCGAAGTCCCGGCCGAGCACCACCGGGAAGCGGTGCTCCAGCAGTGTTGCCATGTATCCGCTGATCACCGCGGTGTCGAACCCGTTGAGCGAGGACGCGGCCACCTTGACCCGCACCTCGCCCGGCCCCGCCGACGGCGTCGGCACGTCCGCCAGTTTCGCCGCCGCACCCAGTTCCGCGCTGATGATCGCGCGCATATGTACTCCTCACCTGGTGTCCACGATGGAATACGCGCGACGTTAGGGCAGCGCGCCAGGCGCTCGATACTGTCCGTAACGACGTTGCGACGCGCCCTCCGGCCGTACGGTCTGACCCGTCGGAGGTCGCCGCCCTCCGCATGGACGTCACTTTCAGTGATCGCCGACGCCGATCAGATCGCCCCCTCGGCGGAAGCGCCGACGACAGCGGGCCCACCGCCTGATATTGCTGATCCACATCGGACCGATGCCGATCTCATAGAGAGCGCTCTCTTGACGGCGGCACGACTCCGCCCTAACGTGACGGTTGTCAATTTATTAACAGTGCTTACCAAAAGTGTTCTGCCCGGAACTCCTGGTAGCACGCCCCGCACGTTCCCTGGGAGGTAGTCCCATGCGCAGAACGACCCGACTGCTGGCCCGCCTGACCGTGGCCGCACTCGCCGCCGCCGGCCTCACCGTGCCCGCCACCGTCATCACCGCCACGCCGGCGCTGGCCGTCGGCCCGCAGACCTGGTCCGACGAGTTCAACGCGGCCGCCGGCACGCCCGTCAACGGCAGCAAGTGGAAGTTCGACATCGGCGGCGGCGGCTGGGGCAACAACGAGCTGCAGTACTACACCAACAGCACCAGCAACGCGGTCCACGACGGCGCGGGCAACCTCGTCATCACCGCCCGCCGGGAGAACCCCGCCGGCTACGGCTGCTGGTACGGCAGCTGCCAGTACACCTCCGCCCGCCTGCTCACCGCCGACCGGTTCACCCAGACCTACGGCCGCTTCGAGGCCCGCATCAAGATCCCGCGCGGGCAGGGCATCTGGCCCGCGTTCTGGATGCTCGGCAGCGACATCGCCACCAACCCGTGGCCGAACAGCGGCGAGATCGACATCATGGAGAACATCGGCAAGGAGCCCGGCACCGTCCACGGCAGCCTGCACGGCCCCGGCTACTCCGGCTGCTGTTCACTGACCGGCCAGTACACCCTGCCCGGCGGAGCGCGCCTCGCCGACGCCTTCCACACCTACGCCGTCGACTGGGCCCCCGACTCGGTGACCTGGTACATCGACGGCATCCAGTACTCCCGCAAGACCCGCGCCGACGCCGGCGCCAACCGCTGGGTCTTCGACCACCCGTTCTTCATGCTGCTGAACGTGGCGGTCGGCGGCAACTGGCCCGGCTCCCCCGACGGCAGCACCGTCTTCCCGCAGTCGATGGTCATCGACTACGTCCGGGTCTTCGCCCAGGACGGCACCACCCCGCCCACCGGCGGCACCCCGCTGATCGGCCAGAGCAGCAACCGCTGCATCGACATCCCGAACTCCAACACCGCCAACGCCACCCGGCTGCAGATCTGGGACTGCAACGGCACCGGCGCGCAGCGCTGGTCCTTCGAGTCCGACGGCAGCCTGCGGGCGCTGGGCAAGTGCATGGACGTCGCGGCCGGCTCCTCGGCCGACGGCGCGGCCATCCAGCTCTACGACTGCAACGGCACCGGAGCACAGAAGTTCGTCCTCAGCGGAGCCGGCGACCTGGTCAACATCCAGGCCAACAAGTGCGTCGACGTCACCGCGAACGGCACCGCCAACGGCACCAAGCTCCAGCTCTACACCTGCAACGGCACCGGCGCCCAGAAGTGGCGCAAGGGCTGAGGTTCCTCGCTGCCGGCGCAGTTTCGGGCAAGTGCAGCTTTCGAGCCTGGCTTAGCGGCAGTTTCCCCGAAACTGCAAGCCCCACCTGGTGCGAGACCGCCCCGTCTTCCGGATACGCCGAGTCCGGGGGGCGGGGCACTCGTGTCAGGTGGTGCAGGAGACGGTGACCTCGGCGAAGAAGACGTGGCCGAAGTAGGGGTGGTCGACGACCTCCCAGATGCCGGGCTCGCCGACCGGGACGCAGGTGTTGAGCAGCTCGGCGCTCGCCGACGCCTCGGCGTCCCAGGTCGCGGACCGGATCGCCGAAGCAGCCGTCAGACCCCGGCCGCCGCCGGTGAACTCCTTGGCGGTGGCCGCAGTCGCGGGTGCGGCGGCCGCCACCAGCAGCGCCGTCGCGGCCGCCGCCACACCGGCCGCCCTGGCGAGACGTCGCCCGATCCTGAAGCGGTGCACGTGGTTCTCCTTCCGGGCAGGAAGACGGGCAGTACATCGAAGTTGAGCGTTCAAACCGATGTCTCGACCAGCATCGCCATGACAGTGGCGACAGTCAATGCACACGTGCTCGCGCGACCGTCGAAAGCGTCACCCCTTCTCGGTAACCTGACCCGGTGACCCGCGACGTCCTCCCCGGCGCGCAGACGACGCCGACCCAACGGTGGCCCCTGTGTTCGAACATCGGGCTGCCGGTCCTGATCGGACTACCCGACGACATCTGTCACGACTGTCGAGCCGCCTTGGCATGACGTCGCCGAGGCCGCGCCGCACGCCGAAGCCGCTGCACGTGCTCGACGCACGGCGCGGGCTGACGCTGCGGGCGCGGGCCTACCTCGCCGCGTACGGGGTCCGGCGTGAGGTGTGGTCGCCCGAGCAGCACCGCAGGCATTGGCACCGCTATCACCGGCCTGCGGCCGCGATCGAGCACCTGGCCGCCTACCAGGGCCGCTGGGGCGGGCTGGAACTGCCGCCGACCCCCGAGTACGAGGGCGGGCCGCACGTCCTGGACGCCGACGACCCGACCGTGGAAGAGGGGCGAGGCGCCTGCTTCACGGCGGGCCGCCCCCGGTCCGCCTCGGCGTACGGATTCATGGTCGACGGCGACGGCCGGTTCGGCATCGTGGCTGACGGCACCTGGGTGCCGCTGCACGGCTCGGTCGAGGGCTGGGTGGAGTCGATCGCGTTGCGCCACCTCGCCGACCGCATGCCCGCCGAGGTGGCGCTCGCCACCGGGGCCAGGCTCGACGGGCTGCCGGAGCGGCTGCGGCTGCGACCGGTGACCGAGGTCGCCGGGGCCGCCGACGGCTGGTGGCGCGGCGAGGACACGCTGCTGGCGATCTACCGGGGCGAGGCCCGGTTGTTCGACAACGTGCAGTACCAGACGGCATACCTCTACACCGGCGTCGACGGCCTCACCGAACGCCTTCGCGCTGCGTGAAGCAAGGAACGAGAGGTGGCGGGTGCCCGCTAGGCTCGGCCGGTGACCGTGCGCCGCCCCTTCCCGCAGAGGATCCTGATCTACGGGGTTTACGGGGCGGGCAAATCCACCCTCGCCCTGGAACTCTCCCGGCGGCTGGGCCTGCCCTGGCAACCGGTCGACGAGCTGACCTGGGAGCCCGGCTGGAAAGAGGTCCCGATGCCGGTCCAGCGCGACCGGATCGCCGCGATCTGCCGCAAGAAGTCCTGGATCCTCGACGGCGCGTACAAGGACTGGCTGGACCTCCCGCTCGCCTCCGCCGACCTGGTCATCGGCCTGGACTTCTCCCGCGGCCTGACCCTGCGGCGGCTGCTGCGGCGCACCGCGCGGCTGATCTCGACCGGCGAGGTCATCTGCAACGGCAACCGGGAGACGCTCGGCAGCGCGCTGTCCTCCGAGTCGATCATCCTCTGGCACTTCGCTTCGTACGGGCGCAAGCGCCGCCGCATGCGCCGGTGGGCGGCCGACTCCCCCGGCCCGCAGGTGCTGCTGTTCCGCACCCCCGCCGAGCTGGACGGCTGGCTGGCCGAGCTGAGCCCGGTCAGCTCCGAAGGAAGGGCACCTTCTTAACGCTATTGGTGCGCAGGGTGCCCTTATCGACCACCACGGTGAAGGTGAGCTGGCGGCGGACGGCGAAGCCCATCGCCTCGTAGAGCCGGATCGCGGCGGTGTTGTCGCTGGCCGCGTGCAGGAACGGCGTCTCGCCGCGCCGCCGCACGCCCGCCGCGACCGCGCGGATCAGCCGGGTGGCCAGCCCCTGGCCGCGGTACGCCGGGTCGGTGCAGACGGCGCTGATCTCGGTGAATCCGGGCGGGTGCATGCGCTCGCCGGCCATCGCGACGAGCCTGCCGTCCTGCCTGATGCCGAGGTAGGAGCCCATCTCGACGGTGCGGGCGAGGAAGGGGCCCGGTTTGGTGCGCTCGACCAGGTCGAGCATCTCCGGCACGTCGGCCGCACCGAGCGGCACCGCCTCGGGCTCGTCCGCGACCGCGAGGGCGTCGTCGACCAGCTGGACGACCTCGTCCTGCCAGGTGATCTCCCAGCCGGGCGGCACCGGGTAGTCGCCGATGAGCACCGCGCGGCCACCGGCTCCCACCAGCACTGCGAGGTCCTGCCAGGCCTGGGCGTCGGCACCGGCGGGCAGCGCGGCGAACGGCGTGACGGCCGGGTCGTAGCAGCGCGCTTGGCCGTGCCGTCGGGCGAACCCGCGATGCGGGCCGGACAGGGCGGTCCCGGCCGGGTCGTCGAGCACACCGGTGTCGATCGCGTGCACGCCGCTCATCGAAAGACCACTCCCCCGCGACGATGTCCTGGTCAGCAGTGGCCATCGTAGTCGCCGCGGCGGTCCATCGACCTGGGCGGTCAGAACAGCAGGCGCTGGCCGGCGCTCAGGGCGATGTGCGCGGCGAGCCGGTCGCCGTCGGCGATCAGGAGGTCGCTGAACCGGACCCGGCCACCGGGCAGGTGCACGGTGAAGTCGCGGCGGGTGGTGGTGAACGCGCCGTTGCTGGTGTTGACGGTGACGCCCTCGACGTACGCGACCTCGTGCCAGGTCACCACGTGCCGCACCCGGCCGAGCGCGCCGACCGTGATCATCCCCCGTTCGAACACGTGGATCGCCCGGTTGCGGTGGATGAGCAGGGCCTGCGCGAGCAGGCCGGCGGTGATCGCGGTGCCGGCGAGCTGGTAGGCGACGACGTGTGCGCCGAAGCCCAGGATCAGCGTGGTCGCGGCCACGATGGGGGCGGTGAGCAGTTGGGCGACCGGCCGGGTGCCGTAGCGCCGCAGTTGGCTGCCGAGGCCGGCGTGGGCCGCCCTGTCCTGGACGCTCGAACCGCGCTTCATCGACAATCCTCCACATAAGACATACGGAGGGTACAGCAGCAGTACACGTTAGGTTAGGGCGGG
Source organism: Catellatospora sp. NPDC049133 (assembly GCF_040648455.1). Taxonomy (NCBI): domain Bacteria; kingdom Bacillati; phylum Actinomycetota; class Actinomycetes; order Micromonosporales; family Micromonosporaceae; genus Catellatospora; species Catellatospora sp. NPDC049133. The sequence continues at coordinate 77,612 of NZ_JBEZDT010000019.1, forward strand.
TCGGCCGGGCCATCTCCTCAGCCAGCGGTCGATGCGGCGCAGCTGCCGCGGCGTCAGTCCGGCCTGCACCGGCGGCGCCAGCACCAGCGCCCGGTTGCCCCACCGCCTCGTGTCGGCGGCGCGTAGCTGGTGGCGTACGTCGTCGTCGGTCCAGAGCAGCGGGCGGCCCTCGTCGAGCACCCGCAGCGCGGCGGGCAGCTTCCACCACGTGTGCTTCCTGCTGACCAGCGGGCTCGCCAGGACGGCGTCCATCGACACGAACTCGGGGCAGTCACGCACCGGCCAGGACGGCAGTCCCAGCGCCGTGCCGACGTTGACCGAGTTGTGCTGCCAGGTGCTGTGCCACCAGATCTCGGCGCGGCCCTGCTCGTGGACCCGGCGCAGGAAGTCCAGCACCGGCGTCGCGGCCAGGATGGGCCACTCGATGTCCTCGTTGCTGGCCGCGGCGGTCCGCACCCACTGGTGGCCCCGCCACACGCGGCGATCCGGCAGGTCGGTGACCGCGTTGATGACCCCGTCGATGTCCAGCAGCCAGATCGGCACACCCTTGGCCACCGGCCGATTCCGCCGTAACAGCGCGATCACTCCCTGAGCCGCCCGTCCGTGTCGGCTCCATCATTTCGCCGTCCGGCAAGCCCGGCAAGGCCGCGACCGGCCCGTCCTGGTGTAGCCGGGCGGGTCGGCGCTGTCCGCCCACGCCAGTACGCTGCCCGCCATGACGCACACCGAGCGGACCCTGGCCGCATTGCTCGCCGAGGCGAAAGCCCTGCCCGCAGGCCGCACGAAGTGCGAGCGCCTGGACGAGGTGATCCGCCTGGCCGACGCCGCGGGGTTGGACGCCTTCGCCTTCGACACCCGGCTCGGGGCCCTGGGCGACTACACGGAGGCCGGGCAGACCCAGCGCGAACTGCTGGCCCTGTCGAGGTGCCTGGCAACGCTCGACCGCACGCCGGAGCTCGTGACGCCGTGGCAGCACCGGCGGCTGCTGTGGTCGCTGGTGTACGCGCCGATGAACCTGGTCCGGTTCCCCACGGTGGCCCGGCAGCAGATCGAGCAGGTGTTCGCCGACGCGGAGCGGCACTTCCGCGGCTCCGGCTACCAGATGCACGCGATCTACCAGCTGCGCATGTACGTCGCCCTGCATCTCGGGGACCACGAGGCGGCGCTGACCTGGCACGACCACTTCGTCGTGGCCAAGCCCGACCAGATGTCGAGCTGTAGCGCCTGCGTGCCGTCGTATCTCATCGAGTGCTACGAGGAGACCGGCCAGTTCGCCCGGGCGGTCGAACTCACCGAGAAGGTGAAACACCTGACCTGCCACGGGCAGCCGTACTGGCTGCTCAGTCACGCGCTGCTGCCGTACGTGCGCACCGGCGACCTCGACGGGGCCCGCGAGGCTCAGCGGCGCGCCTATCCGGGCATGACCGACGCGAACTGGCTGCACGGCATCGGCCTGCACCTGGTGTACTTCGCACTGGCCGGCAACGAGGTACGCGGGCTCGATCTGGTCGAACGCCATCTGCCCTGGCTGGACAGCTCGCCGTCGCCGTTCCAGACGATGGAGTTCGCCTCGGGCGCGGTGATGGTGCTGCGCGCGCTGGCGCAGGCGGGACACGGCGGCACGGTGGTCCGCGACGGCCGGCGCGGCGGCGAGCCGCTGACCACCGTCGCCGCGCTGTGCGACGAGCTCTCCACGACCGCGAACGACCTCGCCGGGCAGTTCGACGCCCGCAACGGCAACGACCACTTCCGGCGTCGCCTGGCGGCCCGGTCGGTGCCCACCGCCGACGCACCGGCGCGCTGACGGCCGGGGCGTCGTTGCCCACCGGCCGGGTTACCGATAATGTCCGCGCCTGACGCGGCCCGTACCGCCGCGGCCAGGCGAAGGAGGCACGATGGCGTCGTCCGGGGTGGTCTTCCCCGTCAGCGCCGGCACCGAGCGCAGCACGTCCGCGCTGGGCCGGGCGGTGGTCGCCGACGCGCTGCGGCCGGTGGACCCGGTCGGGGCGCGGGCGGCCGAGCACGAGACCAACTGGCGCGCCGACTACCTGGTGCACTTCCGGCGGCTGGTGGAGGCGGGGCTGCTGTCCGGTGACGCGGCACGCGGCAGCGCGGCGGCGGGCCTGGCCTCCTTGCACCAGCGCATGCGCGTGGTCACCGACGACGGCGAGACCGGGCTGCGCGAAGTGTTCGCGCGCAAGCCCGACCCGGCCGCCGAGCTGGGCACGGTGACCGTCGGCGGCGACGGCGACACCGACCGCGAGCTGTCCCTGCCGTACCGGGGCGAGCGGTTGCGCGGTGACGCGCTGGCCCGGCAGCTGGACGCCTGGGTGAGTGCCGGGGTAGTGGAGCCGAGCTGCGCCGAGGCGGTGCGGGCGGTGCTGGCCAATCCGGACTGGCTCGACCTGTCCGACGTGCGGGTGGTGGCGCTGGGCGCGGGGGCGGAGATGGGCCCGACGCACTCGCTGCTGCGCTGGGGCGGCGAGGTCGTCGCGGTGGACCTGCCGCGGCCGCAGCTGTGGCGGGGCCTGCTGGAGACCGCCCGGCGGTACGGCGGCCGGCTGCGCGTCCCGGTCGCCGCCGCGCGCCGCGACCACACGGACCTGGCCGAGGTGGCCGGCGCGGACCTGCTGCACCAGCTGCCCGCGGTCGCGGACTGGCTGCTCGGCATGGACGGCCGGCTGGTGATCGGCAACTACGTCTACGCCGACGGGGCGACCAACGTGCGGGTGTGCGCCGCGGTGGACGCGCTGTCCGAGCACCTGCGCGGGCAGCGCCCGGACACGGCGCTGGCGTTCCTGGCCACGCCGACGGACGTGTTCGCCGCCCCGGGTGAGGCGGTCGCGCAGGCCGACGAGAAGTACCGGCGGCCGTCGACGCTGCGTACGCTGCGCGGGCCGCTGCGGTTCGTGTCGGCGGGGCGGCTGCTGCGGCGCAACTATCCGCCGGACGCCGACCCGGGCATCTGCGACAGCCTCGTGGCGCAGCAGGGCCCGAACTACGCGCTGGCCAAGCGCTTGCAGCGGTGGCGGGCGGCGGTGGCCCGGCACGAGGGGGCGACGGTCAGCTTCAAGGTCGCGCCGCCGACGCGTACCCGCTCGGTGGTGAAGAACCGGGTGCTGGCAGCGGCCTACGCGGGCGCGCCGGCGTTCGGGGTGGAGGTGTTCGAGCCGGCCACGTCCAACACGCTGATGGCCGCGCTGCTCGTGCACGACCTGCGCAATCCCCCGCCGGTACGCGAGCACGTGTGGCAGGAGGAGGCGCAGGGCGCGGCGCACGGCGGGCTGTGGCGGATGCCGTACGCCCCGCGCAGTGCCCTCGGGCTGGCGGCGCTGCTCGGCCTGGGCGGCGCGCGCAACTGAGACGGCGCGGCCCGCACCGGCGGTCGTCCGCCGGTGCGGGCCGCCGCGCCGGTCAGGCCAGCGTCTTGAGGTAGGCGTCCAGTGCCCGGTAGGACTCGTTGGCCCCGCCCTCCATGCCGAAGGCGACCATGCCGTCGCGGTCCTCCTTGTTGGCGAACGTCGAGGTGCCGGTGAGCGTGGTCTTGCCGTCCTTGTGCTCGAACACCAGCCGCTCGACGGAGATGTGGCCGGGCATGCCCTCCCACTCGAAGGTCTGCACGATCAGCTCCATCGGCACGATCTCGCGGACCTCGCCGCGGAAGGCCCACTCCTCGCCGTTGTCGCCGTGCTCGACGATGCGCCACTTGCCGCCGGGCCGGAAGTCGAACGCGGTGACATCGGCCTCGTGGCCGCGGGCCCACCACTTCTTCAGGTGCTCGGCCTTGGTGTGCACCTCCCAGACCAGCGCGAGCGGCGCGTCGAAGCTGCGCGTCATCACGATCTCGAGGTCGCCCTGCAGTTTGACGTCCAGGGTCTTGGTCTCGCCCATCTCACTTCTCCTCTTCCGAGGGACCCGTCTGCTGAAGGGTCCGCAGGTAGTCGTCCAGCCGGTCGTAGCGCTCGTCCCAGAAGCGGCGGTACTGCTCCGCCCAGGCGGAGATGTCGCGCAGCGGGGCGGCCTCCAGCCGGCAGGGCCGCCACTGGGCGTCCCGGCCGCGGGTGATCAGACCCGCCTGCTCCAGCACCTTCAGGTGTTTGGAGACCGCCTGGAGGCTGATCGGGAACGGCTCGGCGAGCTGGTTCACGGTGGCCTCGCCGTCGGCCAGCCGGGCGAGGATCGCCCGTCGGGTCGGGTCGGCCAGCGCCGCGAAGACCAGGCTCAGTCGGTCCATGACCGCCTCTCTATTCAACCATCCGGTTAATCAACCGACAAGTTGAGTATGCACCTCACACCACCCCTGTGCAACCCATACCCCGGAAAACACGAACGGGCGGCGCGGGTCAGGAGGCCTTGGTCAGCGGGCAGGTGACGTAGCCGTTGCTCAGCTCCGCCTTGTTCCCGGAGCAGGTGTAGGAGACGGTGTTCTTGGACAGGTCGAGGTTGCCCTCGCCCTGTACTGACAGGAAACCGTCAGCGGACGGTCGGCGACGACCGTTGCCATACTGTGTGGCACACACTATCGTGTGACGCATGGTGAACGACGAGCAGCTCTCGACGCATCTGCAGGAACTGCGCCGGGGCACCGTCGTGCTGGCCTGCCTGCTCGTGCTGAGGCAGGCCAACTACGGATACGCGCTGCTCGACCTGCTGGAGCAGCGCGGTTTCGCGGTCGACGCGAACACCCTCTACCCGCTGCTGCGGCGCCTGGAGAAGCAGGGGCTGCTGACCAGCGACTGGAACACCGACGAAGCCCGGCCGCGCAAGTTCTACCGCACCAGTGCCGAGGGCGAGCAGCTCGCCGAGACGCTGGGCCGTGACTGGGACGCCCTCGACGCCGCATTCCGTGCTCTGAAAGGCCGGCCATGACCACCCTCACCGACCGCTATGTGGACGCCGCGCTGCGCCGCCTGCCCGGCCGCCAGCGCGCCGACATCGAGAAGGAGCTGCGCACCGCGATCGCCGACGCCGTGGACGACCGGGTCGAGGCCGGTGCCGAACCCGCCACGGCCGAGATCGAGGTGCTGACCGGCCTCGGCGACCCGGCCCGGCTCGCCGCCGGCTACGCGGACCGGCCGCTGCACCTGATCGGCCCGGCGCTCTACCACGACTACGCCCGCCTGCTCACGGTGCTGCTGGCCACGGTCGTGCCCGCAGCGGCCGCGGGGGTGGGCCTGGTCCGCGCGCTGCACGGCGCGGACCCCCTGGCCTTGGCCGGTGACGTGCTGTCGGCGGCGTTCACCACGGCCGTCCACATCGTCTGCTGGACCACGGTGGCCTTCGCCGCCATCGACCGGCTGCCTCGGCTGCGCCGCGGCCCGGCCCGGCCCTGGAGCGTCGAGGCGCTGCCCGTGCCGCCCAGCCGCCGGGCCCGCTACGCGGAGCTGGCGACGCTGACCGTGATCACCGTGCTGTTCTCGACGTTCGTGCTGCTGACACCCGTGGTGAGCACGCAGAGCGACCCGAGCGGGAAGCCGATCGGGCTGTTCGCGCCGCGGCTGTGGGACACCGGCCTGGTCTACGCGTTCCTGGCGGTGGTGCTGGCCGGGCTCGGCTTCGCGTTCGCGCGGCACTACGCGCGCTGGAGCGTGCCGCTGGCCGTCGCCGGCTCGCTCGTCGACGTCGCGGCCTCGCTCGCGCTGATCTGGCTGGTGACGACGGACCGGCTGCTCAACCCGGCGTTCGTCAGCGCGGCCGGATGGGGCCCCGAGGTGCCCCGGTGGATCGGCATCGGGCTGGTCGCCATGTCCGTCGTCACCCTGCTGCACACCGTCGCCGAGGCGGTGGGCCAGGCCCGCCGCGCCACCCCGAGCTGAGGAGAGCACCCGTGAAAGCCATCGTGTACGACAGGTACGGCTCCCCCGACGTGATCCGCCACGCCGACGTGCCCACCCCCGCCATCCGTCCTGATCAGGTGCTGGTGCGCGTGCGCGCCTGCTCGCTCAACTTCGGCGACCGGGCCGCGCTGCTCGGCGAGCCGCGGCTGATCCGGCTCGCGTTCGGGCTGCGCCGGCCCAAGGCCCCGATCCTGGGCCGCGACGTGGCCGGCACCGTCACCGAGGTCGGCGCGCAGGTCACCGCCTGGCAGCCGGGGGACGACGTGTTCGGCGAGGTCAACCAGCGCGGCTTCGCCGAGTACGTCGCCGTGCCCGCCGCCCATCTCGCCCGCAAGCCCGCCGGGGTGACGTTCGAGCAGGCCGCGACGCTGCCGGTGGCCGCGTCCACGGCACTGCAGGCGCTGCGGCTGGGTGGTGTCACCACGGGCACCCGGCTGCTGGTCAACGGGGCCTCCGGCGGCGTGGGCACGTTCGCCGTGCAGCTCGCGGCCGACCTGGGGGCCCGGGTCACCGGCGTGTGCAGCACCCGCAACGCCGAGCTGGTGCGCTCGCTGGGTGCGGAGGTCGTCGACTACACCCGGGAGGACTTCACCGCGGCGGACCGCGGCTACGACGTGATCCTCGACCTGGCCGGCGGGCACCCGCTGGGCGCGTACCGGCGGGTGCTCGCGCCCGGCGGCGTCTACCTGTCCTCCAGCGGCGCGGGCGGCCGGACCCTGGGCCCGATCCCGCACCTGCTGAAGGTGACCGCGGCCGGCGTGGTGGCCCGGCAGCGGCTGCGCGTGGTGGCCAACCGCCGCGACACCGCCGACCTGGACCACCTCGCCGCCCTGATCGCCGCGGGCCGGCTCACGCCGGTCATCGAGCACGTCCGCCCCCTCGCCGAGGCGGCCGAGGCCTTCCGCGCCCAACTCGCCGACCACGCCCGCGGCAAGACCGTGCTGACGGTGTGACCCGCGACGCCACGGAAAGCCGAAGGCCCGGCGCCAGGATCTCCCCGGCGCCGGGCCTTCACGGTACGGGTCAGGGCATGGACACCAGGTGGTTGTGGACGGTGTTGGCGAAGTTGTAGCCGTTGGACGCGTCCCAGTTGATGGACCAGGTCATCGCGCCGCGGATCGTGGGCCAGCGCGCCGGCGGCACGAAGCTGCCGCAGTTGGTGCCGGCGGCCAGGCAGTTCAGCGCGTTGTTGACCACGGTCGGGTTGACGTAGCCGCCACCCGCGGCCTGGGTGGTGGCGGGCAGGCCGAGCGCTATCTGGTCGGGCCGCAGCGCCGACTGCAGCTGGATGCAGGCCAGCGCCGTGAGGAAGTTGATCGTGGCCTGCGAGTACGCGAACTGCTGGTCGCAGCCGAGCATGCTGCCCGAGTTGTAGAACTGGGTGTGCACGATCGTCAGGATGTCGCGGATGTTGAGCGCGAGCGAGAAGTAGCCCGCCCCCGTCGACTGCATGTCGATGGTCTGCGGGGCCATCGTGATGATCAGTCCTGACCCGACGCGCGAGCGCAGGTTGCGCAGCGCCTGCTCCATGTAGGTGGCGTTGAGCCCGTTCTCGAGGTCGATGTCGACGCCGTTGAAGCCGAAGTCGGTGATCAGGGTGTAGAGGCTGTTGGCGAAGTTGGTCGCCGCCGTCGAGCTGTTCACCGAGACCGAGCCCAGCTCGCCGCCGACGGACAGGATGACCTTCTGGTTGCGGCCCTTGAGCGTGGCCACGTCGGTGCGGAACTGGGCGTTGGTGTAACCGCCGAGCGCCGAGGACAGCCCGGAGTCGACGTTGAAGGTCACCGCGCCGGGGGTGCCGGACACGGCGTCGGCGAACGCGACGGCCACGATGTCGTACGTGGTCGGCACCGACGACAGCCGCAGCGGGGTGGCCCCGTTGACGAAGTTCTGCCAGTACCCGGTGAGCAGGTGCTTGGGCAGGGTGCCGGTGGTGCAGCCGGTGGTGGTGCCGGACGCGGCCGCCGACGCCGGGGACTCGCCGGTGGCGTTGTAGGCGCGCACGGTGTAGGTGTGGCTGGAGCAGGTGGCCAGGCCGGTGATGGTGGCGGAGGTTCCGGTGACGGTGGCGCGCACGGTGCTGCCCTCGTACACCCGGTAGCCGGTGACGGTGCCGGACGAGGCGCTCCAGGAGACGTTCAGCGAGGTGTTGGTCGCGCCGCCGACGGTGACGTTGCCGGGGGTGCCGGGCACGCCGGTGCCGCAGCCGGTGGTGGTGACGGTGACGTTGCCCGAACGCGGGGACTCGCCGGCGCTGTTGTACGCCGCGACCGAGTAGGTGTGCGTGGTGCACGCGCCCAGGCCGCTGATCGTGGCGGAGGCGCCGGTGGGGTTGGCGACCACGGTGCTGCCCTCGTACACCCGGTAGCCGGTGACCGTGCCGGACGACGCGCCCCAGCTCAGCGCGACCGACGTGTTGGTGATCGAGCCCGCGGTCGGGGTGCCGGGCGTGCCGGGCACCGGGTTGGTGCCGCCCTGGCCCTGCAGGGACACGTCGTCGGCGAAGTAGGTGCCGGTGCCGTACCAGCCGTGCAGGTAGACCTGGATCGAGCTGCTCGCGGCGGTGAAGGTCAGCGTGAGCTGGGTCCAATTAGTCGCGTTCGGGGTCCAGGTGGAAACGCCGCCGTTGACGCCGAGGTAGACGTAGCTGCCCCGGACCCAGGCCGACAGCGTGTACTGGGTGCCGGAGACCACCGAGACGGTCTGCGTGCACTTGGAGTTGTCGGAGGCGCTGGCCGCACCCTGCAGCGCCTTCGTGCCGGTGCGCACCGGAGTGGACACGACGCTGCCCAGGTTGCCGGTGCAGCTCCACGGCGACAGCGCGCCGGTCTCGAAGCCGCCGTTGACGAGCACTTCCGCGGCGGAGGCGGGGGCGGACAGCGCCGCCACCGCGAAGGTGGTGACCAGCGCGGTGGCCAGGGCCGCCGCCGCTGTTCGCAGTCTGTTCATGGGAGCTCCGATCTCAGGACACGGGGGAGCCGTTCTCCTGGGATCGTCGCGGGTCGATAATTAACAGTCAATAAGCCTTACTATTAATTCCCACCAATTGAGACAGTGCATCGACGACACAGGCCCGCTCGCCTGACGCGAGCGGGCCTGTGCTGCTGGTACGTGACTACTCGGCGTCCGCGCCGACGCGCTCCGCCTGCGGCATCCGCTGCGCCGGAACGGCGAGCTCGGCGTCGCGGCGGCCGTTGGCGTACTCGGCCAGCTCGGGGTCACCCTCGTGGTGGCGCTGCTCGGCCTGCTCCTCGTGCGCCTCGGCCACGGCCTCCTCGCCCTGCGGCGGGCCCTCCAGCTCCAGCACCGCCTCGATCTGCTCCGCCTGCACCTCGACCTCGTCGGGCTCGGCCGCCGAGTGGCGGGGGTTCGGGCGCATCTGCACGCGCGGGTACTCGCCGGTCTCGACCCCGCCGACGGCGGCGGCCATGACGGCGGCGGCGGCCAGGTTGGCCACCCGCTCCGCCTCGCGCTGCACCCGGGCCCGCACCGCCACGGCGTGGCGCTCGGCGGACTCGGCCGAACGACGGGCCTCCTCCAGCCGGTGCAGCTCGTGGTTGAGCTCCTGGGTGGTCTCGCTGAGGCGCTGCTGCAGCTGGGCGACATCCCGCTCGGCGGTGGCGCCGTCCTGGCGCGACTGCACCAGGCGCTGCTGGGCGATGTCCAGCTCGGCCTGCAGCTGGGCCAGCGCCTGACGGCGGGCCCGGATCTCCTGCTGCACGACGGTGAGCTGCTGCTGGTGCGCGGCGTTCTGGTCGTCGGCGCGCCGGCGCAGGTCGGCCGCGTGCTGCTGGGCCTCGGCGTGCAGCGCGGCGTTCTTCTGGTTCACCGCGGTGCGCTGGCCGGCCAGCTCACGCTCGGCGGCCGCGCGCAGCTCGGCGAGCTCGCGCTCGACGTTGGCCTTCCACTGCGAGACCTCCTGCTGGGTCTGCGCGCGGGCGGCCTCGACCTCCTGCTGCACCCGCACCCGGGCGGCCTCGACCAGGGCGTCCGCCTCGGCGCGGGCGTGCTCGGCCTGCTGGGCGTTCTGGTCGTGCACCCGCTTGAGCTCCTGCTCGGCGCGCTCCAGGGCGCCCTCGCTCTCGGCGCGCAGCCGGTCGGCCTGCTCCCGGGCGTCGGAGAGGATCTTCTCCGCCTCGTCCTTGTGGTGGGCCATCTGCTGGGCCGTGGTGGTGGTGATCGCCTCGGCCTGCTTCTCGGCCAGCTCCAGGATCTGGTCCACCATCGGGCCCAGGTGGCGGAACGAGGCCCGCTCGACCTGCGGCGGGCGCTGGCGCAGCTCGGCCAGCTCGGACAGGTCGGTGTGCTGGCGCTTCAGCCGCTCGGTCAGGTCGCGGACCTGCCCGAGCGCGCGCTCACGCTCGGCCGACAGCGACGACACCTCGGCGTTGATGCGCGCGATGTACTGCTCGACCTGCCGCTGGTCGTAGCCGCGCAGCTTGACCTCGAAGTCGGGCCGTGCCGCCAGGTCGTCGCGTAGTGCGAGCACGTCCTCGTCCTGAGACATACGTCTTCCTCCACAAGATCACGATCGCGTCGGCCGGCGGTGGCCGCGCCGCCGGGGGTAGCGGTGCGTTCGGCGTACCCGCCTGCGCATCCGCAGACGGTACCGGCGTCCCTATGTTCGCCGTCACCCCGCCCCGCCACCAGTCCACCGACCGTTCACGTTTGTGTCGGATCGGGGCCTGCCGGACAGGATGGCACCACAGTTGAGCCAGATTGGCTTGCCTATGGCACCACGGTGGTGCCATAGTGATGCCATGGAACTGACGCCCTACGTGGAGAAGCTCCGGGCGGAGCTGGCAGTCGCGGCCGAGACCGGTGGCGCGGAGGCCCGCGCCCTCGCCGAGCGCCTGGCCGTGCCGCTGGAGTCGGCGATCCGGCTCACGCTGCTGGAGGCGATCTCGGCCGCCGCCGACGAGATCACCCGCGACCTCGCGCCCGGCTCGGTCGAGGTGCGCCTGCGCGGGCTCAACCCGGTCTTCGTGGTGAACACCCGGCAGAGCCCGCCCGAGGAGCACCCGGTTGCCGCCGCCCCCGCCGCCGCACCGGCCTGGGACGAGACCGCCGGGGAGAAGGGCGCGACCTCGCGCATCAACCTGCGCCTGCCCGACGAGCTGAAGGCGCGCATCGACGAGGCCGCCGCCCGCGAGCGGCTGTCGGCCAACTCCTGGCTGGTCCGGGCTGCCGCGGCCGCGTTGGACGCCACCGCCGCGCCGCGCCCCGCAGCCCGCCCCAGCGGCACGGACCTCGGCCAGCGCTACACCGGCTGGGCGCGCTGACCCTGCCCCGTCACCCACCCCCGCCCACCAGCGGATTCACCGAACAGACCGAGGTAAGGGGAGCACCATGCCCACTTTCGCCACACCCGATCCGATCACCGTGTCCGTCAGCGTCATCGCCGCCGACGTGCGCATCCTCGCGACCGAGCGCACCGACACCGTGGTCGAGGTGCGTCCGGCCGACAACGGCAGCAAGTCGATCAAGTTGGCCGAGCAGACCCGCGTCGAGTACGCCGACGGCCGCCTGCTCATCAAGACGCCCAAGCACCTCAGCACGCTGATCGGCCGCACCGGGTCCCTCGACGTCGACATCCACCTGCCCGCCGGGTCGGCCCTCGACGGCGACTCGGGCCTCGGCGACCTGCACGTCGACGGCCCACTGGGCGACTGCCGCTACAGCTCCGGCTACGGCCGCCTGTACTTCCAGCAGACCGGCAACCTGCGCGCGAGCACCGGTGCGGGCGAGATCAGCGCCGACCTGGTGTCCGGCGACGCCGACCTGTCCACCGGCGCCGGGCGCACCCGCGTCGGCGTCGTCGCGGGCAACGCGGTCATCAAGAGCTCGACCGGCGGCTGCGAGGTCGGCACGATCGCCGGCACCGGCCGGATCAACGGCGCCGACGGCCCCATCACCGTCGGCCGGGCCGCCGCCGAGCTGACCGCCAAGACCGCCAACGGCGACGTCACCGTCGACCGGGCCGAGGGCGGGCTCACCGCCAAGACCGCGTTCGGCGACATCCGCGTCGGCGCGGCGGTGCGGGGCACGCACGTGCTGGAGACCTCCGCCGGGCGCATCGACGTCGGCATCCCCGAAGGCACCGCGGCCTGGCTGGACCTGAGGTCGAGCCGCTCGGTGCGCAACACCCTCGACAACGTGCCCGGCCCGGAGGAGTCCGACGAGCGCGTCGAGGTGCGCGCCCGGACCCACTGGGGCGACATCACCATCCACCGCTCCTGAGAGGACACTCCCCCATGCCCACCCCCGCGAACGCCATCGAGGTCGCCGGCCTGCGCAAGGCGTACGGTGCCAAGACCGTCCTGGACGGCATCGACCTGCGGGTCCCCGCCGGCACGATCTTCTCCCTGCTCGGGCCCAACGGCGCCGGCAAGACCACGATGGTCAACATCCTGTCCACCCTGCTGCGCCCCGACGCCGGCCGGATCAGGGTGGCGGGCCACGACCCGGCCACCCACCCCGACGACGTGCGCGCCGCGATCGGCCTGACCGGCCAGTTCTCCGCATTGGACACCTTCCTGACCGGCGCGGAGAACCTGGCCCTGATGGCCGACCTGAACCACCTGGACCGCAGGGAGGGCCGCCGCCGCATCGCCGACCTGCTGGAGCGCTTCGACCTGACCGAGGCCGCCGGCAAACCGGCCACCACCTACTCGGGCGGCATGAAGAGGCGGCTCGACCTGGCCATGACCCTGGTCGGCAACCCGCGGGTGGTGTTCCTGGACGAGCCGACCACCGGCCTGGACCCGCGCAGCCGCCGGACCATGTGGGACAGCATCCGCGCCCTGGTCGCCGACGGCGTCACCATCTTCCTCACCACGCAGTACCTGGAGGAGGCCGACCAGCTCGCCGACCGGGTAGCCCTGCTCAACCACGGCCGCATCATCGCCGAGGGCACCCCGGCCGAGCTCAAGCGGCTCATCCCCGGCGGGCACCTCCGACTGCGCTTCGCCGGGCTCGCCGAGCTGGAGGCCGCCGCCCGCCTGTTCGGCACCTCGACCCGCGACGACGACGCACTCACCCTGCAGGTGCCCAGCGACGGCGGCGTCCGCTCGCTGCGCGAGGTGCTGGAACGGCTCGACGGCGCGTCCGTCGAGATCGCCGAGCTGACCGTGCACACGCCCGACCTCGACGACGTCTTCCTCACCCTGACCGGCCGGCCCGACGCCACCGGCTCCCCCGCCCTCGAAGGAGCGAGCAACCGATGAGCACCACCGCGTACGCCCTGCGCGACTCGTCCACCATGCTGCGGCGATACCTGCTGCGCGCCCGCCGCTACCCGCTGATCGGCTTCCTGGTCGCCATCCCGGTCATCATGCTGCTGCTGTTCGTGTACGTCTTCGGCGAAACGCTGGGCGACGGCATCGCCGCGGGCGGCGGCCGGGCCGCGTACGCCAACTACGTCACCCCCGGCATCCTGCTGCTCGCCATCGCGAGCGCGCCGCAGCTCACCGCGATCGGCGTGGCGCAGGACATGACCGAGGGCATCATCGCCCGGTTCCGCACCATGGCCATCTTCCGGCCCGCCGTGCTCACCGGACACGTGCTGGGCAACCTGGTGCAGCTCGTCGTCGCCCTGGCCGTCGTCGTCGGCGTCGCCGTGCTCGTCGGCTTCCGCCCGAACGCGACCCCGGTCGAGTGGCTGGCCGCCGCCGGGCTGCTGACCCTGGTCTCGTTCGCCGTGACCTGGTTCGGCGTGGCCTGCGGGCTGACCGCACGCACCGTCGAGTCGGCCAGCAACCTGCCCATGCCGCTGATCCTGCTGCCGTTCCTGGGCAGCGGCTTCGTGCCCACCGACTCCATGCCGAGCGGCGTGAGCTGGGCCGCCGAGTACCAGCCGTTCACGCCGGTCATGGAGACGCTGCGCGGCCTGCTGCTGGGCACGGGCATCGGCGACAGCGGCTGGCTCGCGCTGGCCTGGAGCCTCGCCATCACGGTGTTCTGCTACATCTGGGCCAAGCGCCGCTTCAACCGCGAAGGCGCCTGAACCCGCCGCGCTGTTGCGCCGACGGGTGCGGAGCAAGGCTTTGGGCGCAGAGCAAATGCGTTGCGCACCACATACGGCGGCGGCCACCGGACCTCCCGGCGGCCGCCGACGCACACCTGCCGCGCCGGACCCGCCTGGATCGTCGGACTTGCCTGGCAGGTGTGCGAATCATGGATGCGCTTTCGACCATGTGTCAGGCAAGTCGGACGATCAACGGCGTCCGGGGCCGCCGCCGGGAGAAGGCGGCGGGCCGTGCGCGGCGGCGGCCGCGCTAGCCTGCCGGGATGAGCGATGCCGCCGCACTCCCTGAACGCCGTGGCTCGGCCGCCTTCGCGGGCCTGATCGGGGCCGTCGCCGGCCTGTCCGTGGCCGCGTCCTGGGGCGTCGCCGCGATGGCGGCAGGCGCGCTGGCGGGCGCGCTGCTGCTCGGCCTGGTCGACGTGCTGGCGCGGGCGCGGCAGCGGCCGGGCGAGATCCCGGCACTGTGGTCGCGCATCGTGATGAGCGCCGCGCTGGCCGCGCCGTGCGGCTGGGCACTGGCCGCGCTGGGCGCGAACTCGCTGCTGATCGGCGTCGTCGCCGGTGGCGCAGCCGGGCTGCTGGGCGTACGCCCGCACAAGGTCGTGCTAGGTCCGCTGGTCGGCGCGGCCCTCGGCTGGGCGATGGCGGGCGTGCCCGGCGCGATCGTGGCGGCGGTGACCGTCGCGGCGTTCCGCATCCTGTCCGCGCTGCTGTTCCGCGACCCGCAGGTGAGCCTGCTGGCAGAGCGGGTCGACCCGGCGCGGCTGCCGTTCGTGGTGCCGCTGGCCGCCCGCACCCGCTACGTCGGCACCGGCTACGTCGCCGACCTGGCCGAGCGCCTCGGCGGCGAGCACCGCCGCGACCACCCTGACATCGGCATCGTCGCCTCGCTGGACGAGCTGGCCGGGCCGGGGTTCGACCCCTCCGGCGCGGACCCGCTGGTGCGCGAGTTCTACGAGCACACCACCCGGTTCACCCTCGACATCGAGCCCCGCTGGCGGGCCTGGGTCCGGCCCGGCTACCTGTTGTACCGGCACCTGCTGGCCCGGCCGCTGGGGCAGGCCGACGTGCCGATGAACCAGCGCGAGACCCAGCGCGGGGTACGCAGCCGCATCGACACGGTCAGCGTCGACGGCGAGATCACGGTGCGCGGCTGGATCCGTTCGTACGCCGACACCGACGCGCCCATCTACGTGGGCGTGTACACCACTTACCGGCGCGAGGGGCGCGGCTATGTCAGCGTGGGCTTCCCGCTGCCGCAGGCGAGCTTCACCGCCACCCTGGAGCCCCGGACCCGGCCGGGCGGCGGGCTGGTGCTGACCAGCCGCAGCAAGCTGGACCAGCCCGGCCACTACCTCACGTTCGTCGACCCGGCCGACGGGCGGCTGACCGCCATGGCGGTGCACGGCTTCGCCGAGGACCTCGACGTCTACGTGCGGGACGGGCGGCTGCGGGCAGAGCACGCGTTCCGGGTGTTCGGCCTGCCGTTCCTGGTCCTGCACTACCGCATCCACCGCAAGCCGGCCCGCTGAGCGCCTCGATGGCCCGCGTGGCCGGTCCGTCACTGTTCGTGGCTTTACGTTCCCCGTACACGCAGCGCGAGCGGCTCGGATCTCCGCCTGCCTAGGATCGGCGCATGGCGGAACGGGAGAAGGTCGCGCACCTGCTGCGGAGGGCAACGTTCGGGCCCACCGCCGACGAGGTGGACCGGGCCGAGCGGGCCGGATATCAGGCGACCGTCGAGCAGTTGCTCGCACCGGACGGCGCGGACCGGGGCGCGGGGCGTACGCCCGCCCCGAAGCTCGGCGCGGACCCCTACACGGACCTGCCCAAGAAGCCGAGCCGCGAGCAGCGCCAGCGCGCCCAGCAGGCCCGCAAGGAGCAGGTGCAGCAGCTCACCAAGTGGTGGGTGGACCGGATGGTCGCCGCGGATCACCAGTTCACCGAGAAGCTGGTGTTCTTCTGGCACGGCCACTGGGCCACCAGCGTGCAGAAGGTCAAGTCGGCCGGGTTGATGCTGGCGCAGCAGGAGACGTTCCGGCGCGACGGCCGGGGCGACTTCGGGGTGCTGGTGCGGGCGATGCTGCGCGACGGCGCGCTGATCCACTGGCTGGACGGGCAGCGCAACACCCGCAAGGCCCCCAACGAGAACCTGGCCCGCGAGCTGATGGAGCTGTTCACGCTCGGCATCGGCGCGTACACCGAAGCCGACGTCAAGGCCGCCGCCCGTGCGCTGACCGGCTGGACCGTGGACCGGGTCGACGGCACGGCCACCTTCCAGCAGGCCCGCCACGACCCCGGCAAGAAGACGGTGCTCGGACGCACCGGCCCGCTGGACGCCGACGCGCTCGCCGAGGTCATCCTGGAGCAGCCCGCCGCGAAGACGTTCCTGCCCGCGCGGTTGTGGTTCCGGTTCGCCTCCGGCGAGCCCATGCCCGACGGTGTACGCGATCGGCTGTCCGCCGCGTTCGCCGGGCACGACGTCACCGCCCTGGTCCGGGCGCTGCTGACGGACGAGCAGTTCGCGGCGACCGGCGGGCAGCTGGTCAAGCAGCCGGTGGAGTGGCTGGTCGGCGCGGTGCGACAGCTCGGCGTCGCCGCGGCGGCCGACAAGCAGCGCAAGCAGCTCTATCAGGGCCTCAACCGGCTCGACCAGGTGCCGTTCAAACCGCCGAGCGTCGGCGGCTGGCCGTCGGGCACGGCCTGGCTCAACACGTTCGCCACGCAGACCCGGGTGCAGTTGGCGCAGGCCCTCACCGCCGCGGCGAGCCCCGCGTTCCTGGAGCGCCTGTCGGCCGCGCCGGTGGCCGGCCGGCCCGAGGCCCTGGCCCGGCTGCTGGTCGTGGACGCCTGGACCGACCGCACCCGCAAGGTGCTGGCCGAAGCCGCCAAGGACGCCAAGAAGCTGACCGTGCTGGGGCTGATCAGCCCCGAGTACGCGGTGCACTGAGAGTTCGAGGAGACGACCGATGGACACCACGACCCGGCGGAAGTTCCTGATCGCCAGCGGCGTCGTCGGCGGCGCGGCGCTGGCCGCGGGCGCGACGACGCTGGCCCTGTCCGACCTCCTCGACACCGCCGGCGACCGCCCGGACGGCGCGAAGACGCTGGTCGTCATCACGCTGTACGGCGGCAACGACGGCCTCAACACCGTCATCCCGTACGCCGACCGCGCCTACCAGGACGCCCGCCCCGAGCTGGCCTACGACGGCGGCGAGGTGCTCAAGCTCGACGACGCGACCGGCCTGAACCCGGCCCTGAAGGGCCTGCACGAGCTGTTCGGCGGCAAGAAGCTGGCGATCGTCCGCGGTGTCGGCTACCCCAAGCCCGACCGCAGCCACTTCCGCTCGATGGACATCTGGCAGACCGCGAACCCGGAGCGGCCCGGCAACACCGGCTGGATCGGCCGGTGGCTCGATGGTGCGGGCGGCGACCCGCGGCTGGCCGTGTCGTTCGAGAAGGTGCTCCCGCCGCTGCTGGCCGGTGAACGCAGCGCGGGCGCGGTGATCGGCGCGGCCGACGTGAAACTGCCCAAGGCCGTCACCGCCGACGCGCTCGCCGGGTTCGCCGCGCCGTCGGCCGGGGAGCCGCCGCTGCAGGCGCGGGCCGCGGCGTGCTTCGGCGACCTGGCCCGGGTGCGGGAGATGGCCCAGCAGGTCAAGGACGCCGACGGCGACGACGGTGGCGACGACGAGAAGGTCCCGGCGACCGGCACCGGCGGCCCGGCCGGGCTGCAGGCGCAACTCGACCTGGTCGCGCAGTGCATCGAGGCCGGGGTGTCGACCCGGATGTTCTCGGTGTCGCTCGGCGGCTTCGACACCCACGCCGACGAGCGCGACCTGCAGGAGACGCTGCTGTCGTACCTGGACAAGGGTCTGACCGCGTTCTACAGGCGGATCATGGCGCATCCGGCGGGCAAGGACGTGGTGGTGCTGGTGTACTCCGAGTTCGGGCGGCGGGTGCGGGCCAACGCCTCCGACGGCACCGACCACGGCACGGCGTCCAACGTGTTCGTGCTGGGCGAGTCGATCCCCGGCGGCCTGTACGGCGAGCAGCCCAGCCTCACCGACCTCGACGACGGGGATCTGAAGTTCACGACCGACTTCCGCGACGTGTACGCCAGCGCGCTGGACCGGGTGCTGCAGGCCGATCCGCAGGCGGCGCTGCAGGGCTGGAAGGGCCGACTGGACTGGTGGTGACGGCGGGGATGGTGCGGGCGACGGCGATGGCTTAGCTTCATGCGCATGTCTCGAAAGATCGCCGCCGTCCTCGCCGCGGTGGCCGTGGCCGTGCTGCTGCCCTCCCCCGCGCAGGCACACGGCCAGCTGGCCTTCTCCGACCCCGCCGACCGCAGCACCGTGACCGAGCCTCGTGAGAGCGTGCGGCTGGTGTTCACCGAGAAGCCGACCCAGGCCGCGTACTTCACGGTGAAGGCGCCCGACGGCACCCGTGTCGACCACGGCTGGTCGGGTGGCGAGCCCAAGCCCCTGCCCAGTCCGGTGCAGGAGCTGACGCTGCGCGACGGCAACTGGGAACCCCAGCTCTACAAGATCGGGTTCCCGACCGTGATCCCCGTGTCGCACTGGCCGCAGACCGGCGTCTACACCATCACCTACCTGTCGGTGGCCTCCGACGGCGACAAGGTCAGCGGCGAGATCCGCTTCGACTACCAGGGCAGGCTGACCGCTGCCCCGGCCGGTTGGACGCCACCGACCAACCAGCCCGACCCGCAGTTGCTGGGCCAGACCGCGCCGCCGCGGCAGCCCGCCGGGTCGGGGAACGCGACGTCCGGCGTCGAGGCCGCCCCAGGCCCCGACCCGGCCTCGACGACGTGGCCCTACTGGGTGCTGGCCGGGCTCGTGGCGGCGCTGGTCGTCGGCGGCGTGCTCGTGCACCGGCGGCGCACCGCGCGCTGACCTCGGCCGGCCTCCCGCGTCGCACCCGCTGTGCGACGCGGGAGGACCGACGTCCGTGAATCTCGTTCGCAGGCGCGCCCGCAGGGGCGCGCGGCCGAGGGGGACGAGATGACCCGGATCGTCGAGAAGGTGCAGGGTTCGGCTGCGGAGCGCCGCCTCCAGCAGGCCCACGGGACCACCGAGCGGGCGCAGCGCTTCTACGACCAGCAGATGCTGGACCACCTCAACGAGCGGATGGCGGCGTTCGTCAGCCGCCAGGAGATGATGTTCGTCGCGACCTCCGACGCCGCCGGGGAGTGCGACAACACGTTCCGGGCCGGGCCCGCGGGCTTCGTGCACGTGCTCGACGCCACCCACCTGACGTGGCCGGAGTACCGCGGCAACGGGGTGATGGCGAGCCTGGGCAACATCACCGAGAACGGCCACGTGGGACTGCTGTTCGTCGACTTCGTCACCGACGTCATCGGCCTGCACGTCAACGGCCGCGCGACGGTCCTGGAGGACGGGGCGGCCCGGGCCGCGTTCCCGGACCTGCCGGTCGACACGGTCCCGGGGCGGCGGCCCGAGCGCTGGGTGGTGGTCGACGTGCAGGAGGCGTACATCCACTGCGCCAAGCACATCCCTCGGATGGCCAAGGCGCCGAGCAGGCGGGAATGGGGCACCGACGACGTGCGGCGCAAGGGCGGCGACTTCTTCGGCGCGGCCGCCGACGCCGCCGCGCGCACCGCGTCGCCGGTCGACGCCGCCCGCCCCACCCTCCTGCGGCGCTGGCTGCGGCGGATGAAGCCCAGCCGCCGGGTCGATGCGGCCGCCGGCACCCGATGACCCGGCCGGTGGTCAGTTCGGCGGGGTGACCAGGCCCAGTTCGTACGCGGTGATGACGAGCTGGACGCGGTCGCGGGCGGCCAGCTTGGTGAGCAGCCGGGCGACGTGCGACTTGGCGGTGGCCGGGGAGATGAACAGCTCCTGCGCTATCTCGCCGTTGGACAGCCCGCGCCCGACCAGCGTGAGCACTTCGCGCTCCCGGTCGGTGATGCCGGGATCGGGGCGGGCCGCCCGGGGCGCGGTAGGCCCGGCGGCGAAGTCCGCGATGAGGCGGCGGGTGACGCTCGGCGCGATCAGGGCGTCCCCGGCCGCGACGACCCGGATCGCGGCCAGGATGTCGTCCAGCGCCATGTCCTTGACCAGGAACCCGCTGGCCCCGGCCCGCAGTGCGCCGTAGACGTGCTCGTCCTCGTCGAAGGTGGTGAGCATGAGCACCCGGGCGGGGCCCGACCCGGCGGTGATCTGCCGGGTGGCCTCGATGCCGTCCATGCCCGGCATGCGGATGTCCATCACGACCACGTCGGGGCGCTCCTGGGCGGTCAACCGGACCGCGTCCGCGCCCGTACCAGCCTCCGCGACGACGGTCAGGTCGGGCGTCTCGTTGATCAGCACCCGCAGTCCGGACCGGACCAGCGGCTGGTCGTCGGCGAGCAGCACCCGGACCGCCGTCATGCCTGCGCCCGTGCGGCCGACCGGGGTCCGGGCACGCCGTGCCCCGGTGCCGCCTGCTGCCCGACGCGGGGATCCGGCTGCGGCTGCGCGGCGGCAGCCACCCGTTCGGGCAGCGGAATCCATGCGGTGACCAGGAATCCGCCGCCTTCCCGAGGCCCGGCGGCGAACTCGCCGCTGAGCAGTGCGACCCGTTCCCGCATGCCGGTGATGCCGTAGCCGGATCCGGGCTGCGGGCAGCCGCGACCCTCGTCGGCGATCGTCAGGCGCAACTCGGTGTCGCGGTAGTCGACGGTGACCGTGCACCGGGGCGTCGCCGCGTGGCGTACCACGTTGGTGACGGCTTCCTGCACCACCCGATACGCCGACAGCTCCAGGTCGCCGGGCAGCGGCCGCCGGTCGCCGCGGCAGTCCAGCTCGACGCGTACCCCCGCGCTCGCGGTGGTCGCGGCCAGGCGCTCCAGGTCGGCCAGCGTCGGCGCGGGCGGCGCGACGTCGCCGTCCCGGCGCAGCCCGACCAGCATGCGCCGCAGCCCCGCGAGGGTCTCCCGGCTGGTGTCCTCGATGGCCTGCAGGGCGTTGCGGGCCTCGCCGGGCTGCGAGTCGATGACGCGGCGGCCCATGCCCGCCTGGATGGCGATGACGCCGACGCTGTGCGCGACCATGTCGTGCAGCTCCCGGGCGATGCGCAGCCGCTCCTCGGCGGCGGCCTGACCGGCGGCCCGGGTCCGGATCGCCTCGGCGTGCTCGCGGCGGGTGCGCACCGAGTTGCCGACGGTCCAGGCGAAGGCCATGGCCAGGGTGGGGATCTCGAACTCGAAGACGGGCGTGTTCAGCCCGTTGGCGTACCCGATGAGGACCTGGACCAGCAGAGCGACGAACGCCACGGTGGCCGACACGCGCCGCGAGCGGTTCGCGGCGACCACGGCCACGGCGAGGTCGACGGCGATGAGCTCCAGGTAGCGCATGTCGGTGAGGTACGCGACCTGCTCGGTGTGGATCGCGACCGTGGTCAGGGACGAGCCGACCAGCAGCAGGCCCAGCGCGGCCAGGGGGCGGCGGCGCAGCAGCGCGAACGGCAGCGCCAGCGCCAGCGCGGGCAGCAGGTGCCGCATCGACAGCCACGGCACCAGGTCGATGCTCCCGCCGCCGGCGCCGTCGGCGACCACGACGTACAGCAGGACCGGCGACGCCAGGGCACCGGTCCACGCGAACACGGCACGCGACCACCCGGCGGCTGTGCGGCGGGCCTTCGGGCCAGGGGTGATGAGGTCCACTCGGTGAGGGTAGCCAGCTCAGCGGGGTGCGGCATCCGCCCGTGGGCGTAGGCCCAGGGAATGGTGCCGGCCGCCGTTGCCGTCCGGTGCCCGATGCCCGCCGTGCTCGTTGTGGCGCTGACCGCCGGGCGCGACCATCGACACCGCGCCCGACCACCTCGCCGTACGCGGACTGCCCGGCGGCGCTCGCCTTCGCCAACGCCGTCGAACGGGACGAACTGACCACCCCACCACCAGCCTGGAGGAAGCCTTCGTGACTCCGCCCACGCGTGAGCGCGCGGGCTTCCTACGTCGGTGGCTAGCCACCGGCGCAGAGGACCAGCCCGGTCCTGTAGAGCACGTTGAGCGCGCCTACCCGGTCGGCGTGTTCGACCAGACCGCAGTTGACGCACTCGAACTCGGCTTGGTTGACGCGGTTGTCCTTCGCGACGTGCCCGCAGCCGCCGATCTGGGGCGGGCAGGTGCGCGAGGTGTTGCGGGCGTCCACTGGAATCGTTCGGCGACCGGCGCTCTCAGCCTTGTTCGCCAGGATTGCCAGGAACTGTCCCCAACCTGCGTCGAGGATGGCACGGTTGAGCCCGGACTTGGCGGCGGCCTGGTTGGGCAGGAACACGCCGTCGTTTCCAGGATCGGGCTTGGGCGCGGACTTGCCGGTCATGCCCGCGATGTTCAGGTTCTCGTGCCCGATCACGTCGTGCAGTCGCACCAGCTTCAAGGCCGTCTTGTGGTGATGGTCGAGCCGCCTACGCGCGATCTTGCGGTGCAGGTCGGCAACCTTGCGGGCGGCGGCCCGGTGCTTTTTCGTGCGGCGTCTGGTGCGCTGCGGATACGTCGAAAGGTGCTGCTGGGCTGCGGCCAGCTCGCCGGCCGTCGTGCGCAGGAACGTCGGGTTCGGCTCGTGCACGCCGTCGGAGTCGGTGAAGAAGTGCACGGTGCCCACGTCGACACCGACGATGCTGCCCGTGGGCGCCAGCGGCTTCGCCGCGACGTTGTCGCAGGACAGGATCACATACCAGCGGCGGCCCTCACGTTTGACCGATACGGTCTTCACCCGGCCGTTGACCGGCCGGTGTTGGTGCACCCGCACGTGCCCCACACCCTGCAGACGGACCCTGGTCTGGGTGTCGTGCGGGGTGCTGTTCCAGCGGCAGCCGTCGCCGTCTTTCGGGAAGGTCACGGTGTCGAAGTGCCCGGCTCCTTTGAAGCGGGGGTAGCCGGGGGTCGTTCCGGCTTTGACGCGGCCGAAGAACGCAGCGAACGCCTTGTCCAGCCGCCGCAGGGTGGCCTGCTGGGACGAGAACGACCAGCGGCCCTGCCGTTCGGGGTCGAACGCACGGATGTCTTTCAACTGGGCGGACTGACCGCTGTAGCGGATCGTGGTCCTCGACGCGTGCCGGTAGGCGTCACGACGTTCCTGCAGTGCGGCGTTGTACAGCGACCGGTGGTCGGCCAACATCTCGGCCAAGACCTGCTCCTGACGCACCGTAGGCCGCAGGAGGAACTTGTACGCGCGGATCACGACCCCTCCCCCAGATTCCTCCTCCAGGCCGTTCCCGCTGGATGTCGATGTATCGGCGCATCGTGGCGGCGCTTGCGGCAACCGACGCGGCGAAGTACGACGACGACCACAACCTGGGCAGCTTGGAGCGCAGGTGCGGGAACCCCTCGCGCAGGATGCGGGAGGAAAAGCCCTTGAACTGCTTTGAGACGAATGACGCGAAGTCCTTCGGGTGGTGCCTGGCGAACACGTGAACGTGGTCCGGCATCACCTCCAGCGCCACGATCTCCCACCCCCGTTCGTCTGCCCCGGCTCGGATCAACACATCCAGGCATTGCGCGACCAGGCCACCGACGACCGGGCAGCGGCACTTCGGACACCACACGACGGCCAGCCCGAGGTCATACACACCACCAGAACATCGGCGGACGCTCTGGTCGCAGACACACCGAGCATACGCACTGCATCCATATAGGGATGAAGCTGCGGCCGGAGCCAGCCGCAACGCCGCAGTGTCCATGGCGGACCCCATCGCTCGGCGCACCGTGGTGGCTTCGGCCCTGCTCGCCCGGTCTGCGCCCTCATCGGACTCTGCCTGGGCGGTGCCGACCCGCCACACCGCCATGACCATGGTCACCGGTGCGTTCCTGCCGCTGATGCTCCCGACGATGCTCTCTTCGGACAAACGCTGGTCGGCCGAGCTGGGCCACCTGACGCCCCGCATCGCCTGGAACACCTCAGTCATCCCCGTCGAACAGCAACGCCTCTCCCATCCTCGACACCATCGTCCGCAGCCGGCAGGAGAACCATCAGCGACCTTATGAAGCGGTATTCACGCCGCAAAACCGGCGGGGACGACGCCCTCGCAGCGAACAACTCTCCCGACCATCCGGCGGCGGCACGATCGTCACCAGGACTCAAGATCCGGAAGGACGAGTGCTCACCCACCCAACCGCGATCACCCGACGAGTCTGCCCCAAGCCGACCCGCAGCACTCATTGGGAAGGGCGCCTCCCAACATCTGCCGACGTGCGGCCTGGGGCGGGCTGCCGCCGCGCCGCGCGGACGGACGCAACACGAGAACGTGACGGCCTTCGGCTGTCGGGATGTGCGCACATAGACGCAGGTGCAGGCCGCGCGTCTCGCGGTTCGGCGGAACGGATGACGCGCCTTCCCCGCCAGCGGCGGGGCGACTACCATCGGCGCTGTTCTCGACGGTGCAAGCTGCGCGGGAACGTCGACCCGGGCCGGCGGGAGTCGCGGCGTTGAGAACACTGGGGTGAGGAGAACCTGCGATGACCGACAACCGGTTGAAGGGTCGGGTCAAGGGCCTGTTCAGCGGCCCGGCCGAGAACGAGCCGATCGAGCAGCAGGCCAGTGTGCTCGCGGACCCGGACGCCGAGCGGCAGGCGCTGCAGGTGCTGGTGCTGGCCCGGCGCACCGCCGACGAGCACGTCGCCACCGCGCAGGCCGAAGCCGACCGGATCAAGGGCGATGCCCGGGCCAAGGCCGACGACCTGGCCCGTGACGCGCGCGGCATCGTGGAGAGCGCCCGGCAGGACGCGGCGCAGATCCAGGCCGCCGCCCAGGCAAGGTCGGTGGAGATCAACCGCGAGGCGCAGGCGAACGCCGACACCGCCCGCCGGGAGACCGAGCAGATGATCGCCGAGGCGCGCTCCACCGCGACGAAGATCGTGGAAGCCGCCCAGGCCAAGGCCGACGAGCTGGAACGCGACGCCCTGCAGCAGTACGAGGACGTGGTGGGCAGCCTGGAGAACAAGCGCTCGGTGCTGCAGCGGCGCATCGAGGCGCTGCAGAACTTCGACCGCGACTACCGGGCCAGGCTGCGCAAGTTCATGAACAGCCAGCTGGACGCCCTCGACCTGGACGAGCACCCCGCGCCCGAGGGCGACGACGAGCTCGCCGAGGTCGCGGCGGGCCCGGAGCACAAGCAGCCCGCGGTGGTGCGCCGCCAGCCGGCCGCCGTCGTGGTGCCGCAGGAGCGCCGCCGCCCCTGAGCGGCGGCCCGCGGGTGGCATCATCACGAGCATGACCGCCGACCGATCCGACCGGGTGGCCGGCGCGCTGCTCGGCGTGCACGCCGGTGACGCGCTCGGCGCTACCGTCGAGTTCGACTCCTGGGAGTACATCCGGTTCCGGTATCCCGACGGCGTCCGGGAGATCACCGGCGGTGGCGTGTTCGAGTGGCCGCCGGGCCACGCCACCGACGACACCGACCTGACCCGTGCCGTCGCACTGGCCTATCTGGACCCGGGTGAGGACGTCGTGCTCGCCGCCGCCCGGCTGATGCTGAGCTGGTACGAGGGTGACTGGCCGGGCCGGGTGCCCGGCCGCCCGCCGGTGGACGTCGGCGGAGCCACCGAGGACGGGCTGCGCGCGTTCGCCCGTACCGGAGATCCGGACGGCTCCGGCGCGGGGCCTGGCCGGGCGGGGAACGGCTCGCTGATGCGCTGCATCCCGACCGCGCTGGCGGTGCGCGACCGCGAGCGGCGGATCCGGGAGTCGGTGCGGATCTCCGCGGTCACCCACTCCGACGTGCGGTGCACGGTCGCCTGCGCGGCGTACAACGAGATCGTCGCGGTGCTGGTCGACGGCGGCTCGGCGGCCGATGCCGTGGCCGCCGGGACGGCCGCCGCACAGGAGCTGGGCGAGCGGTCCGTGGTGGACGCCATCGCGCTGGGCGAGCGGCTGGACCTGGCCGAACTGGCCCGGACCGGGGTGACCGGCCTGCCCGACGACGGCAACGGATACGTGCTCGACTCTCTCGCGCTGGCGGTCGCCGCCGTGCTCGACTTCCGCGACCTGAGCGACGTGCTGATCGACATCGTCGCGCTGGGCAACGACAGCGACACCAACGCCGCGATCGCGGGCGGGCTGCTGGGGGCTCGGGACGGGGCATCGTCCATCCCGGACGCATGGCTGTCGGTGCTGCAGTTCCGCACCGAGTTCACCGGCGTAGCCGCGGAGTTCGCCCGGCGCTGAACGCGGGTCGCAGCGTCCCTCCGACACTAATAACCTAACAAGGATCATGGCGTTGCGCCATCGGGCAGTCGAGGGACTGCGCAGCTCAGCGGTGCTGGCTATGGTCAGCCGATGCCTACTCCCCTGATCAACGCGAACGCGGCGGGCACCTGGACGCTCGGTGACCTGGCCGTCAACCGGATCGGATTCGGCGCGATGCGCCTGCCCGGCGGCGCCAACTACGGCTACGGCGCGTCCAGCGACCGCGACCGGGTCATCGGTGTGCTGCGGCAGGCCGTCGAGCTCGGCGTGAACCACATCGACACGGCGGCGTTCTACTTCTCGCCGCTGCGCTCGGCCAACGAGCTGATCAACCGGGCGCTCGCGCCGTACGCCGCCGACGTCGTCATCGCCGTGAAGGTCGGGCCGGGCCGTGACCCGTCCGGCGAGTGGCTGCCGCTGGCCCGGCCCGACCAGCTGCGCGGGCAGGTCGAGGAGAACCTGCGCCAGCTCGGCCGCGACCACCTTGACGTCGTGTACCTGCGCCAGCACGGCCTGGACTCGGTCGCCGAGCACTTCGGGGCGCTGGCCGAGCTGCGTGATGCGGGGCTGATCCGGCACCTGGCCCTGTCCAACATCCGGCCGCAGCACCTGGCGCAGGCGCAGGCGATCGCCCCGGTGGTGAGCGTGCAGAACCCGTACGGCGTCGACACCCGGCGCATGCACGACGAGTTCGTGCGGGTCTGCGGTGAGCAGGGGGTCGCGTTCGTGCCGTTCTACGCGATCGCCGGCGAGGGCAAGGAGTCGGGCGGTGTCGCCCGCAACGACGCGGTGCTGGCCGTGGCACAGGCACGTGGTGTGACGGCGGCGCAGGTGCGGATCGCGTGGACGCTCAGCCGCGGGCCGCACATGCTGGCCATCCCGGGCACCGGCAACCCCGACCACCTGGTGGAGAACATCGCCGCCGGGGCGCTGCGCCTGTCCGCCGAGGAGCTGGCCTGCCTGGAGTAGCGCGACCGTCCGCCTTCGACACGATCAGGTCCATTCCACGGGGGAAGGAACCACATCTCTGATGACGATCACGAGCCTGGCCACCGAATCGACACCGCACCGTTCCTGGCTGGTCAGCCGGGGGCTCATCCCGGAACGCGGCCCGCAGCGTGTGATCGCGCTGGCGACCTTCGTGAACATGGTCGGCACCGGCGTCTTCATGACCAGTGCCGCGCTCTTCTTCACCCGCTCGGTCGGCCTGCCGCTGCCGAAAGTGGCGCTGGGCATGGGCATCGCCGCCCTGGTCGGCATGCTCGCCGGGATGCCGGTCGGGCACCTGGCCGACCGGCGCGGACCGCGCGAGATCTACCTGCTCACCCTCGTCGTGCGGGCCGTGTCGATGGCGTCGCTGGTGTTCGTGCACACGTTCTGGCTGTTCGTGGTGGTGGTCTGCCTGACCCAGCTGGCCAACTCCGCCGGGGGCGCGGCCCGCGGGCCGCTGGTGCGGGGTTTCGGCGGCACGAACCTGACGGAGTTCCGCTCGTACCTGCGCTCGGTGGCCAACCTCGCCGGGTGCTGCGGGGCGCTGGCGGCGGGCACGGCGGTGCAGCTGGACACGCGTGCCGCATACCTGGCGCTGGTGCTCGGCAACGCGCTGAGCTTCGTCGCGTGCGCGGCGGTCATCACCCGGCTGCCCTCACTGCCGCCGGTGCCGGTGCCGGCCGAGTCCGCCGGGCGCTGGGTCGTCCTGAGGGACCGGCCCTATCTCGTGGTCACCGCGCTCGACGCGGTCATGTCGGTCCAGGGTCAGGTGCTGGTCTTCGCGCTGCCGCTGTGGATCACGCTGCGCACCGACGCGCCGCGCTGGTTCATCGGGGTGGCCGTCGCCGTCAACACCGCCCTGGTCGCGGCGTTGCAGGTCAGGGCGAGCCGGGGCATCGACACGGGTCCGGCCGCCGGGCAGGCCCTGCGCCGCTGCGGTGTGGCGTTCCTGGTCGGCATGGCGCTGATGGCCGCGGCCGCGGGCACCCCTGCCTGGCTGGCCGTGGTCCTGATGGCCGTCGGGATCGCCACCCACACCGTCGGCGAGCTGTGGCATGCGGCCGCCTCGCTCGAACTGCAGTTCCGGCTGGCGCCGGCGCACGCGCAGGGCCAGTACACCGGCGTGTCCGGGTTCGGCACGGGCATGGCGAACGTGGTCGCCCCTTCGGTCCTCGGTCTGCTCTGCGTCACCTGGGGCGCCCCTGGTTGGCTGCTGATGGGCGGGGTGTTCGTCGCGGTCGGACTGGCCGCGCCGCTGGTCGTCCGCTGGGCCGAGCGGACCCGCCTACAGGCGACGGTAGCCGCCTGAACCGCCATGCGGGTGGTCCGGACCGTCCGGACCACCCGCAGCCCAGACCTCCACGGTGAGCAGGCACGACGATCCACATTCGACGGCCTGGGATATTGGCATCCATCCACCCATAGACATTGACAGTAAAGCTTCCTAATAATGACGCCATGCCGAACTCCTCTCGAACGCTGCGCCGCTCAGCGCGCTGGGTGATCGCCGTCGCGACCAGCGCGGCGGCCACCCTCGCGGTCGCGGTCGTCTCCATGCCGAGCGGCCAGGCCGCGCCGACCCCGGTCGCCGCCCTCGTCGCCTGCTCCGCCCCGGCCTGGGCCGAGGGCAACACCTACACCGCCGGCACCCAGGTCACCTACAACGGCCGGCTCTACCGCGCCCTGGTGACGCACACCGCCCACGTGGGCGCGGGCTGGAACCCCGCCGCGACCCCGTCGCTGTGGACCGACCTCGGCGCCTGTGACGGCACCCCGCCGTCGCCGACCCCGTCGGCCTCGCCGTCACGGCCCCCGTCGCCGTCGGCCTCCCCCTCGCGCCCGCCGTCACCGTCCCCGTCGGTGTCGCCGCCGTCGTCCCCGTCGCCGTCCACCTCCCCCGGCGGCACCACCTGCGCCGTGAAGTCCCGCCCGACCGGCAAGGTCCTGCACGGTTACTGGGAGAACTGGGACGGTTCGTCCAACGGCGTGCACCCGCCGTTCGGCTGGACGCCGATCACCGACTCCCGCATCCGCCAGCACGGCTACAACGTCATCAACGCGGCGTTCCCGGTCATCCGCTCCGACGGCACGGTGCTGTGGGAGGACGGCATGGACGCGGGCGTGAAGGTCGCCACCCCGGCCGAGATGTGCGCCGCCAAGGCCGCCGGCCTGACGATCCTGATGTCGATCGGCGGGGCCACCGCCGGCATCGACCTGAGCTCGTCGACCGTCGCCGACCGGTTCGTCGCCACCGTCGTGCCGCTGCTCAAGAAGTACAACTTCGACGGCATCGACATCGACATCGAGACCGGCCTCACCGGCAGCGGCAACATCAACACCCTGTCGACCTCGCAGGCCAACCTGATCCGCATCATCGACGGCGTGCTCGCGCAGATGCCGTCCAACTTCGGCCTGACCATGGCCCCGGAGACCGCCTACGTCACCGGCGGCAGCGTCACCTACGGCTCGATCTGGGGCTCCTACCTGCCCATCATCAAGAAGTACGCGGACAACGGCCGCCTGTGGTGGTTGAACATGCAGTACTACAACGGCAGCATGTACGGCTGCTCCGGCGACTCCTACTCGGCCGGCACCGTGCAGGGCTTCGTCGCGCAGACCACCTGCCTCAACACCGGCCTGGTCATCCAGGGCGTCACCATCCGGGTGCCGTACGACAAGCAGGTCCCGGGCCTGCCCGCGCAGGTCGGCGCGGGCGGCGGCTACATGACGCCGTCGCTGGTGTCGCAGTCGTGGAACAGCTTCAACGGCCAGCTCAAGGGCCTGATGACCTGGTCCATCAACTGGGACGGCGCGAAGAACTGGACCTTCGGCGACAACGTCAAGGCGCTCCAGGGCCGCTGACCGGCCTCAGTCAGGGCTCCGTCCCGCGTCACCGCGGCGGGACGGAGCCCTCCCCTTCGGCCGGGCCCCGCCATTGCCGGCCGCCTGGTACGGCCCGACCCGGAACACCCCCGTCATGTCCGGGTGCGCCCGGTAGCCGAATGTCGAGTACAGGCGCATCGAGTCGCCCGCCGCGAACAGGCCGACGAACGAGCGCGGCCCCGCCTGGGTGGCGATCCAGCGCTCCAGCGCGGTGACGATGGCCCGCCCGACCCCGCGCCCCTGGTGTTCGGGCAGCACGGCGATGTCGTGCAGGTAGAAGTAGATCGCGCCGTCGCCGATCACCCGCCCGACGCCGACGACCTCGCCCTCGTGCACCGCGACGACGGCATGCAGGGAACGGGCCAGCGACACCGGCAGGGCGTCCACGTCGTACGCGTGCCGCCAGCCCACCGCGCCGGTGACGGCGGTGAACTCGTCGAGCGTGGGCAGCCGGTCGATCACGTCATAGGACACGGGCGGCGACTCTAGCCGACGTTCGGAGCCGCTTCGGTCCGCCACACCGCGATGACATCGCAGGTCAGCAGTGGTCCGGGGGTACGGGGGCGGCCGAGGAGCCGCCCGGTGTCAGTCCGGCGGGCGCAGGCCGCGCTCGCGGGCCAGGATCGCGGCCTGCACCCGGCTGCGCAGGCCGAG
Source organism: Catellatospora sp. NPDC049133 (assembly GCF_040648455.1). Taxonomy (NCBI): domain Bacteria; kingdom Bacillati; phylum Actinomycetota; class Actinomycetes; order Micromonosporales; family Micromonosporaceae; genus Catellatospora; species Catellatospora sp. NPDC049133. Next base: position 108,211 of record NZ_JBEZDT010000019.1, read on the forward strand.
CTTGGCGAGGATGCGGCTGACGTGCGTCTTCACGGTCGCCTCGGCCATGTTCAGCGCGGTCGCTGCCTCGACGTTGGACATGCCCGTGCCGAGGCAGCCGAGCACCTCCCGCTCCCGGCCGGTCAGGGTGTCCAGGTCGGGCGCGGCGGCCGGGTCGGTCCACTGCGGCGCGGCCAGGAACCGGTCCAGCAGCCGCCGGGTCGCGGCCGGGGCGATGATCGCGTCGCCGCGGGCCACGGTGCGCACCGCGTCGGCCAGCGCCCCGGCCTCGATGTCCTTGAGCAGGAAACCGGCCGCCCCGGCTCGCAGCCCGCCGAAGACGTACTCGTCGAGGTCGAACGTGGTCAGGATGAGCACCTGGGCCAGCCGCTGCGCGACGATCTCGCGGGTCGCGGCGATACCGTCGAGCACCGGCATGCGCACGTCGAGCAGGGCGACGTCGGGGCGCTCCCGGCGGCACAGCTCGACCGCCTGCGCGCCGTCGGCCGCCTCGCCGACGACCTCGAGGTCGGGATACGCGTCCAGGATCAGCACGATGCCCGACCGTACGGCGGGCTGGTCGTCGGCGACCACCACCCGGATCGTCAAACCGTCGCCTCCTCGGTGTGGCGCACCGGCAGCGTCGCGCGCAGCCGCCAGCGCCCGTCCTCCGCTCCGGCGGTCAGCGTGCCGCCCAGCAGCGCCGCGCGCTCGCGCATGCCGATCAGGCCGTGCCCGCCGCCCGGCGGCGGCCCGTCCGGGCGCAGCGCGTTGTCCGTCTCGATCAGGACCCGGTCGGCGTCGACGTCCACTCGCAGCACCGCGGCGCCCGCCCCGTGCTTCCACGCGTTCGTCAGGCTCTCGCGCACGATGCGGTGCGCGGCGAAGTCGACGCTGACCGGCAGCACCTGGTCGAGCCCGCCGGTGCGCAGGTCGACGGCGAGCCCGTCGGCCTGCGCCTGGGCGACGAGCTGCGGCAGCGAGGCCAGCCCTGGGCGGGTGGCCGGATCGGCCGAGCCGGGGTCGCCGTCCTCGCGCAGGAGGCCGATCATCTGGCGCATCTCGGCCAGGCCGGAGACGCTGCTCTCCCGGATCTGCTCGACGGCCCGGCGCACCAGCTGCGGGCTCGGGTCGGGCGCGGACAGCACCGCCGTGGCGTGGATGGCGATGGCGCTGAGCTGGTTGGCGACCACATCGTGCAGCTCCCGCGCCATCCGGGCGCGCTCGTCGGCGACGGCCTGGCGGCGTTCCCAGGCGGCCAGCCGCGCGGTCTGCTCGGCCCGCAGCCGCTGGACGCGTGCCTGGTCGCGGTACTGCCGCACGCTGATGCCGGTGACCGTCGGCAGCACCGCGACCAGTGCCACGACCAATCCGAGCACGACGCCGCGCCAGTCGCCCGAGGCGATCACCCCGGCCGCGGCGGCCAGCACGGAGGCGGCGACCGAGCCGATCAGGTTGGCCCGCCACAGCCACGGCCTGCCGTACACGCACGCGTCGTAGACGACCTGCGTGAAGATCAGCGCCGTGCCGAGCGAGCCGCCGAGCAGCGTGTCCGCGGCAAGCGCGACCAGGCCGACCGCCTCGCCGGTGCCCGGGGCGAGCCGCCGCAGCAGGCAGCAGGCGGCCATCACGGTCATCGGCACCAGCAGCACCCAGTGCGGGGCGTCCGCCCACGGTCCGCCGCCGAGGAACATGCGCCAGCCGCCGGCCGCGTACAGGATCAGGCCGCCGAGGAACGAGACCAGGCTGATGGCCAGGTCGGTGCGCCAGGAGGGCCAGCGTGCGGTCACCTGTCGATCACAGCACACGGTGCGGGCCGCGACGACCGGCCGGGGGCCGAGGCGGGCTACATCCTTCGGTGTACGCCGGGTTCGTGCCGCGCGCCGAGGCGGACCGCGCCGGGGCCGGACAGGATCGAGTCATGTTGCTCGTCGTCATCGCCGCCTGCGAGGTCGGTTTCTGGGTCATCCTCGGCGCCGGGCTGGCCGCCCGCTACCTGCTGCGCCGGCAGCGGGTGTCGACCGTGCTGCTGGTCGGGGTGCCGGTCACCGACGTGGTGCTGCTGGCCGCGACCGCCGTGGACCTGTCGCGCGGGGCCACCGCCACCTTCGCGCACGGGCTCGCCGCGGCATACCTGGGCTTCTCGGTGGCGTTCGGCCCGTCGATGGTGCGCTGGGCCGACGTGCGGTTCGCGCACCGCTTCGCCGGGGGACCCGCCCCGGTGCCCCCGCCCCGGTACGGCGCGGCCCGCACTCGCCACGAGTGGCGCGAATGGGTCAAGGCGCTGGTCGCGTGGGCGATCGCGGTGGCCCTGCTCGGCGCGGCGATCCTGCTGGTCGGCGACGCCGCCAGGACGGCGGAGCTGCAGGGCTGGATCGGGCGGCTCAGCCTCGTCCTCGGCATCTGGCTGCTGGGCTGGCCGATCTACTACACGATCTTCCCCAGACGCGACCCGGCACTCCACAACGGCAGCGCCACCTCCTAGCGGGGCCGCGCAAGTCGCACCTTCCCGATTCGCTCACATCTTCCGATGTGGCACCCACATCAGAAGATGTGAGCCCTGATAGGACAGTCCCTTCCTGGCGACGGCACGCCCGGCGGGCTTCGGTTTAATGGCGGACATGACCACGACCCAGCCCGTCCGGCTCAACGGCCGCTACCGCCTCGACCAGCGCATCGGCGCGGGCGGCATGGGCGAGGTCTGGCGGGCCACCGACGAGCTGCTCGGCCGCACCGTGGCGGTGAAGACGGTGCTGCCCGCGCTCGCCGACGACGCCGACTTCGCCCGCCGCTTCCTCGCCGAGGCGCGGGCCATGGCCGGGGTGCGCCACCGCGGCGTGGTCGCCATCCACGACCTGTATCACGGACCGGAGGGCGCGTTCCTGGTCATGGAGTTCGTCGACGGCGAACCCCTGTCGCAGGTGCTGACCCGCTACGGCCGGCTCGCCCCGCCGCCCGCGCTGCACCTGGTCGGGCAGGCCGCCGACGCGCTGCACGCGGTGCACGGCCGCGGCATCGTGCACCGCGACGTCAAACCCGGCAACATGCTGGTACGCCCCGACGGCACGCTGCTGCTCACCGACTTCGGCATCGCCCGCCGCGACGGCGCGACCGCGCTGACCGCGACCGGCGCGGTCATCGGCACCCTGTCCTATCTCGCCCCGGAGCAGGTGCTCGGCCACCCGGCCACCCCCCGCAGCGACGTGTACGCCCTCGGGGTCGTCGCCTACGAGTGCCTGAGCGGGCGGCGGCCGTTCACCGCCGAGAACCCGTTCGCGGCCGCCATGATGCGGCTCAGCCAGGCTCCCCCACCGCTCGGCCCGCACGTGCCCGCACCCGTGGCGGCGCTGGTGGAACGGGCGCTGGCCGTCGAACCGGGCGACCGCTGGGCCGACGCCGCCACGTTCGGCGCGGCGATCGCCCAGGTCGCCGCCGCCCTGCGCAACGGCGTCGCGCCCGCGACGGCCCCGGACGCCGCCGAGCAGACCGTGGTGCGCCAACGGACTCCGCTGACCCCGACGCTCGTCGAACCCGGCCTGGCCGCCACCGCGCTCGCCACACCGCACCCTGGCGCAACCCCGCTCACCGCACCCCTGCCCGGCACCGCGCCGGCCGCGCCGTACGCCGAGGCGACCGTCCTCACCCCGCGGCCGGACGGGGCTGCGCCGCTCGCCCCGGCCGTGCCGACCGGGTTCCGGCCACGGGACGGCTACTACGTGCCCGTCGAGCCGATGTGCTGGGGCGGGCTGGTCATCCCCGGCGGCCTGGGTCGCACGCCACGACGGCACGCACCGCACGAGGAGCACTACTGGGAGACCTTTGCCGCCGCGGAGCTGCCCGAGGAGGCGGTCTACCTGCGGCAGGAGGAGCTGCTCGGGCATCCGGCGGTGGCCGCGGTCTGCACGGCGCGGGTGCTCGCCGCGTGCAGCCGTGACCCTGCCCGAACGGTCGGCTGGGAGCTGGAGCCGTGGCCGGTGCAGATCGGCCGGGACCGCTGGATCTTCCACTGTCTGGCCGGGCCCGGCACGGGTGAATGGCTGGGCAGCGCCTTCGCCTGAGGCGGCATACTCATCGACATGGGTCCCCTCGCACGCCGCGGCGCGGTCTTCGCCGGATTCGCCGCGGCCACCGCGCTCGCCGCGTACGCCCTGCACGACACCAACCTCGACGCATGGACCTGGTTCAACGCCGACCCGCAGGGTTTCGAGCAGGAACTGTGGGCCTGGTTGACGGCGGGGGCGTTCACGGCGACCTCCGGCACGCTGGTCGCCCAGGTCGCCGCGCTCCTGTTCGGACGGTACGCGGCACGCATGGGCGCGAACCTGGCGTCGGCCCTGGCCGGAGGGCTCGGCCTGGCCGTGGCGCAGCTGGCGGTCGCCGTGCCGATGGCGGTGGACCGGCTCAACGGCAAGGGCATGGCCATCGAGATGGCGCGGCACGGCCACCCGTTCGACCCGGCGCTGTGGCGGCAGCCGGCGGTGGTGACGGCGGTGCTGGCGACCACGCTGAGCTGCCTGGCCTGGGCGGCGGTCGGTCACGGCATCGGCCGGCGCACCGGACGCGCGGTGTGGGCGGTGCTCGGCGGTGTCGTCACGGTTGTGTACGTGGCGGTCCTGGCCATGTTCACGGGCGCCGGGCCGTGGTGGGCGCCGGCCGTGCCCCTGCTCGTTCCATGCATCGCGGCGGCGGTCCTGGCCCTGCGCCCCTCTGCCGAGCACCCGACCCCGGCCACGACCTGATCGGCCGCGTTCAGCGGTCGAGGAGCCTGCGCAGCACGGGTCGGGCCGCGTCGACAGGGTCGGTGTCCGGGGGCACGCTGAGCGCTCCGGCCAGCCACAGGCTGGCGAAGCCGTGGGCGATCGACCAGCCCGCACGGGCGGTGTTCTCGCTGCCCTCAGAGGTGGCGACCGTGCGGGCCCCCTGCGCGAGCAGCGCTCCTGCCCGGTCGCGGGCGTGCCGCACGGCGTCGTCGTCGGCGCGGTAGAGCTTCGGTTGGAACATCACGCCGAAGTGGACCGGGTGTTCGGTGGCGAAGCGCACGTAGGCGAGCCCGGCCTCCAGAAAGTCCGGGCCCGCCTCGCGCAGGGTGTCGGCGAGCAGGTCGAAGCCTTCGGCGGCCAGTGCGGTCAGCAGCCCGGCCTTGTCCCCGAAGTGGTGCGCGGGGGCGGCGTGCGAGACCCCGGCACGGCGGGCCAGCTCGCGCAGGCTCCAGCCGTCGAGCCCGGACTCGCCGATGGCGTCGACCGCCGCGTCGAGCACCGTACGCCGCAGGTCTCCGTGGTGGTATCCGATCGTCCTCACGCCCTTCCGCCGTGACCGAGGTCTCCATCTTTCCATTGACAAGTTCAGCGTGTCCAGATTACCGTCAAGTCTGAACTTGTCAATGACTAGATCAGGAGCGTCATCATGACCACCCCCGTACTGATCATCGCTTTGCTGGTTCTCCGCGGCCTCGGTGCGCTAGGCGTCCGCAGGTTCGCGACCTGGACCGCGAGCGGCGCGCACGCGCTCGCCGTGATGCTGGTGATGACCGCGAGCGCGCACTTCGTCCCCGCCGGCGTGACGGTGATGCCGACCCACGCCGACCTGGTGGCGATGGTGCCGCCATTCGTGCCGGCCCCCGGCCTCACGGTGTACGCCACCGGCGTGCTGGAACTGCTCGGCGCGATCGGGCTCGTGCTCACCCGGACCCGCCGCGCCGCCGGATTCGGCCTGGCGGTGCTGTTCCTGCTGCTCCTGCCCGCCAACGTGTACGCCGCGGTCGCCGACGTGCCCTTCCACGGCGAGGCGGCCTCGCCGCTGTGGCAGCGCATCCCCGAGCAGGTGCTCTACATCGGCGTCGCGCTCGCCGCGGCGCTGTCGGCCCCGGACCGCGCGTCCGCCGCGACCCGGCAGACTGAGCCGGTCACCGCCGCCCTGCCGTGACCCGCAGGGCGACACCGCCGCCGGTTCGCGTCAGCCGACCGCCTCGACCTGCGGTCGGGCCTGCAGCGAACCGGCGGCGCTGAAGCCCAGCAGCGCGACGCCGGCCAGCACGCCGGTCCACGGCGACGCGGCCTGCGTGACGGTCAGGGCGAGCACTCCCCCGGCGACCGCCAGGCCGATCATGGTCCAGCCCAGGCGGGCGAAGACCGGGGCGTGGAACACGCCCGCGAACGGCAGGAAGTGCGCGCCCACCACCAGCACCACCCACGGCACCGTCAGCACGGGCTGGTGCGCGACGTTGTTGAGCAGGTTCGCGCCGACCGGGATGCCGAGCGCCATCGCCGTCACCGAGAACCCGTAGACGCGGATCGCCTGCCGCGACGGCGGTTCGGCCGGGCCCGGCCCGCCCGACGGGCGGACGACCGCGAACCACACCACGGCAGCGAAGGCCAGCACTCCCACGACCCGAGCCAGGGTGCTCACGGGTGCGGACAGCTCCCCCGCGTTGACGAGGATGAAGACCAGACCGCCGATGGAGCCGATCATCGCTCCGATACGTTCTCCGCGCATCGCCCCATCCAACCATGATCACTGACGGTGAGACACGGCGGTACGAATCCGGCGGGCGCGCAGAACGCCGACGCCGCAAGGCGTGTGTCCCCCACCACTCGACCCGGCGCGAAGGGGCGGCCTGCGGTAGCGTCGGCGGCGCGAAGGGGAGTAGCTCCCGAACGTGGTGGTCGACATACTGGCCCGCTCCGGCGGGCCCGGCCACCCGACCTGGCTCCGGCCAGGTGAGCGAGACCTTCGACCAGGCAGTCCATGCCGGGTCGAGGTCGTCGCGCGCGTCTTCCACCCGGTGAACACGTCCCGGGAGGACACAGTGGAAGGTTTCCTCGCCGCTCTGGCGATCAGTTTCGGCGTCGTCTTCGTGGCCGAGCTGGGTGACAAGTCGCAGCTGATGGCGATGACGTTCGCGACCCGCTACCGCACCGGCATCGTGCTGGCCGGCATCACCATCGCCACCGCCGTGGTGCACCTGGTGTCGGTCGGGGTCGGCGTCGGGCTCGGCAGCGCGCTGCCGACCGGCTGGATCGCGCTGGCGGCGGGCCTGGCGTTCCTGGCGTTCGCCGCCTGGACGCTGCGCGGCGACAGCCTCACCGAGGAGGAGAAGTCGAAGGCCCAGCGCGGCGGCAAGTCGGCGCTGTGGGCCGTGGGCGGGGCGTTCTTCCTCGCCGAACTCGGCGACAAGACGATGCTGGCCACCATCACCCTGGCCACCCAGCACGGCTGGTTCGGCACCTGGATCGGTTCGACGGTGGGCATGGTGGCCGCGGATGCACTGGCCATCCTGGTCGGCCGCTGGCTGGGCCGCAGCCTGCCAGAACGGGCCGTGAAGTACGGCGCGGCCGCGCTGTTCGTCCTGTTCGGACTGTGGCTGCTGGTCGACGCCTACGGCCGGCTCACCTGAGCAGACCCGGGGCGGCGTGCGGGTGCGCGCCGCCCCGGTTCACGAGTCGGGTCAGCCCAGGTCTCGGCCGAGCTTCACCAGGAACTCGGTGTCGTTGTGGTGGCCCTCGAAATCGGCGAACTCGCCGGCCACGAAGGTCCAGCCGCCCTCAGCGATGATCGCCCGAAGCTTGTCCATCGGCAGCCGCACCGCCTCCACGGGCATCTCCCACTCGCCGACGATGACCTCCTCGGCGCGCTCGCGCAGCTCGTCGAACGTGGCGAACTCGTCCGGCTCCTCGTCGGCGACCTCCAGCCACTCCCCCTGCGCGGCGCGGCGCAGCAACTCGGCCTCCATCGCCTCGACCCCTTCGATGGACTCGTCCCAGTCGTGTTCGAAGAACGAGAAGCGCAGCAGCACACTGTGGTCGGTCATCGGCGGATCGTACGGCGGCCCGGCGACGGATTCAGCCGCCGTCGACCGCCGCCAGCACCGCCGGGTCCTGGCAGCCGCGCGCGAAGCCCGCGATCCGGCGGCGGATGTCGCGCCCGAGCAGCCACACCCCGATCCGGTCGGCCACCGGGCGCAGCAGCGCGGGCCGGGTGCGGAAGTGGTATCGCCAGGTGGCGACCGTGTGCCCCGGCTCGGCCGCCGGGGCGAAGCGCCAGCCTCCGGCCATCATCTCGAAGAACCACGGCCCGCGGACCATCTTCATGCCCACGTTGGTCGGCGGGGCGTAGGAGACGTACTCGCTGACCATGGTCAGGCCGTGCCGCGAGCGGGTGAACGTGCGCACCCCCTTGCCGGGGCGGGCCGCGCCGTCGAGCAGGCGCTGCTCGCGTACGAACGGGTCCCAGCGGTAGCGGGTCTCACCCGTGGTCTGCGACACCGCGAACGCGACGGCGGGCGGGACGGGGACGATCGCGACGGCCTCCACGACGGGCATCGGGCCATCCTGCCACGGCTCACCCGTTGCGCGCCTGGTACGCGGCCCGGCTGGCCTCGATGTGCGGGACGTGTTCGACGGCCCAGCCGGCCAGGGCCAGCGCGGGCGGGATGAGGCTCTTGCCGTTGGCGGTCAGGGCGTACTCCACCCGGGGCGGCACCTCGGCGTACACGGTCCGCGACACCAGGCCGTCGCGCTCCAGGTTGCGCAGGGTCAGCGTCAGCATGCGCTGCGAGATGCCCGGGATCTGCTGGTGCAGGTCGGAGAAGCGCAGCGTGCCCTGGTCGAGGGTGGCCACGACGAGCAGCGTCCACTTGTTACATATACGGTCCAGGATCGCCCGGATCGTCTGGCCGTCGTCGCCCCGGATCAGGCACGTGTGCTCGTACTCCATGACAGCTCCCTGTGCCTCACGCACACCCGTGTGCCTTTTGTAAGCCGTCGCTCACTGACGCATGATGTGGCGACTTCCGGATGGTAACCATCCTGGTCACCGCCGCATCTCGCCACCGAGGGAGCGCTCATGGAACTCGCCTACTGGATCGTCGCGGGGTTGCTCGCGGTGTTCTACCTGTACGCCGGCGGCAAGAAGGTCGCGCAGAGCCGGGAGCAGTTGCAGCCCATGATGGGCTGGGTCGACCGGGTCCCGATGCCGCTCGTGCGGGCCATCGGGGCACTTGAGGTCCTCGGCGCGGCCGGACTGATCCTGCCGCCGCTGAGCGGCATCGCGACCTGGCTCGCCGTCGCGGCCGCGATCGGGCTCGTGCTGATCCAGGTCGGCGGCATCGCGGTCCACCTGTCCCGCGGCGAGGCCCGCCTCATCGGCCTCAACATCGCGCTGCTCGTGACCGCCGCCGCCACCGCCTGGCTCGCCACCGCCTGGCTCTGAGCAACGCACCCAGCCGACGTCGACAAAAACGGGCCGGCTCGGGAGCGCGAATCCGGTCAGGCGGGCAGGTGGGAGCCTGAGGACAGGTTGAGCGTTGCGGCGAAGGTCAGGTAGACCAGCCACAGGCCGACCAGGATGTGCAGCAGGCCGAGCACCTTCTGGCCCGGGTTGCTCGCCGGCCGGCCGTCGTGTGCGGGCTTGCCGCCGATGTTGAAGCTGGCGAAGAACTCCGCGACGTACACCAGCATCAGGCCGGTGAAGAGCAGCCCGAGGGGCCAGTCCCCGGCCTTGAAGAAGACGATCATGCCGAGGATGCCGAGCAGCACGAACGGGATCGACATGTATCCGTTGGGCCTGGCGTCCGAACCCTGCAGCCGGATCCAGCCCAGGGCGAACCAGTGGATGCCGTACGCGCTGAACGCCAGGGCGGCCATGTACAGCGTCTTGTTGGTGGTGAAGACCTCGAACCAGGTCAGCCCCACGAACAGGTAGAGCCCGACCAGGAACTGGCAGAAACCGGGCATCAGGATGCCCCACACCCCGTTGCTCCGATCGACCTGCCGGTCCCGGGGCGGATAGCCGAACAGCTCCTGCGGGCCGTAGATCAGGTACCCGGTGGCGAGCCCGAAGAAGCCCAGCGCCACCGGCACGAACATCGAGGCCGGAAGGATTTCCATGGCAGCATCCCCTCGTGGACCGACGCCGCCGTTTCCGGGCCGCACGGCCCGGCCGGGGTGGAACTGCCGGCGGCCACGATCATTTTACTGCCGCGCCACCTGCCCCGATCCGGTTTCGGAAAGGACGGCCGGGGCCGACCCCGCTGCCGGGGCGGCGACGCCGACCGGCAGCAGGATCGCCGCGGCGATCAGGAGAGGAAACCGCCTTACAGCGTGGTCTCCCCGTTGAGGCCGAAGAAGTCGTGCCACTTCGCGCCGCGGCCCCCGAAGGGAACCGCCGTTGTTCGACGAACCTCGCGACCGTCCTCAGGCGACGACCGTGAACGACGCCCGGCGCAGGTCCTCGGCCCGCGAGGACGGACCCACCCGCAGCTCGAACTCGCCGGGCTCGACCACCCGCGCGCCCTTCGCGTCCACGATGGCGCAGGCGGCGACCGGCAGCTCCAGCTCGACCACACAGGTCTCCCCGGGCGCCACCGGCATCTGCCGGTAGGCCTTCAGCTCCTGCTCGGCCCAGGTCACCGAGGTCACCGTGTCGCTGACGTACACCTGGACCGTCTCCAGCGCCGGCCGCGACCCGGTGTTGCGCAGCTCCACCTGCGCCCGCACCGTGCCGTCGAGGTCCACGGTCGGCGTCAGCACCCGCAGGCCGGAGTACTCCACGGTGGTGTAGCTCAGCCCCTGCCCGAACGCGAACGCCGGAGCCTGCGTCAGGTCGGCGTAGCGGTGGCCGTGCTGGCCGCGGACCTGGTTGTAGTAGGTCGGTTGCTGCCCGGCGTGCCGGGCGAACGAGATCGGCAGCCGGCCGCTCGGCTCGATCAGCCCGAGCAGCAGTTCGGCGACGGCCCGGCCGCCGCGCATGCCGGGGTTGGCGGCGTACACGATCGCGGCCGCGTCGGCCACTGACGGCGGCAGCACCAGCGGCTTCGAGCTGAGCAGCACCACGACCAGCGGCTTTCCCGTCGCGGCCAGCGCGTCGAGCAGCGCCACCTGGCCGCCCATCAGCTCCAGCGTGGCCGTCGAGCGGTACTCGCCGACCAGCTCGATCCGGTCGCCGACGACCGCGACCACGTAGTCGGCCCGGCGCGCCTCGGCCACCGCCGCCGCGATCATCGCCTCGTCGACCGGAGCGGGCAGGGCCACGTCGGGGCGAGGCTGGCCGTCGGGGAAGAACTCGCCCTCCGGGTCGGGCCCGGTCACGACGATGTCCGCGCCGCGAGCGTGGGTGACCGTCCACCCGGCCGGGGCGACCTCGCGGAAGCCGTCGAGCACCGTGGTGATCATCTCGCGCGGGTGGCCGTCGGGCAGCCACTCGGCCTGACCGGACGCGCCCGCCCAGTCGCCGAGCTGGGTGTGCGGGTCGTCGGCGTTGGGGCCGACGATCGCGATGGTGCGGGCCGGGGCGTCCGGGGCGGCGGCGCGGCCGTCCGGCCCGGCGGTCAGGCCCCCGGCCAGCGGCAGCGTGCCGTCGTTGCGCAGCAGCACCAGCGAGCGCCGGGCGACCTCCAGGTTCAGCTCGGCGTGCGCGGCCACACCGATGACCTCGGCCTGGCGGGCGGCGTCGGGGTGCCGCGGGTTCTCGAACAGGCCCAGCTCGAACTTCAGGGTCAGGATGCGCGCGACCGCCGCGTCCAGCTCCGACTCCTCCAGCAGGCCCTTGGCCACCGCGTCCTGGGCCCCGTCGAAGAAGTCGGGCGTGGTCATCACCATGTCGTTGCCCGCCTTCACCGCGGCCGCCGACGCGGCCGTGAAGTCGGGGAAGATGTGCTGCTCCCAGACCATGCGCCCGACGTTGTCCCAGTCGGTGACCAGGGTGCCCCGGTAGCCCCATTCGCCGCGCAGGACCTCGTTGAGCAGCCAGTCGTTCACGGTGACCGGCACGCCGTCCATCGACTGGTAGCCGAGCATGAAGGTGCGGCAGCCCTCGCGGGCGACCCGCTCGAACGGCGGCAGGAACCACGAGCGCAGCTTGCGCCGGGAGATGTCGGCCTCGCTGGCGTCGCGGCCGCCCTGGGTCTCGGAGTAGCCGGCGAAGTGCTTCGCGCAGGCCAGGATCGCCGTCGGGTCGGCCAGGCCGTCGCCCTGGTAGCCGCGCACCATCGCCGAGGCGAACTCACCGATGAGGAACGGGTCCTCGCCGAACGTCTCGCTCACCCGCCCCCAGCGCAGGTCCCGGGCGATGCACAGCACCGGCGAGAAGGTCCAGTGCACGCCGGTGGCGGCGACCTCCACGGCGGTGATCCGGGCGACCTTCTCGACCAGCGCCGGGTCCCAGGTCGCGGCCATGCCGAGCTGGGTCGGGAAGATGGTCGCGCCCTCCCAGAACGAGTGGCCGTGGATGCAGTCCTCGGCGATCAGCAGCGGGATGCCCAGGCGGCTGCGCCCGGCCAGCTCCGCCGCCTCGCGCACCCGCTCGGGCGAGGCGTGCAGGATCGAGCCGACGTGGAACTCCTCGACCAGATGGCGTACGCCGTCGCGGGCGGTGAGCTGGAGCATCTGCCCGACCTTCTCCGGCAGGGTCATCCGCCCGACGAGGTCGGCGACGCGCTGCTCGGTCGGCAGCGTGGGGTCGAGGTACGGCAGGGAGGACACAGGGTTCCTTTCACGGACACCGGCGGTGTCCTGACTGGCGGGGGTGGGAAAGCGCGGCGGGTCGGTCAGCGGCGTCCGGTGAGCGCCGACGACCGGTCCAACGAGCGGGTGGGCGGGATCAGCAGGGCGGCGTCGGGTCCGGTGCTGTCCCGCACGACGAGGTCGATGGCGAAGAACCGCCGCCAGTGCGGCGCGGCCGCGCCCTCCAGCAGCGCCCTGGTCGCGGCGGCGGCCATGTCCTCGACCGGCAGCCGCATGCTCGTCAGCGGCGGGCTCATGCAGGCGGCGACGACGCTGTCGTCGAACCCGACGACAGCGATGTCACCGGGCACGCGCCGACCCGCGTCGGTGATCGCCTGGACCGCGCCCGCCGCCATCTGGTCGCAGGCCGCGAAGATCCCGTCGACGTCGGGGTGCTCGGCCAGCAGCCGGGCGGCCGCCGCGTAGCCGCACTCGCGGCTGAAGCCGCCGTCGACGGCGAGGTCGGCCAGCCCCAGCTCCCGGACAGCCTCCAGGTGGCCGGCGCGGCGACCGGCCGCGCAGGTGTTGGCTTCGGGTCCGTGGATCGCGGCGATGCGGCGGCAGCCGATCCGGTGCAGGAAGGCGACGGCGTCGTACGCCCCGCGGCTGTTCTCGGGTTCGACGGCGGGCACCTGCGGCGCGGTCGCACCGAGCGACACCACCCGCCGGCACCGGGCGTGGAACCTGGCCGCCAGCTCCGGCGGCACGTTGACCAGCACCGCGCCGGCCGTGGCCGACTGCGCGACCCGGTCGATCAGCTCCGGCGCGCCGGCCGGCTCGGTCACGTTGACGCGCAGCTGCACGTCGCCGCCGGCCAGCGCGGCCATGACCCCCGCGATGACGCGGCTGTAGTACGGGACCGCGCCGAACATGTGCGCGTCCGTGCGGCACGCGATCACGACCAGGTCGAGCACGTCGCGGCGGCCGGAGGCCAGGGCGCGGGCGGCGGCGTTGGGCCGGTAGCCGAGGTCGGCGACGACCCGGTTGACCCGGTCGCGCAGCTCCTCGGAGACGCCCCGGGCGTTGTTGAGCACCCGCGAGGCGGTGGCGCGCGACACCCCGGCCTCGTGGGCCACGTCCTCGATGGTCAGCTTCCGATACGGCATGGGCACTCGCAATCTCGGCACGGCGGGACGTCCCCGTTGCACGTCCCGTCGGCACCATAGTTTGGAGAGCGCTCTCAACGGAACCCGGTATGACGATGCTCCACCTGCCGGGATCGCGCTCTCCAGACGATGCGGCGCGGGCCTGCTCTAACTACGGCTCCACCGGGCCAGCGAGCCCCACTCGCCGAAGCCCGGCACCGGCTCCCACTGCGTGCTGACGTCCACGCCCACCCGGTCCTCGACGGTGCGCTGCTGGGCGGTGTCGTCACTGATGACACGGCGGGCGCTGCCGTCCTCGCGGAACTCGAACCAGGTCACGCAGGTCGCCCCGGACAGGGTCGCCGCATCGGCGTCCGGGTAGTCCCACTGCGTCATGCCGCCGAGGAAGAGCAGCTCGCCGCTGCGCCGGAAGGAGTAGTGCAGGCACTGGCGGCCGTAGGCGTCGAAGAACCAGACCCCGGCGTGCCCGTTGTCCCAGGCGATCTCGATGACCACGTCGGGCACGCCGTCGGCAGGCGCGGCCGGGACCACGGCGTACGGCTCACCGGCGGAGTCCCTGGCCTGGGCCTCACCCGCGGACAGCGGGTCGACCGGCTCGTGGCGGCGGAAGTTCCACCGTCTGCAGTAGACCGGCGGCAGCGCCGGGTCGTGCCCTGCGATGTGGACGGTCACGCCGAGTCCTCCCCGTGGTCAGGCGTGACTCACGGTAGACCGTACGGGCCGCGCCGGGCAATCGCGGCGGGCCCGCACGGCGAGCAGAGCGAGCAGCACCACCTCGGTGAGCAGCAGATACCGCTCGGCCGCCCCGATCAGGAAACGGTCGGCCAGTGTCGCGCTGGCCAGCATGAGCCCCGCGAACCCGGCGGCCGCGGCTGCGGTCCAGCGGACGGCCCGGCCCACCGGGCGCAGCGTCACCGCGGCCAGCGGCAACGCGACGAACGCCAGCATCGAGGCGTAGCGGTGCACGTAGCCGGTCGTGCTCAGCGGCCCGAGATCCGTCGGAGCCAGCGCCGCCACCGCCATGGCCGTCCCGAACAGGGCGAGCAGGACGCGGGGCGCGGTCTGGCGCAGCGCGGGCAGCAGGCACCAGGCCGACAGCCCGAACACCACCATCGCGGTGTCGGTGGCCCCGCCGCGGTCGTGCACGGCGAAGTCGCTGACCGTCAGCGAGACGTGGCTGAGCTGCGGGTCCGGGTCCACCTGGCCGACCGCGGCGAGCAGCGCGGTCAGCGCGCTGCCCGCGAGGCCCGCACCGGCGAGAACGCGTCTGTCGATCATGAATCGACGGTATGCGCGCTGCGGCCGCCGAGCGCTCCGGTGTTCACCCTGCCCCGACCCCGAGTTGTCCGGCCGCGCGCTGCGGGTGATCCCTGAGCGGGGCATCCCGGACCGCGACGGGAAAACCCGCGCGACGGCTCGCGTCGACGCCGGTGAGATGTTCCTGGTCACCGGCTTCGTCCACCCCGCACACCGTGACCGGGGCCATGGCACGGCGATGTTGCGCCGCCTGGAGGCGTACGCGGGCACGCTCGGCTCGGGCGCACCGTTTAAGGTGCTCGGCGGCAACGCCGACGACGGGCAGCCGGGCTCGCGGCAGCTGCTGCTGGACCACGGCTACCGGGTCGCGTTCACCGTCGTCGACCTGAGCCGTCCCGTCTCCGCCGACGAGCCCGACGCGCCGGCACCCGGCCTGGATGTCCGCCCCGTGCTCGCCGAGCACCACCCGCGGATACACGCCGCGATCGCCGAGTGCTTCACCGACAGCAGGCTCGGCTTCGTCTCGGTGGACTACGACACCTACCTCGCGGGGGTGCGCGACACCGAGCTGTGGGCGGTCGCCTGGGACGGCGACGAGATCGCCGGACTCGTGATCAGCGAGCGGGAGGGCGACGGCGTCGCCGACTCGTCGTGGGTCGCGGTGCGGCCCGCGTACCGGCGTCGAGGGCTGGCCTCGGCGCTGCTCAGCCACAGCCTGGCCGCCATGCGCGAGCACGGCGTCGGCGTCGCCACCATCCGCACGGTGGCCGAGAATCCGAACCGGACCGTGCAACTCTACGAGCGGGCCGGCTACCAGGTCGTACGGCGGCAGCCCCGCTACCGCAAACCGCTGACCGCCGCTTTCACCTGAGCGGAGTACACAGATCCGCCGTCAACACTGTTGCTCGAAGTTTCTCTTGATCACACTTCGACAGATGTCGGGTGACGTCCCCGCACACGAGACTGTCCTGGAGATCCCCAAGCGGATGATGCAGTTCTTCCCGGAGGTAGGCGCCAGTGGCGGTGCAGCCGACATTCGCTGAACTGCTGGCCAAGTGCCAGCGCAGTGCCGTCCACCTCGAGATGCGAGACGGCTACATGCTCGACGACCCGAACTACCTCGCGTGGCGCAACGGCGAACGTCCGGTCCCCGGTTCCAGACCCGAGTGGGCTCACCCCTGGTACGAGATGGTCGGAGCCGTGATCAGTCGCGGAGGTTCGGTGCGCCGTGCCCGCATCGTCAGCGAACCCATCAGCGATTACGTCAGATTCGAGTACGACACCACCGACGTCTGCAACATCACCGCCGGTGAGGCCGTTCGCTGGCTTCCCCGCCGGCAGGCGTCTGACCTCACGCTGCCTGGCAACGACTACTGGCTGTTCGACGACGGCATCGTGTTGTTCAACCATTTCGACGGGGAAGGTAACGCCACCTTCCGCGACACGAGCAGCGACCCGGCGGTGGTCGAGCTGTGCAGGCACGCGTTCGAAGCAGTCTGGCAGCGGGCCATCCCGCACCACGAGTACCGGCCGGCCTGACTCGGGACCGCACGTGGCTTCGAACACTTCGTCCAGTTCGCAGGAGGCCCTGAATGCGCTTGGCCAGCGCTTGCGTGAGTTGCGCCTGGACGCCGGACTCAGCGGCAGGGATCTTTCCCGGCTGACCGGCTGGCCCCCGTCAAAGGTCAGCAAGATAGAGAACGGCAGGCAGGCACCGTCGACCGAGGACGTCCGGCAGTGGTGCTTCCACTGTCGGGTTCCCGAGCAGATACCTGACTTCATCACCTCCCTGCGTGCGGTTGAGGGGATGTTCGTCGAGTGGCGTCGCATGGAACGCACCGGACTCAAGCAGGCGCTTGAGTCCACGGTTCCGCTCCACGAGAAGACGAAACGTTTCCGCACGTACAACGCGTGGCTGATACCGGGCATCCTGCAGACGGCCGACTACACGAAAGCGGTGCTGTCCACCATTGCCGGTCGGCGAGGTGTGCCCGACGACAGCGACGAGGCCGTCAAGGTGCGGCTGAAGCGACAGCAACTCACACGCATGGGAGACCACCGTTTCGCTGTCATCGTGGAGGAGTCCGTCCTCTACAGCAGCATTTTGAGCCCTGAGCTGATGTACAGGCAGCTCGAATACGTCGTGGACATGTCCGCCCTCCAACGGGTGAGCCTTGGTGTCATCCCGAGGAGTGCCGACCGCAGCTCCATGTGGGCGGTCGAGTCCTTCTGGATCTACGACGAGGACAGGGTGACGGTGGAGCTGGTATCGGGCTTCCTGAACCTCACCCGGACTCATGAGGTACGCATGTACGCCCAGGCGTTCGCCGCCCTTTCGGCGATTGCACTACACGGGCCACCGGCCAGAGATCTCGTCCTGGCGGCTGCGCGCACCTACCGCGATCTTCTGCGGTAGCCGTGCCTAGCCGATCCATGGTGCTTGCGCAGCAACCTGGAGCAACGTCGTACAACCTGTCGGCCCATGCCGCCTAGCGTCGAACCGTCACCTGCGGACAGCTGGCTCCCGCTCGTACGTCGGAGCGCCCTCCCGGCTCGCACCCTGGGAGTGCCCGCCGTTCGCAGGTGACCACTACGACGGAAGGTGTGCACCGTGAACCGGCAAGTCCCACGACGTTCGGAGCCGTCACCTCCACCGACCTGCCCGCAACCTGCGGGAAGCGTCTCATACGACGGAGTGTGGTTCGTCCGGGCCATGAACAGCACGCATAGATGGGACACCTCCACGGCGACCGTTCAGTTGGTTTACGAAGCACTCAAACGTTCGGTGGATCGTCGTGGGTAGCCCGACGAACTGGCTGATCGACGACGGGCACATGGTGTCGATCGGTGACTACGTCGCCCTGGACCTGGACTGCGACGCGGTCGGCCGCATCGTCGAGGTCTGCGGCGACCACACCGGCCGCCCGGTGGTCGAGGTGACCGAGGGCCGCAGGGCCGGTAAGAAGATCGCCGTCTGGCCGTCGCAGATACTCCTCCGCGTGACTCGGTAGAGAACTCACGGCTGCGGTCAGGTTGCGTCGCTGGTCGACTGCGCCGGTTGTCCGTCCCTGTCCTCGCCCCAGAGCCTCGTGTACGTGCCGCCGGGCCACAGTCGGTGTTCCTCCAGGAGCGCGCAAGCGACCTCGACGAGCTGCCGCCCGTACCCGGTTCGCGGCCGGAACGACCTGCGGACCTGGTCGGCCGCATCCTCAGGTGCCTCAGCCAGGAGCGGCAGCAGGAGCAGGAAGCGCGCCATCGGGAGGACCACGCCGGACCGGCGGGGAGCAGTCGTCGCGATCCCGACGAGTTCGTCCCACTCCAGCACCCCGACGGGCTGATCGCCTTCCATCGAAGCCAGGGTGACCGGTGCGCCGTCAGCGCCGACACGCTCGAAGTCGATGCCCGCGTCCTCGGGAAAGTTGCGATAGATCACCGCGAGGTGGCCGCCTTCGCGCAACGGCACCCGCAAGTGCGGCCACCGCTCGGGATCGGTCAGCTTCACGCTGAGCGCGTCGACGTCGGCACCGTCCACATCCAGCATCTCCATCAGTTCGCCGATGTCGTATGCCCAGAATAGGTAACCCGGCCAGAAGGCAGGATCAAGGACCAGTCCAGAGGTATCGAGCAGCGGGTAATCGGCCCGGCCGGGAAAGAGCATGTGCTGAGCCCGTCATGCGCTCGTCGGTGCCGCGTTCGCCGCGTGCGGGAGTTGCTCGGCGACGGCATAGTGGTCCACCAGGCCCGCGAGGACCTCGCGGGTCCGCTGCATCTCGCGGAGCTGGTCGTCGACCCGGGTCAGTTCGTCGCGCAGCCGCGCGGTCAGTGCGGGGGTGCGGATGGCCTGCTCGGTGATGCACGGCAGGACGTCGTAGATGGTGCTGCTGGACAGCCCGGCGGCCAGCAGCGAGCGGATCAGGGCGACCCGCTCGACCGCCGTCGGCGGGTAGTGTCGCTGCCCGCCGGTGCTCCGGGCGCTGCCGAGCAGCCCCTGCTCCTCGTAGTAGCGCAGCGATCGCGGGCTCGCCCCGGTCGCTTCCGCCAGTTCGCCGATACGCATGCGGAGACCTGCCTCACAAGACTTGACCCTGACGTCAATGTGAGGTCCTACCTTAACCGCATGACCGACGTCATAGCACCCGCCACCGCCTCCGGCGCCCTGCTCGCACCGGCGCTCGAACCGGTCACCATGGCCGGCCTGCGACTGTCCACACGCTTCGTCATGGCCCCGATGACCCGCGCCCAGTCGCCCGGAGGGGTCCCGACGCCCGCGGTCGCGGCGTACTACCGCCGCCGTGCCGAACACGGCGTCGGGCTCATCATCACCGAGGGGGTGCTGGTGGACCACCCCAGCGCCGGGCACGAGTACGCCGTGCCCCGGATGGCGGCGGGTCCGGCAGAGGACGGCTGGCGGCACGTCGTGGACGAGGTTCACGCGGTCGGCGGCCGGATCGCGGCGCAGCTGTGGCATCTGGGCAGCCTGCGCGAGCCGGTCGACGGCCTGGCGGCCTGGTCGCCGTCGGCGGTGCCGGAGCCGGGGCGTCCCCTCGCCCATCCGATGTCGCTCACCGACGCCGACACGATCCTGATGGCGTACGCCGAAGCGGCCCGGGTCGCGGTGCGCGCCGGATTCGACGCGGTCGAGATCCACGCCGCGCACGGCTACCTGCTCGACGAGTTCCTGTGGCCGCGGACGAACCGGCGCACGGACCGGTACGGCGGGTCGGCGGCCGGCCGGGCCCGGTTCCCCGCCGAGGTCGTGCGCGCCGTGCGCGCGGCCGTCCCCGCGGACATGCCGGTGATCGTGCGGTTCTCCCAGTTCAAGGAACGCGACTTCGACGCCCGCATCGCCGACTCCCCGGCCGAACTCGCGACGATCCTGGAAGCCCTCACCGGGGCGGGAGCCACCGTCCTGCACGCCTCCCAGCGCAGATTCTGGCAACCGGTGTTCCCCGGCTCGCCGCTCAACCTCGCGGGCTGGGCCAAGCGGATCACCGGCCTGCCGGCCATCACCGTCGGCGGGGTGGGCCTGACCCGCGACTTTCTCGAACCCGGCCGGGAGACCTCGCTGACCGGACTGGTGCAGCGACTCACCGACGGAGAGTTCGACCTGGTCGCCCTCGGCCGCATCCTGCTCGGCAATCCCAGCTGGGTGACCCTCGCTGCCGGGGGCCGGATCGACGGCATCGAGGACCACCGCAAGGAGCACGAGCACACGTTCGCCTGAGATGGCCTGGAGTTCGCCGAATCTTCGAGCTGATTCTGTGAACCCAGGGGTCATCAACGCCCCTCCCCGCACATGGCGTTGATCCCTGAGTCGGTCCTGGATGCCGGGGGCTGCGTCGGTATTCTCCCGAGCCTCGCTTCCGGATCGACATCGGTGACCACGAGGTACCCGGTTGGCAGTTGTTGTCTTCACTGACACCATGCCGATCATGCGATGGGCACCGAATCAAGATCAGAATGTTTACGTGATGGTCGGGCCGTCCGGGGGTCGACCCGACTTCGAGCAGGTCCCGCGCATTTCATCGACTATCTTCGCTCCACCTGGCCAAGACGTGACCCCGCCTGCCGGCATTGTGCATCTGGTAGGCGACCTGGTCTTCTATCCGCATGTCGCACGCATGGCCCTGCTCAGTGCCATCGGCCGCTGGATTGCCCATTGGGTGGTGTTCCGAGGCGGCTGGACGGTCTACATAGATGCGCCGGACCGGGACCCGATCAAGATCAGATGTGCTGGGCGAGCGGAAGCCCGCGTCCGCGCAGATCAGCTCGCGGTCGAGATGGAAACCCATGGCGTGGAGGCGGTGGACCGGCTGGCCCGGTAGCGGTTCGCCGAGGATGCGGTCGCGGCGGATGACCTGCCCGGACATGCCGAGTCGCCGGTTGATCCACGCCGGCCACACTCCGCTCAGGATGTCAGGAGCGGGGCGGCGTGAGCGCGGCGGCGTGCAGCGCGGTCAGGGCCGCGTCGAGCGCCGCCGACAGCGGCTCGATCGACCGGGTGGCCTGGGTCAGCAGCAACCCGCCCTGGACGGAGGCGAACACGGCCAGCCCCAGGCGGTCGGGGTCGGCGTCGGGGCGCAGCAGGCCGCTGTCACGCATGCGCCGCAGCCCGTCGCGCAGGTATCCGCACCAGCTGTCCAGGTGCCCGGCGACCTGCGCGGCCGCCACCGGGTCGGTGCCGGTCAGCTCGCTGACCAGGGTGCCGACGGGGCAGCCCCAGTGCGGCTGGGAGCCGTAGTGGGCGAGCAGCGCGTCGCGCCAGCCGTCCCAGTCCGCCCAGGTGTCGAGCGTCTCCAGGTAGGGCCGCTGCGCCTGGAGCACCCGCTCGAACTGGTAAGTCGCGATGGCCATGACCAGTTCGGTCTTGCCGCCGGGGAAGTAGTGGAACAGCTGGCTCTTGCTGGTCAGCGTGCCCGCACGGACGTCGTCGAGGCTGGTGCCGCCCACTCCGCGCGCCAGCACCAGGTCCGCCGCCGCGGCGACGATCCGGGCGCGGGTGGCGGCACCCTTGGCGGTGAGCCGGGGTGCGGTGGCGGTCGTCATCAGCACATTCTAGCGATACTGGACCACAAGGTCCAATTCTCGGCGAGGCTCCCACGCCGTGGGCGGCCCTGACCCGATGAAGAAAACTTTTGTAGGCTCCCCGGTGACATAGCTATTTCCTACAGGGGGAGCGCATGAACGAGCCGACGCGGACCATGTCGGTGGCGGTCTCCGCCGCCGGACTCTGGACCTCCCCCGACGTCGTACGCCCCCTGGACGCCCCCGCCCTGAGCACGCCGGCGGGGTTGCGCGCCTGGGCCGCGGCGCAGGGCCCCGACGAACGACGTGACCTGTGGGGCCGGCTCGACAGCCAGCTGCTGCTGGGCGAGACCGTGCTCGTCGCGGAGGTCCGCGACGGCTGGGCCCGGGTCAACGCCCCGCTGCAGCCCTCCCGCAAGGACCCCCGCGGCTACCCGGGCTGGCTGCCGCTGTCGCAGCTCGCCGCCCCCGCCGAGCCCACCGGCGAGCAGGTGGTGGTCACCGAGCAGGTCACCGAGCTCAGAGACGCTCCCGACGGCAGGGTGCTCGCCGACGACGTCAGCTATGCCACGGTGCTGCCCGCCCGCCGGCGGCAGGACGCGTTCACCGAGGTCGTGCTGCCCGGCGGGAGCACCGGGTGGCTGGCCGACAAGCACCTCGACGCCTATCGCGCCCGCGGTCCGCTGCCGACCACGGAGCAGCTGGTCGCCGCGGGACGGCTGTTCCTCGGCCTGATGTACCTGGCCGGCGGCACCCACGGGCTGATGCTCGACTGCTCCGGGCTGCCCCACCTCATCTACCGCCGGTTCGGGCACAGCGTCCCGCGCGACGCCAGCGACCTGGCCCTGCTGGGCGAGCACGTCGAGGTGGCCGAGCTGGCCCCCGGCGACCTCGCGGTGTTCCAGAACGACGAGACCGGCGACGTGTACCACACCGGCATCTGCACGGGCGGCGAGCAGCAGGTGCTGCACGTCTCCCAGCCCGACTGGGCCTGCCTCGACGGCGCGCTCAGCGAGCGCCGCCGCCGACATCTCGTGTCGGGCCGCCGCCTGCGGTCGGAGTAGCGCGCCCGCTCCCGCGCGGGCCGGCGGCGGCCCGCGCGGGAATGGTCGGCGTCAGCCGCCGTTGACCGGCCGGAACGGGGTCAGGTCGACGGTCGGCCGGGTGGTGCGGGCCGTGGCCGCGGCGACCGGGGCCGGGATCGAGTCGAACAGCTGTCGGCCCAGCACCGCGTGCGCCTCGACGGCCGGGTGGGTGGCGCCGTAGTTGTCCAGCCCGCCGAGCGAGTCGGCGAAGAAGGCGAACGTCAGCGCGGGCGCGCCCGAGCTGTCGAACATGATGCCGACCTCGTGGCGGCCCGCGCCCAGGGTGTTGAAGTCGGCGCCGTACTTGACGGCCACCCGGCTGCGCTCGTTGGACGACATGTTGCGCCGGATGCCGTCGTGGTAGCCGTTGACCCAGCGCATGATGCCCAGCAGGAAGTCGCAGGACTTCGGGGACAGCAGGGTCTTGTTGGCCAGCCGCCACAGCAGGTCGTGCATCTCGGCGGGCGTGGTCTTGCCGAGGAAGAAGCGGTTGGGGTTGGCCACCGGGATGACCCGGGTGTTGACGAAGCCCTTGGCCGCGAGGATCTGGTTGATCTCCAGTGCGGGCACGACCCGGCCGCACATGCGCACCGCGGTGTTGTCGGAGACCAGCAGCAGCGCGGTGAGGAAGTTCGCGACGGTGATGTCGTCGCCCCACACGGTGTGCAGGTGGTAGATGCCGCTGCCGCCGAGGATGATGTCGGCCTGCAGGTCGAGCTTCTGGTTGAGCTGCAGCTCGCCGCGGTCGATCTTGTCCATCACGGCCACGGCCACGGCGACCTTCTGGACGCTGTAGCCGTCGACGATCGCATCGACGTCGTCGGCGATGATCGTCTCCAGCACCCCGGCCGCGTTCACCGCGGCGACGTGCGAGTGCCAGACGCCGCCGGCCTTGGTCTTCTGTCGCTGGTACACCCGGCGCAGGTGGCCCGGGCCGGTGCCGCGCTCGTCCTCGGCGGCCGACGCCGGCGCGGCGACCCCGAACGTCGCCGCCGCGGCGCCGAGGCCGAGGCCGCCGATGGCGGCGCGGCGGGAGAGAGGTGTGGACACAGGGGTTCCCCGTTCGTCGTCAAAGGATGGTCCGGTCGATCGTAGGCACGCCCACGTCCGGTTGCCGACCCGTCGCCGCCGCGGCCTGCACAGATATCCATCAGGGCGCATGCGGGCGGCGATCGGTCCCTCCACTCTCGACTGTCGGCGGCCGCGCGAGCAGCGCCGATCACCGGACGTGCGAACCCGATCGGGTGACTGTCACCAAAGCGACACGCCCGCCACGGTACGCGAGCCGCCCTCACGACCTCGGCTGCCTGGCCATACGCATGATCCATCTGCCGTGACATCGATCCCTGACGCTCATTCAGGTTTGCGGGCAACTCGGCCGGTGTCGGGCGCTTCGCCGGGAGTGCTACCTAGGGACTCTTCCCAGGATTCGGCAGAGGAGACGGACCGGCGTGCTCGCGGACGATGACACCAGGCAGTGGGCGCAACGCCTCGCGGCGGCGACCGCACCGCAGGAGACCGGCATAGCCGACGGCGTCGTCGAGGCGTACCTCGCCGGCGGAGCCCAGCGTGAGGCGATCCTGCGCCCCGGCCGCACCGGCTCCGGTTCGGCGGGCGTCGAACTGGTCACCGCGCTCGCCGCGGTGCTGCAGGCCGTCGACGTCGCCGGGGTGCACCTGAAGGCGCTGCTGGACGCCGAGGCCACCGGCAACGCCCTGAACCTGCTCGCGCTCATCGTCGGGATCAAGGCCTACCGCACCTCGAAGGCGAACCGGCCGCCGCAGGACCCGCCCGTCGACCCCGAACTCGCCGCGCGGGCGAGGGCCGCGGTGGACCGGATGCAGACCTCCCTGGAGAAGTCGGGACTGCCCGCCGACGAGGCGCACGAGCGCGCCGTCCTGATCATCAAGGAGCTGCTGGCGGCCCCCGCCTCCGCCGCCGCGTTCGTCCGCCGGGTCAGCGCCGAGGCCGCCGCGGAGCCCCACTCCGGGCCGCCCAACAGCTCGCGCCGCTGGTTCCGCCGCGGCGGCAACTGAGATGGGCCCGCACCGGCCGCGGCGACCGGCCCGATGACCGCCACCGCACCCGCGCCGGCCGTCGCGCCCGCGCTGCCACGCCCGCTCGCGCCGCCCTGGTTGTGGCTGTTCTTCGCGCTGTGCCTGCTCAGCACGGCATGGAACCTGCCGAGCCTGCTCACCGACCCGGTGGCGGCGACCCGGGCCGTGTTCGACCGCGGCTCGCACGCCGACCCGACCGTGACCGCGATGCTCGCGGTGCTGGCGGCCTGTTCGGCACTGCCCACCCTGCTGATCGGCCTGGCGCTGGTCGCGGTGCTGCTGCCGCGGCTGCGGGGGCGGCTCGTCGAGCGGCGGCTCGTGCCCCCCGGCGCGCTGCCGGTGCGCGCCGCGTCGGCCGTCGCGCAGATGCAGTCCTTCGTGGACACCGTCCACCGCGGCGTGGTCGTCCGGCTGTCGGCCGCGCCCGGCAACGGCGGCGCGCAGGTGTACGCCGCCGGCTGGCGCGCGCCGCGCATCCTGGCGTACCCGCCGCTGGTCGCGCTCTGGGAGCAGGACCCCGCCGCCGCCCGCGCCATCCTGGTGCACGAGCTGGGCCACATCCGCAACGGCGAGCACCTGCTGGTCGGGCGGCTCGGGCCGTTCGCGCTGCTGGCCCGTGCCTGGGCGCCGGTCTACCTGGCGCTGCTGGCCGCGCCGCCGCTGCTGCTGCCGATCGCCGACGAGCAGGCGTTCGAAGTGGCGGGCTCGCTGCTCGGCGGCGCGGTGACCGCCGCGCCGTCCGGGCTGATCGCGCCCGTGCTCGCGCTGTGGGTGGCCGAGCTGACCGCCGACCGGGTCGCCGCCGAGGACGGCCGGGCGCAGCCGCTGGCCGGCACGCTGTCGCGGGGCCGCCGCGCGTTCGGCCGCCTGCTCACCCACCCGCCGCGCTGGCTGCGCCGGGCGCTGCTGCGCCGCCCCGACCCGGCGACCGTGGCGGTGCTCGCGGCGTGGCCGCTGACCTTCCTCGGCGAGCTGGCGCTGCTCGGCGCGGCGGCGCTGGTCGCATCGGCCGGTGAGCGGTGGACGCTGGCGCAGGCCTGGCACCACTACACGGGAGCGGGCCACGGGTTCGCCTCGGCCGGGCTGCGCACCTGCCTGGTCGCCGGCCTGCTGCTGCTGTGCTGGCCGTGGCTGAGCGGCGGGTGGCCCGCGCTGTGGACCCGCGGGCGCGCGCCCGTGCGGCCGCGCACCGGCACCGCGCTGCACGTGGCCGCGGCACTGATCCCGCTCGCGGTCGCCGGGGCCGTGTTCGCCGTCCGGCCGGTGCCGCCGGGGCAGCTGTGGAGCCTGGACTACCCGACCCGGCTGACCGCCGAGCTGAGCGGCGTCGGCCCGGCCACGACGCCGCGGCCCGGACCCGACCTGCCCGACGGCGCGGGACCCGGCTGGACGGGCGGCCCGCTGACCTACCCCGTGCGGCTGCGGACCGTCGCCGTGGTGTCGCTGACCCGCCTTGGCGGCAGCGACGGCCGCGCCGCCGAGGCGAACGCGATCCTGCTCGGCAGCACCTGGGAGTTCACCGCTGACGGCCGGGTCGTGTGCCGGCCCTCCGCCGGGCGCAAAGCCGTGGGCGGCACGTTCACCGCGGACGGGCCGTGGCGCCTGTCGGTGGGCGCGTTCCCGGCCGACTTCACCGACCCCGTCGCCGACAGCGTTGTCGGCCGATTCGACCTCGCCGTGAGCCCGCCACGGGCCGAGCTGCAGTGGTCCGTCGGCTGGTCGGCCGACGGCGACAGCAGCCAGTACCGGACCGTCGTCACGCTGATCCCGCAGGACACGCCATGAGACCGCTGCCGTCCCTCGCCCGCTTCTACCGGCGCCACCTGCGGATCAGCGGGACCGTGAGCACCCTGCTGCTGGTCGCCGGGCTGACCACCGCCGCGCTGCTGCCCGCCCCGCCCGCGGCCCGGCCCGCGCTGGACATGACCCGGGCGAGCGCATGGCTGGAGAGCACCACCATCGGCGCGGTGTCGCTGGTCAGCGCCACGGCCGGCCGCGTCGTGACGGTCACCGCCGTGCCCGGCGCGGCCGGCCACCGGATGTCGGTGCAGCAGGACGGGCCCGATCCGTACGTGTCCGATCTCGACGCGAACACGATCACCCGGGTCGACGGCGCACGCCTGGCCGCCGACCCGGCGGTGGCGTTCCCCGCCCCGGTGGACCTCGTCACCGCGGGCGGCGACCAGTACGCCGTCTCCACGACCGCCGGCTCGGTCACCGCCGTCGACCCGGTGACCCTGGCCGAGACCGGCGTCCCGCTCGGCCTGCCGCATCCGCCGCTGAGCGCGGTGCTCGCCGGGCCCGACGGCACCCTGTGGGCGCACATGACCCTCAACGGCACGCTGGTCGGCGTCCGCGACGGCGCCATCCGGACCAGCGCGCCGTCGGCGTTCTTCACCGAGCAGGTCGCCCTGTCCGAGGTCGACGGCACGGTGGTGCTGGCCAACCTCGCCAAGGGCATCGTCGTCGCGCTGGACGAGCGCGGGGTGCCCGCGCAGCGCTGGGCGGCGCTGCCCGCCACCGGGCCGACCGCGCTCGTCGCCGCCCGCGGCGCGGACGGCGTCCTGCCGGTCGTCCTGCCCGGCCGGGGTGAACTCGTGCTCAGCCGCCCCGGCGGGGCCCCGGCCGACATCGTCGACCTGCGCGCCGGTTCCGCCGCACGCCTGGGCAGGCCGGTGCTGGCGGGCGGCGTGGTGTACGTGCCCGACGACGCCACCGGCCGGGTGCTGCGCTACGCGCCGGGACGAGGGCTGCTCGCGCCGCTGTGGGTCACCGCGGGCCAGGCGAGCCTGCGAGTCATCGCCCGCGACGGCCTGGTATGGGCGCACGACGCGGACGGCCCGCAAGCGGTCGTGGTCGACGGCGACACGGTGCGCAGCCTGCTCAAGTACACCGTGCCGAGTCCGAGCGCCGTCCCGTCGGCCGCACCGCCGAGCGCCGCCGCGCCACCATCGCCCGGCCCGTCCCCCGTGCCGCGCCGCGACCCGGTGCCGCGCCTGCCGATCACCTACCGGGCCGTGTCCATCACGTCGTTCACGCAACTGCAGGGCCAGCCCGCGTGGGCGCCCGCGATCAAGGACCGGCTGCTGCACGGCACCTGGCGGCTGACCAAGTCGGGTTCGATCTCGTACACCGCGCCGGGCCTGGCCGCCAACATGCAGCCCGTGCGCGGCACGTTCTCGGTGTCGGGCAGCCGCGTCAGCTTCCGCGGCAGCAAGACCTACCGGGACTCGGTCGCGAACAACTCGCTGACGATGTCCGGCACCATCACCGCCGGTCCCCGGCCGGTCATGACGGTCACCTTCAACTCGCGCAACGAGACCGTCGCGGTCGTCAACGGGCAGACCTTCCGGACCGTCGTCATCTCCCGCTACCGCGCCACGCTCCGGCTCACCGCCTGATGAACCCCTCGGAAAGGACCTATATGACCGACCTGCGCAACGGCACCGTCCTGGCCCAGCAGCCCCCGCCGCCTCCGCCGGACGTGGCGGCGTTCGCCCGCAGCTTCCGCAGCCTCACCGGCGTCGTCGAGCAGACCGTGCACGGCCAGGCCGAGCACGTCGCGCTCGCGGCGACCTGCCTGCTCGCCGAGGGCCACCTGCTCATCGAGGACGTGCCGGGGGTCGGCAAGACGTCGCTGGCCACCGCGCTGGCCGCGGCGTTCGGCGGGCGGTTCCGCCGCATCCAGTTCACCGCCGACCTGCTCCCCGGCGACATAACCGGCGTCACCGTGTACGACCAGCGCCGCAACGAGTTCACCCTGCACAAGGGCCCGGTCTTCGCGAACGTGGTGCTCGCCGACGAGATCAACCGGGCGTCGCCGAAGACACAGTCGGCGCTGCTGGAGGTCATGAGCGAGCAGCAGGTCACCATCGACGGCACCCGACACCAGCTGGAGTCGCCGTTCCTGGTCGTCGCCACGCAGAACCCGGTCGACCACGACGGCACGTACCCGCTGCCCGAGGCGCAGCTCGACCGCTTCCTCATGCGGCTGGAGCTGGGCTACCCCGACCACGGCGCGGAGCGGCAGATCCTCGCCGGACACCGGGGCGGGGCTGCGACCAGGCCGCGCCCGGTCACCGCGCTCACCCCGGAGCAGGTACGGGACATGGCCGCGACGGCCCGCTCGGTGCACGTCGACGACCAGGTCGCCGACTACATGATCCGGATCGCGGCGGCGACCCGGGCGGCGGAGCAGACCCGGCTGGGCGTCAGCCCGCGCGGCACGGTGGCGCTGCAGCGCGCGGCGCAGGTGTGGGCGGCCGCGTTCGGGCGCGAGTTCGTCACCCCCGACGACGTCGTCGCGCTGGCCCCGTGGGTGCTCACGCACCGGATCCTGCTGACCGCAGACGCCGAGTTCGCCGGAGCCACCGCGTCCGGTGTGGTGCAGGCGGCGCTGGACGCGGTCGCGGTGCCCCGCCAGCCGGTGCGGCCGTGACGGCGTCCGGGCTCACCCGCGCCGGCTGGGCGGTGGCCGCCGTCGCCGTCGTCGCGCCGGCCGGCGGATACCTGCTCGGCTACGCCGAACTGCTGCTCGTCGGTGTCGCGGCGTTGGTCGCGCTGGCCGTGGCGGGGATCTCGGTGCGCGGCGCGCTGCCCGCCGCGGCGGACCTCGACCGGCTGCCCGCCCGCGCGCAGCGCGACACCCCGACGTCCGGCCGGCTGGTGGTACGCGCGCCGTCGCGGCGCCGCAGCCGCGCGTGCACGGTCCACCTCCAGGTCGGCGACGCCCTGGTGGCCGTGACCGTGCCCGCGCTGGCGGCGGGGCGGGACTGGAGCGGCCCGGTGCCGCTGCCCACCGGCCGCCGCGGCGTCGTCACCGTGTCCGCGCCGCGGCTGTCCCTGGTGGACGCGCTCGGCCTGTGCCGCCGCGAGCGCATCGGGCACGGCGGCGGCAGCATGTGCGTGCACCCGGTGGTGGCCGCCGGGCTGCCGTCCGGACGTTCCCCCGCCGGGGACGGGCACCCGGCCGGCCAGCCGTCACCGGCGGGCCTGACCCACTGGGGGCTGCGGGACTACCAGCCCGGCGACGACCTGCGCCGGGTGCACTGGCCGTCCAGCGCGCACACCGGCCGCCTGCTGGTGCGCCAGTTCGAGCAGGACCTCCAACCCGGGCTGACCCTGCTGATCGACAACCGGCCGGACGCCGACCCCGACGGGTTCGAACTGGCCCTCGACGTGGCCGCGACGCTCGCCGTCGCCTGCCTGGCGGCGGGAGCGGGCTGCGAGGTGCGGTTCACGGCCGGACCCGGCTGGCGGCCGGCCAACCCCGCGACCGCCCGCGCGGGCCTGCTCGACCTGCTCAGCCGCACCGCCGTCGCAGCCTCCGGGCAGCTCACGCCCGCCCGGCGCGGCGGCGCGGCGGCGCTCGCGGTCGCGGTCACCGCCCGGCCCGCCGGCGCCGACCCGGCGCTGCTGGCGCACCTGTCGGGGCTGGGCCGCCCGGTCCTGGTGCACACCGGCCCCGGCGCGCCGATCACCTCGCTGACGGGGTTCACCGCCGCCTGGCCCCGGCTCGCCGCGACGGCCCGCTCCCGGGCACGCCGATGACCGCCCCGGACACGGCGGTCCGGGCGCAGGTCCCGACATCAGCCACCGCCACGCGACGGCCGACGGGCGCGGCACCGGTGTACACCTGGCTCGCCGCGGCGGCCGCCGGAGCCTGCGCCGCGGTCGGCTGGCTGCGGGTGCTGCCTGGCACCCGGATGGCGCTGCTGCTGACCCTGGCCGCGACCGCGCCACTCCTGCTCGCCGCTGCGGCCCGGCTGCTGCGGCGCACAGCGTCCACTCGCGACCTGAACGCGGAAAGCGGCTCACGGTCGTCGGCCGTGCCTGTGGTCGTGCCCGCCCCGGTGCCCGCATCCTCGCCTGAGCCCGCATCCTCGCCTGGGCCCGCGTCCTTGCCCATGTCAGTGGCTCTGGCCGCGTCCATGCCGGTGCCGGTGCCGGTCACGCTAACGCTGTCGCTGGCCATCGCGGCGGCGGTCGCGGCCGTGGCGTTCTGGGGATCACCGGCGCGGGTCGCCCAGGCCGCGGCGGCTGCCGTCGACGGCTGGGCGCACCTGCTGGCGACCACGGTGCCCGCCGACCCGGCTCCGCTGCTCGCGACCGGTCCGTTCCTGCTGGTCTGGCTGGCCGCCGCGATCACCGGCGAGCTGCTCGCCCGGACCACGCGCACCGCCTGGGTCCTGATGCCCGGTGCCGTCGTCTTCGCAGCGTCGTGCGCACTGGCAGGCGGCACCGCGTACGCGGTCGCCGCGGCGGCGGCGTTCACCCTCGGCGGTGTCCTGCTGCTTCGTGCACGGGCCCGCGACCTGCGCAGTCCTGCCCCCGTCACGGCGCGCGCGGCACGGGTGGCGCGGGCCGGGGCGGCGGCCGTCGCGGCCGTGGCGGTGGCCGCCGCGGTCACCCCGCAGCTGCCCGCCCGGCCCCGACTCGACCCCCGTGACCACGTGACCGTGCCCGACACGGCGCTGACCGGGGTCAACCCGCTGGACCGGGTGACACCGTGGCTGTCCGCCCCGGACACCGAGCTGTTCCGGGTCACCGGAGACGGGCCGCTGCCGCAGCGGCTGGCGCTGGTCGCGCTCGACGCGTACGACGGCCGCGCCTGGACCTCGACGGCGCGCTACCGGCCCGCCGGGTCGGGTGTGCCGTCTGCCCCGTCCGGCGGGCGGCGGCTGACCGTCGAGGTCGCCGTAACAGGGCTGGGCGGCGTCGCGCTGCCCAGCGTGGAGCGCCCGGTGCGGCTGGACGGCCCGGCCACCCTCGCCGTGGACCCGGACACCGGCCTGCTGCTGGACACCGGCGGTCTCGCCCCCGGGCTGCGGTACACGATGACGAGCCTGGTGCCCGCGCTGCCGCAGCCCGCCGACGTGGACGCCGCCCCGCGCGACCCGGCCCCGGCGACGGCGCTGCCGCCCGGCGTACCGGCCGAGATCGACGCCCTGGCCCGGACCGCGGTCGGCGGCGAGACACGACCCGGGGCGCAGGCCCGGCTGCTCGCCGCCTACCTGTGGGCCAGGGTCCGCAACGACCCGGGCAGCGCCCCCGGCCACGGCTACGGCCGGCTGGCGGCCGTGGCCGCGACCGGCGTCGGCGGCGCCGAGCAGATCGCCGCCCTGTACGCCGTCGCCGCGCGCGGCCTCGGCCTGCCGGTACGGCTGGTCGTCGGGTTCACCGTGCCGGACGGCGCGAACGGGCTGGTGCACTCTGGCGACGTCGCCGTATGGCCGCAGGTGCGCCTCGGCGGGCTGGGCTGGGTCTCGTTCGGCCCCACCGCGCGGGCCGCGCCCGGCTGGCAGGCGGCTCCCCCGCCCACGGCGGCACCACTGCCGTCGACGCCGCCCCGCCTCGTGCCGGGCGCGGGCGCACCGACCCCGGGTGACCAGCTCGCGGCGGACGGGCCGCTGCCCGTACGCCGCCCGGACTGGCCGCTGATCGCGCTGATCGCCGCTGCGCTGCTGGCCACGGCGTGGCTGTCGCCCCGGGTGGCCCGTGCCCTGCGCCGCCGGCGGCGGCGAACCCGTTTGGACCCCGCCGAGCGGGTCGCGGCCGCGTTCCAGGAGGTCGTGGACACCGCCGCGCGCGCCGGAACGCCCGTCGCGCACAGCGCCACCGTGCGGCAGGCGCTCGACCGGGTCGACACCGCCATCGACCGTCGCCGGCCGCCCGACACCGACTTCGCTCCCCGCCAGGTCGACCTGCACGTGCTGCGGGAGCTGACCGAACGCGCCGTCTACGGCGCGCGGCCGCTCACCACCGCCGAGGCCGACGACGCCTGGGCCCGCGCGGACCGGCTGCGGCGCAGGCTGCGCCGGCCCGTCCCACGGCGGCGACGCCGCCCCTGAACGCGGGCCCCGGCGCACCTCCGGGGCCCGTCCGGACCATCCATCCATTCCCGACCGGAGGAACCACCCCCGATGCGAAACCTCTTTTCCCTACGATCACTGACCGCCTTGGCCGCAGGTCTGACCCTGGCCGTCACCGGCGGCCTGCCCGCGTCGGCCGCGCCCGCCGAGGAGCCGACCATCGTGCTCAGGCTGGACGACGCGTTCGCGGCCAAGACGGCCGCCCAGCAGAACCCCGCCCTGCGCGGCTGCGCCGGGATTCCGGGCGGGTCCGCGCAGGGCGTCGACGGCTGGGTGTTCAACCAGCCCGTGCCGGCCACCGCGAAGGCCGTCTACCTGATCAGCTACCAGAGCGCCGACCTGAGCGAGGCGTACCTGCTGGGCGTCAACGACGCCGGGGTCACCCGGCTCACCCCCGACGGCGAGCCGCCGGTGCCGGCCACCCCGCCGGCCGGGGTCGCGGGCGGGCTCATCGGGCCGAGCGGCGTCGGCGGCGTGTGGCTGCAGACGCCGTCCGGCTGGAACCTGGTCGAAGGCCTGATGCGGGCGTACGTCGCCGAAGCCGAGCGGACCACGTTCGACCTGGTGAAGGTGTGCCGGGTCGGTGAGGAGCAGCCCCCGGCCAGCCCGTCGGCGAGCGCGTCGCCACGGCCCGGTTCCGCG
This sequence comes from Catellatospora sp. NPDC049133, assembly GCF_040648455.1. Taxonomy (NCBI): domain Bacteria; kingdom Bacillati; phylum Actinomycetota; class Actinomycetes; order Micromonosporales; family Micromonosporaceae; genus Catellatospora; species Catellatospora sp. NPDC049133. The sequence continues at coordinate 141,233 of NZ_JBEZDT010000019.1, forward strand.
TCGCCGGTGCCGGGCACGGGCGGCGGCCTGCCGGTGACCGGCCCGCAGGTGTGGTTGCTCGGCGGTGTGGGAGCCGCCCTGGTCGTGGCCGGTGGTCTGCTGCTGCTGGTCCGCCGTTGCCGGGTGAACATGGACGATTCCCTCGCGTCCTGACCACTGTCACTGTCGGATCCCCGCGGGCGCGCGCTCGCGGGGATCCGCGTGTATGGGCGGCCGGACCGCGTTGCCCGATCTCCGACAACGCTCTGATTGAACATTCAGCTTTCGGCCCTAGGCTCAAAGGATGCTGAGTCGCGCCGGAAAACTCGACCGCCTCCCGGACGCGCCACCCGCTGCCGCACCGGTGGAGGCCGAGCCCTCGCCGACGCCGCCGGCCCGGTGGCGGCTCGACCGGCGTGCGCTGGTCGCGGCCGGTGTCGCGACGGCGCTGGCGGTCACCGCTGTGGTCGCGTTCCGGTGGGGCGCCGCGGGATCCGACAGCCCCGCCGTCGTCACGCCGACACCGTCGCCGTCGGACGACGGGGTGCTCACCGTGGCCGAGGTCTACCAGGTCTTGCTCCCGTCGGTGGTGTCCATCCGGACCACCGGCGCGGGGCGCGACGCGGCGTCGGCGTCGGGCACCGGGGTGCTGGCCAACGCCGACGGCACCATCCTGACCGCGCTGCACGTGGTCAAGGGCGCGGCCGCGATCGAAATCACCTATGCCGACGGCAGCACGACCCCGGCGACCGTCGCGGCGTCCGACCCGGCCAAGGACATCGCCGCGCTGACCCCCAAAGACCTGCCCGCCGTACTGGTCCCGGCGGTGCTCGGCGGCACGCCCGGCATCGGCGAGCAGGTCGTCGCGATCGGCGACCAGCTCGGCCTGACCGGCTCGGCGACCACCGGCGTGGTGTCCGGCCTGGAGCGGTCGGTCACCGTCGCCGACGTGGGCAAACTCGGCGGCCTCATCCAGTTCGACGCCGCGGTCAACCCGGGCAGCTCCGGGGGGCCGCTGGTGAACATGCGCGGCGAGACCGTCGGCATCGTGGTCGCGCTGGCCAATCCGACCGACGCCGGCACCTTCATCGGCGTCGGGTTCGCCGTGCCGATCGTGACGGCCGCGGCCGCCGGCGGCCCACCGCCGCCCCTGTGACGTCCCCCGACCACACCCGCAACGACCCTCGATCCGAACAGGACGGTTCCATGAACACACCCGCTTCCGGCAACGGCCACCGGCAACCCTCCCGCCCGGGCGGGCCGTCGCCGGCCGCCGGCCAGAGCACCGTGGAACAGGTGCTCTACGAGGTCAAGAAGGTCATCGTCGGGCAGGATCTGCTGCTGGAGCGGCTGATGGTCGCGCTGCTGGCGCGCGGGCACATCCTCGTCGAGGGCGTGCCCGGCCTGGCCAAGACGCTGGCCGTGAAGTCGCTCGCGGAGGCCGTCGGCGGGCAGTTCCACCGGGTGCAGTTCACCCCCGACCTGGTCCCCGCCGACATCACCGGCACCCGCACCTACCACCAGCACAGCGGCGAGTTCCAGGTGTCGCTCGGGCCGGTGTTCACGAACCTGCTGCTCGCCGACGAGATCAACCGGGCGCCCGCGAAGGTGCAGAGCGCGCTGCTGGAGGTGATGCAGGAGCACCAGGTCACCATCGGCCGGGAGACGCACCACGTGCCGGAGCCGTTCCTGGTGCTGGCCACCCAGAACCCGATCGAGTCCGACGGCACCTATCCGCTGCCCGAGGCGCAGGTGGACCGGTTCATGATGAAGGTGCTGGTGGGTTACCCGACCGCCACCGAGGAGTTCGTGATCGTCGAGCGGGCGGTCAGCCCCGGCGCGGCGATCCAGCGCATCATCGACCCCGCGCAGCTGATCGAGTTGCAGCAGCAGGCCGACCGGGTCTACGTCGACCCCTCGCTGATCGAGTACGCGGTCCGGCTCACCGCCGCGACCCGCGATCCCGGTTTGGTCGGCCAGCAGCAGCTGGCCCGCTACGTCACCTACGGCGCGAGCCCTCGCGCGTCGATCAACCTGGTGCTGGCCGGACGCGCGCTGGCGTTCCTGCGCGGGCGGGAGTACGCGCTGCCACAGGACCTCACCGATCTGGCCCTGGACGTGCTGCGGCACCGGCTGGTCATGTCGTACGAGGCCCTGGCCGACGAGGTCAGCGCGGACGCGGTGCTGGACCGGATCATGTCCGCCCTGCCCGTGCCGGAACTCGCCATGCAGGGCCGCTGAACATGACACATGCCTCGGATCGGCTGCTGCGGCGCCTGGAGTGGCAGGTGCTGCGCCGCCTCGACGGGCGGTTGCAGGGCGGGCACCGTACGGTGTGGCGCGGCGCCGGGCTCGACTTCAGCGACGTACGCGCGTACACGCCCGAGGACGACGTCCGGCACATCGACTGGAACGTCACCGCGCGGATGGACGAACCGTTCGTGCGCCAGTACACCGAGGACCGCGACCTCACGGCGTGGCTGGTGCTGGACCGGTCCGCGTCGATGCGCGGCACCGGCCGCCAGGGCAAGGACGCGACGCTCAACGAGCTGGCCGTGTGCCTGGCCCGGCTGCTGACCTACCGCGGCAACCGGGTCGGCGCGATCCTGTTCGACAACCGGCACCAGCGGGTGATCCCACCGCGCACCGGCCGCGACCAGGTGCTGCGGCTGACCCACGAACTCGACGCGCCCGCGCCGCGCACCGCGGCGGGGGCCACCACGGACCTGTCGGCGATGCTGCGGCTGGCCGCCGCCACGGCCCGGCGGCGCAGCCTGGTGCTGGTGCTGTCGGACTTCATCGGCGACCCCGGCTGGGAGCGGGCGCTGGCGCTGCTGTCGCACCGGCACGAGGTCGTCGCCGTACGCATCGTCGATCCGGCCGAACTCGACCTGCCCGACCTCGGCATGATCTTCGTCGAGGACGCCGAGACCGGTGAGCAGCTGCTCGTCGACAGCGGTGACCCGCTGCTGCGCCGCAGGCTGGAGGCCGAGGTGCAGGCCCGGGAGAGCGGGCTGGCCGACACGATGAACCGGGCCGGCGTCATGGCCCATCGCGTCACCACCGACACCGACCTCGTCGACGCCCTGGTCGACATGGTGCGCAGGACGAGGCGGAGAGTCCGATGACCGTGCAGTATCCGTTCCTGATCGCCCTGGCCGTGGTCGGCACCGGCGCCGCGGTGCTGGCGTACCTGCGGCTGCAGCGGCGGCGCACCGCCGTGCTGCGCGGCGCGGGACTCGGCCTGACCGCCGCGGGCGGCCGGGGTGCGGTTCGCCGGCACCTGCCGTACGTGCTGTTCCTGGCCGCGCTGCCGATGCTGCTGGTCGGCCTGGCCCGCCCGCACGCGGAGCTGCCCGTGCCGCGGGTGTCGGGCACGGTGATGCTGGTGTTCGACGTGTCGAACAGCATGGCCGCCACCGATGTCGAGCCGTCCCGCCTGGCCGCCGCGCAGTCCGCCGCGCAGGGTTTCGTCGACCAGCAGCCGTCCACCGTGGACATCGGGGTGGTCATCTTCGGTCAGGGCGGCTTGCTGACGCAGACCCCGACCGACGACCGGGCCGCGGTGAAGAACGCCATCACCCGCCTGTCCACCAGCGGCAGCACCTCGCTGCGCCAGGCGATCCTGACCGCCCTGTCGGCGATCGTGGGCGAGCCCGTCGAGCTGCCGACCGAGGAGGACGCAGCCCCGCCGGACCTCGGCTACTGGGGCTCGGCGACGATCATCGTGTTCTCCGACGGGCAGGAGACCGAGAGCCCCGAGCAGGCACAGGCGTCGGCCGCGCTGGCCGGCGCCGCCGGGGTGCGCATCGAGACCGTCGGCATCGGCACCCCCGAGGGCGCCACCGTCGAGGTCGAGGGCTTCCAGGTCGCCACCGCACTGGACGAGCAGCTGCTCACCGAGCTGGCCGCGGTCACCGGCGGCACGTACCACCCGGCCCGGGACGCGGCCGCGCTCAACGACATCCACCGGTCCATCGACCTGCGCATCACCACCGAGCCCGAGCACATCGAGCTCACCGCGCTGTTCGCGGGCTCCGCGCTGCTGCTGCTGACCCTCGGCGGACTGCTGATGATCCGCTGGTACGGAAGGATCGTCTGATGTCGCTCGCCTGGCCGTGGGCGCTGGCCGCCCTGCTCGTGGTCCCGCTGCTGCTGCTCGCGCGCTGGTGGCTGAACCGCCGCCGGCGCAAGGTCGCCGTGCGGGTGTCCAGCATCGCGCTGATCCGGGCCGCGCTGCCCGGCCGGTCGCGCTGGCAGCGGCGCATCCCCGCGGCGCTGTTCGCGCTGGGGATGCTCGCGCTGGGGCTCGCCGTCGCCCGGCCGCAGGCGTCGCTGGCCGTGCCGCAGGACTCCACGTCGATCCTGCTGGCGATGGACGTCTCGCAGTCGATGTGCTCCACCGACGTGCCGCCGAACCGGCTGGCCGCGGCCCGCGACGCGGCGCGGGAGTTCGTGCTGGCCCAGGACGACGGGACGCAGATCGGCCTGGTCGCCTTCTCCGGCATCTCCGGCCTGCTGGTCGAGCCGACCGACGACAAGCAGGCGCTGCTCACCGCTATCGACAACCTGCGCACCTCCCGCGGCACCGCCATCGGCCAGGCCATCCTCACCTCCATCGACGCGATCGCCGAGATCAACCCGGCGGTCCCGCCGACCGGGGTGGAGCTCGGCTCACCGGACGCCCCCGCCCCCGGCTCGTACGTCGCCGACACGATCGTGGTGCTGACCGACGGCGCGAACACCCAGGGCGTCGACCCGGTCACCGCGGCGCAGGAGGCCAAGGCGCGCGGGTTGCGGGTGTACACCATCGGTTTCGGCACCACCGAGCCCGCGCCGCTGATCTGCAGCCCCGACCAGATGACCGCGGGTTCCGGCGCGCGGCCCGAGTGGCGGGGCGGCGGTGGCGGCCAGCGCGCGCAGCTGATCGACGAGGAGACCCTCGGCGAGGTCGCGGAGTTGACCGGCGGGGAGTACTTCCGGGCGCAGGACGCCGAGCAGCTCGTGGACGTGCTCACGGACCTGCCGGGCACGATCGTCGTGCAGAAGCGGGACGTCGAGATGACGGTCTGGTTCGTGCTAGCCGGAGCACTGCTGGCCGGTACCGGAGTGGGGCTGTCGCTGCGCTGGAACCGCTCCTAGGTGGCGGCCCGCGCCCATCTGCCGCACACGCGACAACGGCCCCGACGGTCATCCGCCGGGGCCGTTCGCTGTCCGCTGTGCCGGGTCAGGCGGGCGGGAGCACGACGGTCCACCCGATGGCGCGGGCCGAGGCGACGGTGCTCGTCGCCGTCACCGCGGGCCACGGCCCGGCCGCCACACCGCCGGTGTCGGCCGCGACCACCACGAGCCGGCCGCCGCCGCTGCCCGTGGTCGTGGTGCGGGAGGTGACCGTGGCGGGCACCGACCAGGTCGCGGTGTCGCTGACCTTCTGCACCCAGTAGCTGACCACCGTCGACCCGGCCGACATGACGGTGACCGCCGCCGTCGGGTGCGTGGTCTTGCTGGCGGTGTCCTCGAACGCGGCGGCGGTGACCGGGCCCGCGCCGGAGTACGCCATGACGACCAGGCTCGCCTTGGTGATCGCGTCGAACGTGGTGGTCACCGACGAGCCCGCCGTGCCGGCGACCGCGGTGCGGGTGAACAGCCACGACACCATGTCGGTGCCGTCGGTCTTGGTGCTCAGCAGCGTCCAGCCGGCCGGGGTGGTGGCCGTCGCGCCGCGGTTGGCGGAGACGAACAGCAGCAGCGTGTCGCCGGGCTGCACCGCGGCGGGCACGGTCACGACGGGCCGCATCACGTTGGCGTCGACGCCTGCGACCGACCGGTAGGTGACGGTGCCGCCGGTCGGCGGGGTCGTCGCGGTGACGGTCCGGGTGAGGGAGTCGGTCGCGCCGTCGTCGTCGGTGACGGTGAGGGTCACGGAGTAGCTGCCCGCGGCGGCGTACGTGTGCGACGGGTTCGGCCCGCTGCCGGTGCCGCCGTCACCGAACGTCCACGTGTGCCCGGTGACGTCGCCGTCCGGGTCGTCCGAGCCGGTGCCGTCGAACGTGCAGGCCAGCAGGGTGCACGAGGAGCTGAACGCGGCGACCGGGTCCTGGTTGGACGGCGGGTTGCCGCCGTCGGGGACCAGCACGACCGAGTACGCCTGGCCGCCGCCCCCGGCCACGGTGACGCCGGAGATCCCCGGCACCGTGATCGCGGTGGGACGGCTCGTCGTGGTCCCGTCGCCGAGCTGCCCGTCGGCGTTGTAGCCCCACGTCTTCACGGAGCCGTCGGCCATCGCGGCGATGCCGTGGTCGCGGCCCGACGCGATCGACACCGCGGAGCTCACCCCGGTCACCGACACCGGCCGGGTGCGGTTGGTACTGGTGCCGTCGCCCAGTTCGTTGCGGTAGTTGCGGCCCCAGGACAGCACCTGGCCGTCGGTGCGCAGCGCGTACGAGTGGTGCGCGCCCGCGATGATGTCGGCGATACCGGCGGCGAAGATCTGCACGGGCGTGGTCCGGTTGGTGAGCGTACCGTCGCCGACCTGGCCGTACGCGTTCCAGCCCCACGCCCACAGCGAGCCGTCGGCCAGGCGGGCCAGCCCGTGGTCGCGCCCGCCGGCGAGCTTCTCGACGTTGGTGAGCGTGCCGACCCGCACCGGCGACGTGCGCCGGGTGGTGGTGCCGTCGCCCAGCTCCCCGTTGGTGTTCTGACCCCAGCCGTACGCGAATCCGTTGGCCCGGATGGCATAACTCATGTCCCGCCCGGCGGCCAGCGACACGGCGTCGGTGAGGCCGGGGACCGCGACCGGCGAGAGCCGGTTGGTGGTCGAGCCGTCGCCGATCTGCCCGGTCGTGTTCAGACCCCACGTGTAGACCGAGCCCGACGCGGTGCGCGCCATCGAGTGGTCGTGCCCGGACGCCACCTCGACGATGCCGGTCAGTCCGGGCAGCATCACCGGCGACAGCCGGGTGGTCGTGTTGCCCGTGCCGAGCTGGCCGAACGCGTTGCCGCCCCAGGTCCACACGCGACCGTTCGCGTCGAGGGCGACGACGTGGTCGCGGCCGCCCGCGATCTGCACGATGTCGGTCAGCCCCGGCACGGTGCCGGGCGTACGGCGGGCCGTGGTGGTGCCGTTGCCGAGCTGCCCCAGCCCGTTGCCGCCCCAGGTCCAGGCGGTGTGCGTGACGTCGGCGGCCGCGGTGACGGCCGGCGTCGCGACCACCACCAGCAGGGTCGCCAGTGCCACGCCAATGTGCTTTACCGACACGCGCATCCGCGAACTCCCGACTCAGTGTGGTCTGCGCGAACCTAACGTCTGGGACAACCCTCGCGGCAGGGCCGGTTCAGCCATTTCCGGGTCATGATTACGACCGGCCCGACCGCCGAGCCGACCCGATGGACTGCCCGATCCGGCGAAGCCGAAAGGACGCCGCCGGCCCGCCGGGACGGCGCGCGGTTCCGGTGGCTGTCGGGCCACGCGGATACGCTTGACCGATGATCGATCGGCGGCAGGTGCTGAACTTCCGGGTCCGGGCCCAGCAGCTCGACCGGGCGGCGGGGGCGCTCGCCGACACCGCCGTGCTCGACCTCGGCGTGCAGGACACCGGCACTGACGGCGCGGCCTGGGCGCTGGCGATCCGCGGCGTCGACGTCTCGGCACTGTCTGAGCAGGACACAGTCATGCTGTGGACGGTCCGGGGCGCGCCGCACCTGTACCGCCGGGCCGACGTGGGCCGGATCGCGGCGGCGGTCGAACCGTTCTCCGACGCCGACGCCGGCAAGCGCATCTACGACGCGTCCAAGCCACTCAAAGCCGCCGGAATCGCGAACCTGGCCGCCCTCGACGAGGTGGCCGCCCGGATGCGCGAGATCGTGACCAGGCCGACGGTCAAGGGCGACGTGTCGGGAGCCGTCGCGAAGGTCCTTCCGGAGCCGTACCTGCGCTTCTGCCGCCCCTGCGACGCCATCCACCTGTACGAGATGCCGTTCCGGCTGGCCGCTTTTCGTGCGGGCCTGGAGCTGGAACCCGGCACCTCGCCCCCGGTCCTGCGGCGCATCACCGGCTTCCGCCAGGCGGCCGCGCCGGGTGAGCGATTCGACGTGCTACGTGCCTACCTGCGGCTGCTCGGCCCCGCCACCCCGAAACACGTCGCCGACTACCTCGACGCGCCGGTCAAGGATGTGCAGGCGCACTGGCCCGAGGACGTGGTCGAGGTCGAAGTCGGCGGCGAACGGCGCTGGCTGCTCGCCGACGACGAGCCCGCTTTGACCTCTGCCCCCGCTGAGGCGACCCGGCTGCTCGGCCCGTACGACCTGTTCCTGCAGGCCAAGGACCGGTCGACGCTGGTTGCCGACGAGGCCCGCGCCAAGCAGTTGTGGCCCGTGCTGGGACGGCCGGGTGCGGTGCTGTCCGACGGTGAGCTGGTCGGCGTCTGGCGTCCCCGCAAGTCGGGCAAGAAGTTCACGGTCGCCGTCGAGCCGTGGGGCACGATGCCGGCCCGGGTCCGGCAGGCGGTCACCGAGCAGGCCGAACGGCTCGCCGCGCACCGCGAGGTCACACTCACCGGCATCGAGTTCGCGGGCTGATCACACCGAACGGCCCGCGACCCCGACGCCGCAGGCATCAATCACCGACGGAGGTCCGGGCAGACATCGACGCCGTAGGAGACCGGCTGCCACCAGCCCTGGTCCTCGCGGGCGCTCAACCGATCGGCCTCACGCGCGGCGAGCACCAACTGGCTCGTGGTTCGAGGCACGGCTGCCATGAACACCGCTCCGACATGACGGCAGAGCAAGGGGCCGTGCCCCAGTCGCCGCATCGGTTCACCGGCGAGCATGGCCAGGTCCTCCAGGCGCCAGCCCAGCGGCCCGGCGACCTGCTGCAGCGCGGACAGCGATTGCCCTCCGCCGCCCAGCATGCACCTGATGGTGGGTAGCGACAGTCCGACGAACGGCAACTCCCGCAGCCCCAGGCCGCGGTTGCGCATGAGACCGTCCAGCACGGCCGGGAACGGCTCAGGATCGGCCGCGTCGCGGGCCGGGCGGGACTCGGGTGTCGCGCCCTCGTCCGGCATGCTCGCCAGGAATTCACACAGGGCGGCGAGCTGCGGATGGCCGCAGAACGAAACCCGGTAGCCGAACTCGCGCAGGACCTCGAGGTCGCGCTCCGGCGGCAGCAGCCGCCCCGGGATCGGATGGCCGGCCACCAGGAGCACGTCGGCCGGCGGCAGGCCGAGCTCGACCGCGACCGCCTCCAGCCGAGGCGTGTCAAGATCCCGGCCGTTCTCCAGCAGATCCCGCAGCGCCTGGGCCCGCGCCAGGCCGTTCGTCTGCTCCGCTTCCTTGATTCCCTCGTCCACGTCGGCCATTTTGGCGGCCTTGGCGGAATCCGCAATGGTCCGCTCAGCGCTGAGGAAGGAGCGGAGAGAGGACCGTCCGCCCTGCGGTTACATCTTTTTTGATGTGCCCACATCGAAAAAGATGTAACCGCGGCGGGTGATACCCGTTGCCGCGAGGCGTGACAGAGAGCAACGGAGATCACCCATCAGCGACCGGCCTACCGGTGGCGGAATCGGACGGTCTCGAACAGTTCAGTGCCCGCACGCAGGTTGCGCACACCGGACTCGGCCCGCTGATGCCCCGGTCTGCGGAAACAGTTCGACGACCCGTGAGCCTCGTTGGTACGGTCGCCCGCGTGGACGGCATGCCCTGCGTCGACCGGGCCGACTTCCGGGATACCGACGACGAATCCACGCTGATCCTGTCCGCGGGCGGCCTGCACGTCGTGATGATCCGCCTGCGCTACGGCGGCAGGTGGGGCGATACCGATGAGGTGATCAACAGCGCCGGCGACGTGGCGACCGGGGCGGTCAGTTCATGGACGCTCATCGGACAGGTGCTGACGCTGGAGTTGAACCGGCGGGCTGCGGAGCGGCTGGGGTTCCCGCGCGACTACCGGCTGCGCCTCGATCTGACGCCCGAGGCGTTCTCGCTGGCGCGGGCCAGCCTCCTGGACATCCTTTACGCAGAGTGCTTCGTGGTTGACATGCCCGAGGGCCGCGTCACCAGCTGAGCCTGGCTCACCAAACCTGCGGTGTGGCACAGCGCGGTTCCGCTACCGACCGGTCATCGCCGCATCAGGCGTGGGGCGGGAGCCATCGGGGCCAGGCCGAGCGCGGCGACGGCAGCCGTGCCCCGGGCCGCGTCGCTTCCCCCGGCCAGCACCAGGGTGCGGGCCGACTGGTAGCGGCAGCCGGCGGCGTCGAAGGCGTCCACGGTGGCGAGCAGCCGCTCCCGCTCGCCGTCGAGCAGCGCCTGCGCCCGTTCCACGATCGCCTCGGCGACCGGGTTGCCGGCCACGACCGTCCGCGCCGCGGCCACCCGGTCTATTGCGTCCGGGCTTCCGGCAAGCACCGACGCTTCGGCGCGCAGAGCGACGTACCAGTGGTGCCAGATCCAGGTGACCCATTTCCACACGTCGGCGGGCTCGGGTGCCATCCGGCGCAGCGCCAGGTCGGGCTGGCCCTCGTGGAGCAGGCCGAGCGCATCGAAGACGGCGCCGTAGCCGTAGGTGTGCTCCGGCGGGGTGCCGAGCTGCCGCAGGACCGCGTTCCAGTCGCGCCGGGCCTCATGGTCGTCGCGCAGGCCGTGGACCATCGCGACGGCGGCCACGGCAGGGCCGAGCACGGACCGGGCGGGGCTGCCCGCCCGCTGCCAGGCCTCCAGGAAGCGCTCGCTGACCGCGAGCACCTCGTCGACGTCGCCCGCCAGCGCGTCGACGACGAGCAGCCAGCTCGTGGCCCGGTGCCCGACCTCGGCCAGCAGCGGATGCTCGGCCAGCCGCCGGCCCCAGCGCCGCGCCGCTGGCAGGTCGCCCGCGCCCAACGCGGCCTCGGTGGCCATGCCGAGGGCGTCGAGCAGTTCGTGGGTCACGGCGGGGGTCTGCGGCAGTGGCGAGAGCAGCGAGACCCTGCGCCGGGCGGTGGCCGCGGCGGCGAACGCGTCGCCGGCCCAGCTCTGCGCGCCGGTGAGCGCGTCGAGGGCGGCGGACTCGGCGAGCGGGTCGCCGGTGCGGGCGGCGAATTCGACGGCCAGTTCGGTACGCGCGGTCGTGTCGTCCACGGCGTTGTCGGCCGGGCCCTGCGCCGCGCCGAACGCGTCGGCCAGCACCCCGGCCTCGGCCAGCGCCACGGCGGCCTGTGCGGCCGGGTCGTCGCCGGCCAGGTCCCGGGCCTGGGCGACGAGGGCGATGGTCTCGTCATGTGGCGGGAGCTGCTCGAACTTGCTCCAGAACCGGTGCGCGTTGGTCGCGGCGGTGGCCAGGTCACGGGCTGCCCCCGCGGTGTCCCCGGCCTGGCGGGAGGCGTCGGCGGCGGCACGGTGCAGGCGGTACATGTCCTCCCCGCGCATGCGGCAGCCGGCCACGGCGGCGGCGGCGCGTAGCAGCTCCGCGGCGGTGGCGGGGTCGTCGGTGAGCGCGGCAGCCTGCTCGTAGCGCAGCTGCGACTCGCCGACGTAGGTGCGGGTGAAGCTCAGCTCGGCCATGTGCCGGGCGAGGTGGTGCATATCCGTACGCTGCTCCGGCCGGTCGGCGGCCCAGGCCAGCGCCGCGCGCAGGTCGTCGGCGGTGGCGTCGAAGCGGGCCCGCAGGTCGGTACGCGCCCCGGCCATGTCAGCGGCCTGCGCCAGGCACCAGCGCAGATGCCGAGCGCGGGCGTCGTCGAGTTCACCGGCCTCGGCGAGCCGCTCGATGCCGTACTGGCGGATGGTCTCCAGCGCCCGGTACTCGGTGCGGTTCGCCGTCGCGGTCACCACGAGCAGGCTCTGCTCGGCCAGCCGGGCCAGCCCGTCGGCGACGACCGGCGGCTCCAGGCCGGCCACCCGCGCCGCCGCGTCGACGGTGAACGGGGCGACGAACACCGCCATCCGGCGCAGCAGTGCCTGGTCGGCCGGGTCGAGCAGGGCGTGGCTCCAGTCCAGGGCGGCGCGCACGGAGCGGTGCCGCTCGTCGGTCCGGGAGCCGCCGGACAGCAGCCGCAGCTGGTCGGACAGTCCCGCGGTGAGGCCGTCGAGCCCGAGCGTCGGCCACCGGGCGGCGGCAAGTTCGATCGCCAGCGCCACCCCGTCCAGGCGCTCGCAGACCGAGGCGATGTGCTCGCGGAGCACGGTGTCGGGCGGCCAGCGCAGCTCGCTGACCCGGTCGAGGAACAGCGCGACCGCGTCGGATTCGCCGTCGCCGGCCAGCGACATCGGCGGGACCTGGTACACCCGCTCGAACGGCACCATCAGCCGGGCACGGCTGGTGGTCAGCACCGTCAGCCGGGGGCAGGTGGCGAGCAGCCGCTCCAGGAACGGCGCGACGCCGTCGCGGACGTGTTCGCAGTTGTCGAGCACCAGCAGGGCCTGCCGGTCGGCGAGCGCGGCGTACACCGACTCGTCCATGGCGCGGCCGGGCTGCTCGCCGAGGCCGAGGGCGGCGGCGACGGCCGCCGCGACGGCACCCGCGCCCGGGTCGGTGACGGGGACCAGGTCGACGAACCACACGCCGTCGGCGAACTCGCCGGCCACGTCGGCAGCCACCACCAGCGCGAGCCGGGTCTTGCCGACGCCGCCGGGACCCAGCGCGGTCACCTGCCGGTGCGCCTTGAGCAGGCCGGCCAGTTCGGCCCGTTCCTGCGCGCGGCCGACGAACGAGGTCAGCGGCGTCGGCAGCGCCGGCGCGGGCTGGGCGCGGTCGATGCGGGTCAGCTCGGACGCGCGCTGGGCCAGCGCCCGCCGGTCCGGGGCCTCGACCTTGCGCAGCAGCGAGGACACGTGGCTCTCCACCGTCCGCACCGAGATGAACAGCCGGGCCCCGATCTCGGCGTTGCTGAGGTGCTCGCCCAGCAGCGCCAGCACTTCGGACTCCCGGGCCGAGATGTCCACCGTCGTCGCCGTCATGGGCCCCATTCTGGCGCACCGCCACGTGGCGCGAATCCGAGGTGCTTTCCGTGGTCGGCACCGATGCCCTCGCGGCGCGCCGCGACGACGCTCAGAGCAGGCACACGGGAACTCGGAAACGGAGCACGAGATGAAGCAACTGCGAGACGGCGCGCGGTCCTGGATCGGCTCCGTCGGCCGGCTGGGCAGGCATCCGGCACTGCGCTGGATCATGCCCGCGCAGCTGGTCTCGGCCCTCGGCGACGGCATGAGCATGGTCGCGGTGGCGTGGCTCGCGGTGCAGATCGCGCCGGACGGGCAGGCCGGTGTCTGGACCGGGCTGGCGGTCGCGGCGTACGCGCTGCCGGCCCCGCTCGGCGCGGCCGTGCTCGCTCCGCTGATGCGGCGGCTGCGGGCCGCGCAGCTGGTCGCTGCGGACGCCTCGGTGCGCGCGGTGACGCTGGGCGCGGTCGCGGTGCTGGCGGTGAACGGTCTGCTGGAGCCGGTCGTGTTCGTCGCGCTGCTGGCGGTGTCGTCACTGCTGCACGCCTGGGGCAGCGCCGGGGTGTACACGCTGGTGGCAGAGCTGCTGCCGGAGGACGACCAGGTCACCGGCAATGCGCTGCTGTCGACGTTCGCGCAGTCGGCGTTCGTCGTCGGCCCGGGGCTGGCCGGTGGGCTGACCGCGCTGACCGGGCCGGGCTGGGTGATCGGCGTGGACGCGGCGAGCTTCGCCGTGCTGGCGGTCGCCGCGTGGACGCTCGCCGCGCGACAGGCGACCACCGCCGGCACCACGGACCCGTCGGACGCGCCGGAGAGCAGCGGTTGGCGCGCCATCCTCGACCGGCCGCGCCTGCTCGGGCTGCTCGCCGTCACCTGCGTCTTCTTCTTCCTGTACGGCCCGGTCGAGGTCGCCCTGCCCGTGCACGTCGCGCACGGCCTGCACGGCTCACCCGGCCTGCTCGGCCTGTACTGGACCGTGTTCGGGATCGGGGCGACGGCAGGCTCGCTCGCCACGGTGCTGCTGCGCCACCTTCCGCCCTGGCGGGTCGTGGTCGCTGTCATCGTCGGCTGGGGCGCCGCCCTGCTGCCGCTCGGGTTGACCGACGCCGTCGTACCCGGGCTGGTCGGGTTCGCGTTCGGCGGCCTGATCTACGGCCCGTTCACCGCGATCTCCACCGCCCTGTTCCAGCGCGGGACCCCGCCGCAGGTGCTCAGCCGCGTGCTCGCCGCCCGGTCCGCGCTGACCGCCCCCGCCACCGGCCTGGGCACGCTGCTGGGCGGGCCCGTCGTGACGGCGATCGGCGGTCGCGCCACGCTGTTGATCTCCGCGCTGCTCACGATCGCGCTGGGCCTTGCCGTCGCGGCCGCGCTGCGGTTCGGCCGACGGAGGACGGGCACGGCCGCCGCACCGGCCCCGGTCCGGCCCATGTCCCCGGGCGGCCCATTGGTCCCCGTCGGGGCGGCGGCATCGCCGCGGTCCTAGGCGCTCCGCACCGGCGTTCCGTGGCCGGTTCCGTGGTCGCCACGGATGCCCGCATCCCCCTCGAAACGACAAGCTCTGACCAGTTCCCGCTGGCAGACAGCCCGCCGAACGGGCCACGACGGCCCACGACCATAGGAGTGATCATGACCGGCTCTTCCACCCACGGCGTCCAGACCGTGCTGCACCCCGTGTCCGACCTCGCCGCCGCGAAGGCCGTGTACAGCGCCCTGCTCGGCGTGGCGCCGCAGACCGACTCGGCGTACTACGTCGGTTTCGACGCCGCCGGCCAGCAGATCGGCCTGGTGCCCGCTGCCGGGCCGCAGGGCCTGACCTCGCCGGTGACGTACTGGCACGTGCCCGACATCGAGGCGAAGCTCGCCGAGGTGACCGCCGCGGGCGCGACCGTGCGGCAGCCCGCCCAGGACGTCGGCGGCGGTCGTCTCGTGGCCACCGTCACCGACCTCGACGGCAACGTGCTCGGCCTGATCCAGGACCAGTGACCCGCACACCGCGACCTCGCCGACAGGGCGGTCCGGATCAGCCGGATCCGGACCGTCGGCCGTGGACGGCACCTGTACCTCCGTGGCACGTCCCACCCGGACCTGGTACGCGGTGAGCCGGTAGCTCTCATCCGGGTAGCCTGCTGCGGGTGATGCTGCCGCTGCCGCCCGGGGAGTTCCGGGCCTACCTGTTCGACTGCGACGGCACCGTCGCCGACTCGATGCCGCTGCACTACCGTGCCTGGTCGCAGGCGGTCGGCGAGTGGGGCTGCGACTTCCCGGAGGACCTGTTCTACGCGTGGGGCGGCCGTACGGTGCCCGACATCATCGCCGACCTGAACGCCACCCGTGGCCTGGCGATGCCGGTGGCCGAGGTCGACGAGCGCCGCGAGGGCCTGTACCAGCAGCTGCTGCCGCAGCTGACCGCGGTGCCGGAGGTACTGGCGCACATCGAGGACGCCCATGGGCGGATCCCGTTCGCGGTGGTCTCCGGGGGCGCCCGCGCGTCGGTGAGCGCGTCGCTGACCACGCTGGGCCTGCTGGACCGCTTCGACCTGATGGTGTGCGCGGAGGACTACACCCGGGCCAAGCCGGACCCGGAGGCGTTCCTGCTGGCCGCTGCGGGGCTCGGGGTCGCACCGGAGCACTGCGTGGTGTTCGAGGACACCGACCTGGGCGTGGCCGCGGCGACCGCGGCGGGCATGGCGTGGGTACGCGTGCCGCCGCCCCGGCAGCGCGCGACCGCCTGACCCAGGCGGCGAAAAGCCGGGGTGCGCAGGTTCGCGCACCCCGGCTTCAGCTCACTGCGATCAGGGCTGCTGCCCGGCGGTGCCGGGCTTCTGCACGACCACGGCGGAGCCGACCACGGTGACACCCGGCACGGTCGAGGCGGTCATCTCAGTGGTGAGAGCGCCGAACCCGGTCTGGATGCCGCGGACGTTGATCGTGTACGACACCGAGCCGCCCGGGGCGGGGTCGGTGCTGGTGACGACCAGGTCCTCGGTCGGCAGGGTGCCGACGGGGAGCTGCTCGCCGCCGGTGCCGTCAGCGCTCTCCGCGCCCACGATGTACGCCTGACCACCCGGGTCGGCGGGCAGCGCGGCCGCGTCGTACGCGTACGAGATGTCCTGCGTGCCGTTGACGCCGATCCAGATTTGGAAGTGGCGGTTGGAGTTGGTGCCCCACACGTCCACCTGCCACTCGATGACCAGCCAGGTGCTGACGCCGTCGGTCAGCGTCGCCACCCGCAGGCCCTCGTCGTTGCTGCCGTCGAGGTCGGTCCAGAACGGTGCCAGCACGTTGTTCGGGCGGGCGGTGTCCGGGATCTGGGTCAGGGCGCAGCAGTTGTTGTCCTCGCTGGTGGCGCCGCCGACGACGGCGTAACCGTTGGAGAGGATGCCGATCGAGGTGTACGTGATGCCGTTGTACACGTAGGGCGGCACGTTGTAGTTGATGACGGACTCGTCACCGAGCGGGTCCGGCGTGATGCCGAACGCCGCCAGCGGGATGTAGCCCGCCGGTCCCGCACCCGGGGCGATCGACGGCACGCCCGGCTTGGCGCCGGTCAGCGCGACGTTGTTCTTGGTGACCTGCCACGGCGTGTCCAGGGTGGCACCGGTGACGCCGGTGGCCTTGAGCTTGCCGTTGAGCACGGTCTTGAGGTCGACGTCGGCGTCGGCGAACGCGTTGTTCGTCGCGGTCACCGTGCAGGTGGTGCTGCCCGACAACGGGATCGAGCCCGCGGCGCAGGTGCTGGTCAGGCTGACGTTGCCCTGCTGCGGCACGAACGCCACCGGCAGGTGCAGGGTCGGCATGCCGGCCCGGGTCGCGTCCAGGTCGATCTGGCCGAAGTACTGCCCGGTGGGCGCGTTCGACTCGATGGTGACCTTCAGCTTCACGGACTTGCCCGGGTTCAGCGTGAACGTCGCCGGCGCCACGGTGATCTTGCTACCGGCCGGAGCCGACGTGGTGACCTTGTAGGTCTGCGCCTTGTTGCTCACGTTGGTCGCGGTGCGGTACGTCGAGACCCGGCCCGGCAGGGTCGGCACGTTGATCGACGGCAGGTTCAGGTGCACCGCCGCGAGCGGGTCGTTGCCCAGCGCGAACATGCGCTCGGCGGTCTCGTCGAAGGTGATGCCCGGGTTGGACGCCTTCGTCAGGTCCAGGCGGCCCGAACCGTGGTCGAACGGGTCGGCCGGGGTGACCGTGTCCTCCTTGACGACCGACGTCTTCGCCGTGGTCATCATGGCGGACTTGATCTGGCCGGGCGTCCACGTCGGGTGCGCGGCCTTGAGCAGCACGGCCGCGCCCGCGATGTGCGGGGCGGACATGGACGTGCCGGCGATGGCCTGGAAGTACTCGCCCGCCGGGCCGCCCTCGACGGCGTCCGGGGTGGGCGTGTTGCCCGCCAGGATCTGCACACCCGGGGCGGTGATGTCGGGCTTGATGCCCAGCCCGCCCGGGCCGCGCGACGAGAACGCCGCCATCACGTCGGCCTGGCCGTTCTGCTTCTGCCCGGCCGTGAACGACGCGGTGATGCCGGCCGGGTGGGCCGCCACGAACGCGTTGAACTGCGTGCCGTCGGCCAGGTGCACCGTCGGCAGGTAGTGGTTGTCGGTCTCGATGTCGGCCAGTGCGGCATTGAACAGGATCATGCCTGCCGCGCCGCCCGCCTTGACGTGGTAGCCCTTCTCCACGCGGGCGTTGACGCCGCGCTGGCACGCCACGATCTTCCCGGCGACCGAGGCGGGGGCGTCGGCCTGGCACAGCGGGTCGCCGTACGACGAGGCCATCACCACGGGCAGCTCGCCGACCCCGGAGGTGATCGACGCGCCGTGCAGCACCAGGGTGTCCGCACCCGACTTGAGGGTCAGCGTGGACACGAACTCACGGACCTGGGTCGACGCCGCGACCGTGGTGACCCACGGCGACACGTGGTCGGTGGTCGCCGAGCCGGGGCCCGAGTTGCCGGCCGAGGCCGACACGAACACGCCCGCCGCGTACGCGTCGAGGAACGTGAGCTCCACGGCGTCGGTGAACGGGTTGCTGCCACCCGAGATCGAGTAGTTGATCACCGACACGCCGTCGAGGATCGCCTGCTGCGCGGCCGCGGCCAGGTCGGAGCTGTAGCCGCCCTGCGGGCCGAGGGCCTTGTACACCGACACCCACGCACCCGGGGCGACGCCGTTCAGAGGACCGCGCTCGACGCCGAACACCGTCGCCGAGGTGAGCTTGTTGCCGGCCGCCGTGGACGCGGTGTGCGTGCCGTGGCCGCCGCTGTCACGCGCCGACGGGTACATGTCGTCACCGGTCTGCGCGTCGTAGGTGTCCAGGAACTTGGCACCGCCGATGAGCTTCTTGTTGCAGACGAAGACGTCGGTGGCGGGGGTCAGCGGGTTGTCGCCGAAGTCGCACTCGCGCGGCGTGCCGTCGGCCTTGGCCGGCGGAGCGCCCAGGTTGCCCTGGTCGGCGAAGGACGGGTGCTCCGGCCACGCACCGGTGTCGATGACACCGATGATGATGCCCTTGCCCGCGTTGGCGGTGCCGCCCAGGCCCGGGTAGAGCGAGGTCGCACCGATGAACGGGGCGCTGGCGTCGGTGAGCGTCTTGCGCAGCTCGTCCTTCTGCACCGCGGACACGCCCGGGATCTTCAGCACGTCGGCGATCTTGTTGGCGGGAACGACCGCCGCGACACCGCCGTACACGGTGCGCAGCCGCTGCCCGGCCTTGGCGCCCTTGACGTTGCCGAGGGCCTTGACGAACGCGTCCTCACGCTGGGCGAGGTAGCCCTCGTAACGCTTCTCCGCGGCGTTGCCCGACAGCTTCTTGCCGGTGACGCGCGGGCTGGTCGCGGCGTAGCCGTCGATGCCGCCGGCGTAGGTCGCCACGGCGTCGACGTCGAGCTTCACCAGCACCGGCACCAGGGCGGTGTCGGTGCGGCCGAGCAGCGACGGGTCGGTCTGCGCGAGGCGGCTGCTGGGGGTCTTGTCCGCCGTGATGTGCGACGTCGCCGTCACCTTGTTCGCCTTGAAGGGCGAGGGCTGCGGAGCCGCCATTCCGGGAGTGGTCCACGTCGCGCCGGTCAGCGGCACGACGAGAACCCCCACGAACGCAGCTCGTAGCCACCTGGGTGTTCTCATCCGGACACCTTTCTAGGGCCTGAGCGGAGGTGGCGGCGCACGGAGCCGCAGAGCGGTCCGGAACAGGAGAGCGCCGCTAGGGGGAATGCGAAGGGATCGTTGCACAAGAAGGCAATCCGGCACCAGAGTCTCAACGGTCAGAACGTAGTCAATCAGTGTCCGAACAGGATCCAAACGATGCGCACAAGAAGCCGAACCGATGACATCGACGCAGGTCGCAGCCGCGCGGATGGCGCAATCAACCGACGCGGTGCAAACCCGGCCGTTTCACCGACGCATTTCGATCCGGGTGGGCGAGGCCGCGAAGCGACGCGGACGCCCTTCGCTCTTTCCGGACATTCTTTGTATGGCCGGTCAACGCGAACCGTCGGCGGGAGCCTTTCCGGCGGCAAGGTGGCTCAGCACCCGGTGGAAGACGGCCCAGTCCCGCGCGCCGACCTCGTCGCGCCAGCGGTTCTCGGTCTCGGCGAGGATCTCCAGGATGCGCGCCTGCAGGCGCAGGCCCTTGGCGGTGGGTCGGACGATGCGGGCGCGCCGGTCGGCGGGATCCGGGTCGACGTGCAGGAAACCGGCCTGCTGCATGGTGGCGACGAACTCGCCGAGGGACTGCTTGGTCATGCCGACGCGGGCGGCGAGTTCGGTGGGGCGCAGCCCTTCGGCGGGGGTCATCGAGAGCAGTCGCAGATGCGAGCCGCGCAGGTGGTGCGGTTCATCGGCGACCTCGGCCTCCATGCCCCGCCGGCCGGCGGTCAGCGCCTGCCCCAGCAGGTCGAACACGTGCGGGGGATCGCCGTTGACCGAACTCATCAGGCTACCTTACTATCTCCCCAGGTCGTCAGGTAGCCTTACTATCCCGGAGCCGGTGATGGAACTGTCCGCAACGGAAGTGGCCGAGGTCGCCAAGCTCGTGCTCGGCACGGACACCGACCCCGGCCCCTGGCACGTCGAGCCGATCGCCTACCAGTCCGGCTCCCCCGCCACCGGTGGCCTGGCCCGCGTACGCGGCGCGGGCGACGGCCGCCCGTGGAGCGTCTTCGTCAAACTGGTGCACCACGCGCGGCACTGGCCGCTGCTGCACCTGGTGCCCGAGCAGTTCCGGGACGAGCTGTGCCGGACCCTGCCGTGGCGGCAGGAGCTGGCGATGTGGAAGCAGCCGTTCGCCGGACACCTGCCGGAGGGGCTGCGCGTCCCCGTCCTGTACCGGATCACCGAACTGGACGACGAGCGTCTGCTGCTGTGGATGGAGGACGTCGACGCCATCGCCGATGCCGAGTGGACCCTCGACCACTACCGGCGCGCCGCCACGGCGCTCGGCGGGCTCGCCGCCCTGCGCAGCACCCCGGAGCTGCTCGCCGGCGCGGGCGAACCGGGGTGGGCGCTGCGGATGCTGGTCGGCAACCGGGTCATGCGCGGCTCGGTCCCCGCCCTCGACGAGGACGGGATCTGGGCCCATCCCCTGGTCGTGTCCACGGTCGACGCCCGCTTGCGCGACGATCTGCGCCGCATCGCCGCGGCCGTGCCCGAGATCCTGGACCGGCTCGACGCGCTGCCGCAGGCGCTGGCGCACGGCGACGCGAGCCCCCAGAACCTGCTGGTCCCGCGCGGCGAACCGGACGTGTTCGTGGCCATCGACGTCGCGTTCCAGTGCCCGCTGGCGATCGGCTTCGACCTCGGCCAGCTGCTGGTCGGCCTGGCCCATGCCGGACATGTGGACGCTGCCGCACTGCCGGCGATCCACGACATGATCGTGCCGGCCTACCTCGAGGGCATGCGCACCAACGGCGTCGACCCCGACCCGGACGCGGTCACTTACGGTTACGTCGGGGGCCTGGCCGCCCGCGCCGCCCTCACCTCGCTGCCGTACGAGACGCTGGGCGCGCCGCCGACCGAGCAGCTCACCACTGTGTGGCGGCAACGGACCGCACTGACCCGCTTCCTCGCCGACCTCACCCTCAACCTGCTCGAGCCTGCCGTCGCCAAGGGCTGACCGACAACACCGAGCACCGGGTCACTTCACAGCGGGCGGCCCCCCAGCCGCGACCGGGCTCACCCGGGCAAGCGGCGCGAGCATCCGACCGGCCGCAGGCGCAGGCGCACCGTGCTGATCACAGCCAGCCCCGCCGACCCGCTTCCAGGCCGGCCTGGAAGCGGCTGCGCGCGCCGAGGCGATCCATGAGGTCTGCGGCCATCCGACGTACGGTGCGCAGCGACACGCCGAGCTTGCGGGCTGCCATCTCGTCGGTCTGCCCATCGGCCAGCAGCTGGATCAGCTGCTTCGACTGCGAGTCGAGGCCGTTGGCGTCGGTGGGGGCGGCTTGCCCGAAAGCCACCGCGCCGGCCCAGATCTGCTCGAACAACGCGTGGACGGCGGCTACCACCCCCGGACTGCGGACCTCGACCGCGCCGAGCCTGCTATTGCCGGGGTCGAGAGGCAGCATGGCGATCTCGCGGTCGTAGATGATGGCGAGCATCGGGACGGTGGACGTCGTTCGCAGGCCGCCACCCAGACCCGTCAACCAGCGGGCATAGGTGACCAGGGCAGGATCGTTGCGGTAGCTCTCCTGGTAGATGCACCGCAGCCGCACCCCGCGCTCGATCATCTGCTGGTTCAGGGGAGTGCTGGCGGACTTGGCGTCGGCAGTCTGCGCGCTGCGCGGGTTGAGTGACAGGCACTCGCTGCGGACGACGCGCGAAAGCTCGGCGATACGTGCGCGGACGGCATCGACACCCTCGTGGCGCACCGCGTTGTCGCGCTCGGCATGCCTCGCCTGTTCGAGCGCGATCGCCGCAACCGCCTCGCGGGTAGCGGCGATCTGCCGCTGGCGTTCCAGCATCTCGGACTCGGCTCGAGCGAGCAGGGCGTTGAGGCCGACCGACGGGCCGACGGCGCGCACACCTGCACCGCTCTGTTCGTCGGCCAGCAGGGAGAGGTCGGCGAGCTGGTCCAGTGCCTGACGTACCTGCTTCTCGGTGGATTCGAGGCGCTCCGCGAGCTGCTCGACACCCAACGTGTGGTCGGCGAGCATCGCCCGGTACACGGACTCGGCGAATGCACTGATTCCCAGCGGCGCGAGCATCTCATTACCCCCGTAACTTGCTCGCCCGAAGTATCGATCATGACTTGGGAAGGCGCAAGGCATGTCCGATTAGCACCCGATACGGCATTCCGGCTGTTTGCAGTGAATGGTTCGACGTACAGGCTTCGAGCTGCCGAAACATGCCACATTCGACTGCCCGCTGCTGGCACCAAAGTGCAGGGCACGTTGGTGCCAGTGCGTTTCCGATGACTTCGCGAATTCGCTCGGACATTCTTGTTCCAGCGAGCCGAAGGGGTTCGGAAAGTGATGGAAACGGGGAAACGGAAATGAAGCGTACAGCGAGCGCGGCCGTGATCGCGATAATCCTCTCTCTGTCTGGAATGTTCCTCGCCCAGAGTCCGGCCGCCGCTGCCGCTTCGACCGCCGTTTCCACGAACGGCGGCAATGAATGGGGGTGACATGCACCTCGTCAAGATCAACCTGCGGGGCGACCACCAGGCACGACTGGCGAGCAGCGAACCGATCCTGACCGACCTGATCTGGGCTCACGCCGGACAGGACGGAGGAGTCGAGCACATCAGAGTTCGAATCCGACCCGAAGCAATGGCGATCGCCCTCTTCATTCGAGTAGCCGATGAAAGCCGCGCACACGACGCGGCAATCGAATTGATCAAGCGCGTACTGGATGCCCCCGCAATGCAGGGCTGGCAACTTATCTGACTCTTTCGTAAAGGCAAGGCGGTGTCCTCCGGGCCCCGTCGCGATGACTCACACCCTTCATCAGAACGGAAACCACGATGCGTACCCACACCCCCACGTACCGCAGGCTGGCCAGCGGCATGCTCGGCCTCGCCCTCGCTGCCGGGCTCGGCGCGAGTGTCGGCCTCGCCGTCGACCTGTCGGCCACGCCCACGGCCGCCCATGCAGCATCGGTCAAGGGCGGATCGATCACCCGGGCGGAGGTCATCGAGCGTGCCGAGTACTGGCTGGACCGCGCCGGCAGCATCTCCTACAACCAGAGTGGCTCCTATCCGGACCCGCAGGGAGACAACTACCGGACCGACTGCTCGGGCTACATCGCCATGGCCCTGCACATGAGCACCCAGCCGAGCACCGGCGGGTTCGCGAGCCACCCGGATGTCATCGCCATCTCCCGCTCGGAGCTGAAGCCGGGCGACTTCCTGATCACCAGTGGACACGGCATCCTCTTCGGCGGCTGGGAGAGCGCCAGCACCTTCTCCTACTACGCCTTCGGCTCGACGCCGGTCGATTTCAACCCCGGCCACTCCTTCTCCGACGCGACCCTGGACGGGCACGCCACCAGTGGTTACCAGGCCTATCGGTACACGAAGATCATCGACAGCCCGCGGATCGCGGACTTCGACGGTGATGGCAAGACCGACCAGGCGGTGCTCCGGCCGTCGACCAACACCTGGAACATCATGAAGAGCGGCAGCGGCGGCTCCGCGACGACCTGGGGTCAGAGCGGCGACGTCCTGACCCCCGGCGACTACGACGGCGACGGCAAGACCGACGTCGCGATCTGGCGGCCCTCCACCGGCAACTGGTCCATCATCCGCAGCGGCAACGGCACCAACTACGCAGTCACCTGGGGCCAGTCCGGTGACGTGGCAACGCCCGGCGACTACGACGGCGACGGCAAGACCGACGTCGCGATCTGGCGGCCCTCGACCGGCAACTGGTCCATCATCCGCAGCGGCAACGGCACCAACTACGCAGTCAACCTCGGTGTCAGCGGGGACAAGCCCGTGGTCGGCGACTTCGACGGCGACGGCAAGACCGACCAGGCCGTGTTCCACCCGGCGAACGGCACCTGGAGCATCCGCAAGAGCAGCACCGGCACCGTCACGAACACGACCTGGGGCCAGAGCGGCGACGTCCTGACCCCCGGCGACTACGACGGCGACGGCAAGACCGACGTCGCGATCTGGCGGCCCTCCACCGGCAACTGGTCCATCATCCGCAGCGGCAACGGCACCAACTACGTCGTCACCTGGGGCCAGTCCGGTGACGTGGCAACGCCCGGCGACTACGACGGCGACGGCAAGACCGACGTCGCGATCTGGCGGCCCTCGACCGGCAACTGGTCCATCATCCGCAGCGGCAACGGCACCAACTACGTCGTCAACTACGGCCTGAGCACCGACGTGCCGGTGTTCGGCGGGGTGAGCACGAACTGACCGGCTGCAGGTGAGCGGTGAGGGGCACGGCGTCCAGCGCCGTGCCCCTCACTTGCTGCCACACAGTCGGCAGGGCGCTTTACCACCGGCTCGGGTCGGCGAACCGCCGCCGTATCACGCGTCCCCGGCCCGCGACGTCAACGGCTGTCGCGGCCCGCCTGCCGGCGCGCCCCGGCCGCGCGGGATGAGGCCTGGCGCTTGCGCAGGCCCGGCGAGTCCGGTGACCGGTCGGCGACCTGGCTGCTCGGCCGGGCCTTGGCCGGCGGGCGGGAGGGCCGGGGCGGGGTGGTGTTGCGGCTCTCCTTGGCCAGCTGCAGCCGTTCGGCCTTGAGCTGCTGCGCGCTGGCCTTCGCGGCCAGCGCGACGGCGCGGCTGACCCGGGCCAGCGCGTCCTCGAACACCTCGGCCTTCTGCCGGTCGCGGGTGCCCTTGGGGTTGGCCTTGCCCCGCCCCCCGGACTCGGCGACGCGCAGGCCGGACTGGCGGCGGTAGAGCTTGACGTACTTGTTGCGTGCCCGCCGGATGCGGTCGTGCAGGTCGAGCAGACCGTCCTCGTCGAGGCCGGTGAGCCGCTCCCGCTCGGTCTCGCGGACGAGCATCATCTCGTCCTCGGTGAGCGTGTTCATGATGGCTGTGCTCATGGGCTCCCCCGACGTCGCGCGGCGCGCCGCAGCGGTCTGTTCACGCACTCTCGCTGGCCATGCTATGTCCGAGGCGGACTGCTACGGACGGAAATGCGGCATCGGGCCGGTGCTCACGACGGGTGGGATGCGCTGGGTGTCGAGCAGGCCGGGCCATTCCGCGGTGAAGCGGCTCACCGCCTCCAGGGCCTTGAGCCGGTCCTTGTCCGCCTCCCGGGCCGCGTCGTCGTCGATCTTGGCGCCCATCAGCCGGCCGTCCATCTCCCAGCGCGGGTAGCCGGCCAGTCGCCCGGCGGTCTGCACGGTGCGCGCCACGAACCGGCGCGACAGGTTGACGAACTTTTCCTCGATCCCCACGGCAGCGCTCCCCTCATCCCTGGCGACCTGCGGAAACGACCGGCGTTCCCGCTTCGATCATGCGGCGGCGGCAGCTCGTTTTGCGAATGCTCTTTCGGCTTTGAGTCGTTTTGCGCATCGACGGACCGGGCCGCCACGCATTGACGTACGTGGCCACAGACTCCAATATGTCTCTCGATACGAAACACTGTTTCGCCTACAGAAACGGGAACCTCGTCGTGAGAACATCGAGCCACCGTGTACGGCGTGCCGCCGTCGCCGCTCTCACCGCCACCCTCGCCGCCGTGACCGCGGCGCTGGCCGCACCCGTGCCCGCCTCCGCCGCGTACTCCTCGGTCACCGTCTACGCGAGCACCGTCAACGGCGACGCCGCCGACGTCTACCACCCGGTCACCAGCTCACCCCACGACCCGTGGCCGGTGGTGCTGCTGCTGCAGGGCGCCAACGTGGACAAGGCGCAGTACTCGGGCTACGCCGCCAAGGTCGCCTCGTACGGCTTCGCGGTCGTCGTGCCCAACCACTTCCAGGTGCTGTTCGGCCAGCCCGGCCTCTACGCCACCGGCGCGCAGGCCGGCTGGACGGTGACGTGGGCCCAGGCCGAGAACGCCCGCGCCGGCTCGCCGCTGCTGGGCGCGCTCGACCCGGGCAGGCTGCTGCTGCTCGGGCACTCCTTCGGCGGCGCGGCGGCGCTGAACCTGACCACCGGCCTTTGCACCCCGCCGTTCTGCACGGTGCCCGCGCCCGCCCCGCCGCAGCTGAAGGCGGTCGCGCTGTACGGGACCAACAACACCCAGCCCGGCACCGGCACCACCCCGCCGGTGGCCAACACGGTCCCGGTGGCCCTCATCCAGGGCAGCGCCGACGGCGTCGGCAGCCCGGCCAACGGCTACGCCACCTACCAGGGCGTCACCTCGCCGCCCAAGCTGTACGCCGGCGTGCTCGGAGCCAACCACTACGGCATCACCGACGCGCAGAACCCGGCCGGCGCGCGGCCCGACCTGTCCCCGCAGACCCTCGCCCAGGCGCAGAGCGTGGAGACCGTGGCCCGCTGGAGCGCCTACTGGCTGCGCGCCCAGCTCGGCGACCCGATCGGCCAGGCCTGGGTGTACGGCTTCGGCGACCTTGTCGACGCGAACGTCACCACGGAGTTCGTGCACTGACCCGAAGCCGGGCACCCGAGCCGGGCCGCGCGGTGTGCGCGGCCCGGCTCGTCATCGTTCACCGTCTATTGACCGGGGATTTGCGCGCATCGTATCGTGAGAGCGCTCTCTCAAGCACTCGGGAACTTGTGTCATCGCGATGTAGCCCTGCATCGTGGTCGGGTCCGGGAACAGTCCCGGACCCGACGAGGCCTGGAGAGCGCTCTCGCAGTCGCCCGCTGCGGGATCCGTCCACCTCATCGAGAATGTGAGGTTCCGCGACATGCGTACCAGACGAAAGGTCCTCGGCGCGCTCGCCGCGACCGCGCTGGCAGTCCCGCTGGCCGTCGCCGCGACCGCCTCGCCCGCCCAGGCGATCGGACCCGACCCGCTCCCCGTCACCGTCACCAACAACACCGGCCGCGGCGACGCGGTCTACCTGTACGTCATCGGTGTGCAGCTCAGCACCGGGCGGCTCGGCTACGTCAACGCCGCGGGCGCGTTCACGCCGTGGACCGGCGGGCAGATCCCGCCGTCACCGGCCCCCGACGTGTCGATCGCCGGTCCCGGCAACGGCGGCAGCAGCACGATCCGCTTCCCGCGCGGCTTCTCCGGTCGGGCCTACTTCTCCTTCGGCGAGAAGCTCAAGTTCTTCCTCACCCCCGACGGGCTGGTCCAGCCCGCGCCCTGGGCGTCGGGCGACGCCAACTACAACATCCTGTTCGACTGGAGCGAGTTCACCTACAACGACGCCGGCCTGTGGATCAACAGTTCCCAGGTCGACATGTTCTCAGTGCCGCATGCGGTGACGGTTACCGGCGCGTCCGGGGCGACCAGGCGCACCGGCGACGTCGTCTCCAACGGGCGCGACAACGTCATCAACCAGATCCGGGCGCAGTCGGGCTGGGCGAACACCGTCTACACCCGCCCGTCGGACGGCACCGTGCTGCGCGTGCTCGCCCCGGGCAAGGCGGCCGGGGCCGGGCTGTTCAGCGCCACCTACCTCGACGGCTACATCAACTCGGCCTGGAACGCGTACGCGTCCAAGACACTGACCGTGGTGCCGTTCACCGACCAGCCCAACACCCGCTATTTCGGGCGGACCAGCGGCAACGTCATGAACTTCACCAACTCCGCGGGCCAGCAGGTGGCCTCGTTCAACAAGCCGACCAGCGCCCACGTGTGGGGCTGCGACGGCAACCTGCAGGCGCCCAACGACCTGGTCGTCGGCCCGATCGCGCGTACGCTGTGCGCCGCGCTCAACCGCGGCACGCTGGGCACGATCGACACCCAGCCCAGCACCAACGCGGCCCAGTTCTACCAGAACAGCCCCACCAACCAGTACGCCAAGATCATTCATGCGAACATGGCCGACGGCAAGGCGTACGCGTTCGCCTTCGACGACGTCGGCGCGTTCGAGTCGCTGGTGCACGACGGCGACCCGCGCTCGGCGAGCATCGTCCTGAGCCCGTTCGGCGCGGGCGGCCCCCCGCCGAGCGGCCCGATCTCGTCGACGACCTGGTACAGCGTGATCAACAAAACCAGCAACAAGTGCGTCGACGCCCGCTCCTCGGGCACCGCGAACGGCACCGCCATCCAGCAGTACACCTGCAACAACACGTTCGCCCAGCAGTACCTGTTCCAGCCGACCAGCGGCGGCTACGTGCGGATCAACAACCGCAACAACTCCGCCCAGGTGCTCGACGTCAACGGGGTGTCCGGCGCCGACAACGCGCTGATCCACCTGTGGACCTACGGCGGGGGCAACAACCAGCAGTGGCTGCCCGTGTCCGAGGGCGGCGGGTACTACCACTTCGTGTCCCGGCACAGCGGCAAGTGCCTCGACGTCCCCGCGGCGTCGACGGCCGACAGCGTCCAGTTGGTGCAGTACACCTGCAACGGCACCGGCGCGCAGTCGTTCCGGCTGACCGCGCAGCCCTGACCGGGCCAGGACGGGGCCGCCGGGTGACCGCCCGGCGGCCCCGTCCCGTGTCGGGCGAACCTCGGCGACCGGCCCCGCGACCCGGGCACTGTGCCAGACTTGGACAGAGGGTAGTTTTCTCACCACCGGGAGGCTCGTCACGGCGGTAGACGAGGGCGCACTCGAGACCCGGACGGCCGGACGCGACCGGGCCGTGATGGGCGTCGTGCTCGCCGGCATCGCCTGGGTGGTGCTGTACGCGATCCTGCTGCGGACGACCCGCGACTCCCCCGCCGCCTCCCGCCTGGTCGGCGAGGTGATCTATCTGGTGCCGATCGCGGCCGCCACGGCGCTGGCCGTGTTCGCCGCCAGCCGCACCCGCCAACGCGTCGGCACCGCGTGGCGGCTGCTGATCGTGTCGAACTCGCTGTGGCTCATCGGCGAGTCCACCTGGGCCGTCTACTCCTACCTGTCGCCCGAGGGCGCGCCCGTGCCGTCGTTCGCCGACGCCGCATACCTGCTCTCCTACGCCGTGGCGCTGCCTGCGATTGTGATCGGCCTGGGCCTGGGCGTGCTCGGCCGGACCCAGGGGCTGCTCGACGCCCTGCTGGTGGCCGCCGGCGCGGCGGCGATCGGCTGGCAGACGCTGATCAGCCCGCTCGTGCCGAGCAGCTGGAGCGTGCCCGCCCTGGTCACGTTCCTCTATCCGGTGTTCTCGGTGAGCATCGTCAGCATCCTGGTGGCCGTCATGCTGAGCGGCGTGCGCCAGGTGCCCCGCTCGATCATCATCGTGGGCTGCGCGTTCGGCCTGGCCGCCGTCACCGACGGCGCATACGCCTACCTGACCGCCGTCGACAAGTACCAGAGCTCCAGCTGGGTGAACCTCGGCTGGCAGATCGAAGCCGTGCTGCTCTGCGTGGCTGCCGTCGTGGCCGGCCGCCGAGCGGAGGGCGATCAGCCCCGGGCCTTCGAGCCGGACCTGGCGTTCCTGCCGGCCGTGGTGGCCGTGCTCGCGGTCGGCGGCCTCGCCGTCGCCGACCTCGTCCTGGTCGGGCGGCTCAGCCTGGTGACGCTCGTGGTCACCATGGTGTTGCTGCTGGGGCTGCTGGTACGCCAGGTGGTCGCCACCCGGGACCGGGCCCGGCTCACCCAGGGGCTGCGCACCGCCGCGATCACCGACCAGCTCACCGGCCTCTACAACCGGCGCTTCTTCAAGGAGATGATCGACGTCGAGGCCGACCGCGCCGAGCGCCGCCGCCTGCCGCTCAGCCTGATCCTCATCGACCTCGACCACTTCAAGGACATCAACGACACCTACGGCCACACTGTCGGCGACGCCGTCCTGGCCGACGTCGCCCAGCGGCTGCGCCGCGAGGTGCGCGGCAGCGACCTGCTGTGCCGCTACGGCGGGGAGGAGTTCGTCTGCCTGCTGCCGGGCACCCCCGCCCCGGCCGCGTACGAGCTGGCCGAGCGGCTGCGGCAGACCCTGCGCAGCACCCCGACGGCCGTCGCCGGGGTGCCCGAGCCGGTGACGCTCACCGCCTCGCTCGGGGTCGCCACCGACGAGCCCGAGCGCGGACGGATCGACACGGACGCCCTCATCGACGAGGCCGACCAGGCCGTATACCGGGCCAAGGCGCTCGGCCGAGACCGCGTCGTCGGCTCCGGGCAGGCCTCGGCGAGCGCCGCGGACCCGATCACCGACCTGCCCCCGGCGCTGGTGTGGTTGGCCGACCGGATCGACCGGGCGCTCGGCGACCGGCAATGCGCCGCCGCGGTGTCGCGCTGGGCGTTTCGGACCGCCTCGCGGCTCGGGCTGGACGAGGCCGATCAGCGCCGCACCGCGGCCGCCGCCCGGGTGCACGACATCGGCCGGATCACCAGCCTGGCCGGACGCTTGCCCGACGAGCCGCGCGGCCCCGGCCGGGCCGAGGACCTCGGCCATCCGGCGCAGGGCGCGCGCCTGCTCGTCGAGCTGGCGGGACGCTCGGACCTGGCGCAACTGGTCGCCGCCCATCACGAGCGCCACGACGGCACCGGCTACCCGTACGGCCTGGCCGGCTCGGACATCCCGGTCGGGGCACGGATCATCGCCGTGTGCGACGCCTGGGCCGTCCTGCGCGGCGACGACCCGATCCCGCCCGGGGCGTCGCCGCCGGACGGCCGCGACGAGCTGGCCCGGGGGCGCGGCACCCGATTCGATCCCGTGGTCCTGGACGCGTTCCTGGGACTGCTCGACGACGGCGCGCTCGACGATCCGGCGCGTTTCACCGAGCCGGCTGCCGTGCCGACCGCCGTGCCCGCCCCCATCACGGCCCGGAACGAGGGAAGCACCGCCGCCCGCTGAGCCGGCGACCCACCCGCAGCACCCGCCGCTCAAGCAGGGCGCGACCCGCACCAAGGTCGCTCGATTTGCCAGGCACACGGGCGAATGCGAGGTCAAGATACGCACAGGTGCCTGGCAAGTCGGACGATCATGGGACCCCGATGCGCGCGGAAATGATTCCCGCGAGCGTGTCGAGAAACGTCGCGCCTCTCCGACCTATGGTCAGACGGGGCGGCCGCCCCGCGACAGACGAGGAGCGCACGATGAGCAAGGTCACCTGTGACATGGCGATGTCGGTGGACGGCTTCACCGCGGGCCCGAACCAGCGCGCTGACGCGCCCTTCGGCGACGGAGTCGGTGAGAGCCTGCACCGCTGGATGTTCGACGAGCCGGAGAACAACGCCGCCGAGCTGGCCGACGTGCTCGACGCGGGGGCGTTCATCATGGGCCGCAACATGTTCGGTCCCGGCCGCGGCGACTGGGATCTCGACTGGACCGGCTGGTGGGGCGACGAGCCGCCGTACCACGCGCCGGTGTTCGTGCTCACCCACCACGAGCGCGAGCCGGCGAAGATGGCGGGCGGCACCGAGTTCCACTTCGTGACCGGCGGCATCGCCGATGCCCTGGTCCGGGCACGGGCCGCCGCGGGCGACCGCAACGTCGCGATCGCGGGCGGGGCCGCGACGGTCAACCAGTTCCTGGCCGCCGGTCTGATCGACGAGCTGCGGCTGCACATCGCGCCGGTGCTGCTCGGGCGCGGCGAGCGGCTGTTCGCCGGAGTCGAGCGCACCGACCTGGTGCAGGTCGGGGTCCGGCACACCGGCCTGGTGACCCACGTGCGCTACGAGCCGGTGCGCCCGGCAGCGGCGGCGGCCTGATCGGGACCGCCGCCGCCCGGGTGACGGGAGCCCGCGACCGGGCCTCGGTCACGGGCTCCCGCCCCGGCCCCACCCCACTGGTGGCCGGGGATCCGGCGCAGCGGAAAGGGAGGGTGGGCCGCCGTCCGGGCGGGGGGCAGCCCACTGCGATGTGCGTCCCGAAACCGGGCCGCACCCGTCAGCGGTGGTCGTGCGGCTTCGAGAGCTGGACACACATCGATTGATGCGATCACCATACTGAGCGGCCGACCGAGAACGAGTCAACAAATTCCGGAAACTATCGGTGCATTCCTATCGAACGCGCGGCGGTGCGGCGCTGTCACGCACGACGAGTTCGGTGGCCAGCTCCATCCGCGGGCTCTCCACGTGCTCGCCCCTGGCCAGGCGCAGCACGGTGCGGGCGGCGACCATGCCCATCTCGGCCAGCGGCTGGCGGACCGTCGTCATCGGCGGCGACGACCAGCGCACCTCGGGCAGGTCGTCGAAGCCGACCACACTGACGTCGTCGCCGACCCGCAGTCCCTGCTGGCGTACGGCCTCGTACACGCCGAGCGCCATCTGGTCGCAGGAGGCGAAGATCGCCGTCGGCGGGTCCGGCAGCCGCAGCAGGTGCGTGCCGCCCGCGAAGCCGGACTCGTGGTAGAAGTCGCCCTGATAGACGAGGCCGTCGTCGATCGGCAGCCCGGCCGACTCCATCGCGGCGCGGTAGCCGTCCATCCGGGCCCGGCTGCACATCAGCTGGGGCAGGCCGGTGATGAACCCGATGCGCCGGTGGCCCAGCCGGATCAGGTACTCGGTCGCGGCCAGGCCGCCGGCCCAGTTGGTCGCGCCGACGGTGGGCGCGTCCTGCTGCGGGATGCCGTCGGCGTCGACGAGCACTACCGGGATGTTGAGCCGGCGCAGCTCGGCCTGCAGCGGCGGCTCCACCATCGACGTCACGAAGATGACGCCCTCGGTCGCCCGGCTGCGTACGCCGTCGAGCCACTGCTTGGCCGAGGCGTTGCGCCGGTGGATGGCCGACACCACGGTGCCGACGCCGGCGGCGTGCGCCACGTCCTCCACGCCACGGATGATCTCGACGGCCCAGGGGCTGTCGAGATCGGGGAAGACCAGGTCCAGCAGGCCGGAACTGGTGCGGGCGGCCGACGGGCGGCGGCGGTAGCCGTGCCGGGTGAGCAGTTCCTCGACCCGTTCGCGGGTCTGCACGGCCACATCGGAGCGGCCGTTGAGCACGCGCGAGACCGTGGGCACCGACACCCCGGCCAGATCGGCGATCACGGCGATGGTGACCTTGCGCGTATCTTTCTCAGCCACAGACAGCTCCTCAGGCCCGGCGCGACGGCAGGGGGTGCCGCCGCGGCGGCCGCCGGTCGGGACGCCGGCAGCCTGGGCTCAGCGTAGCCATGAAAGTTTCGCGCGACTACCGATACTTGTTACCGGTCAAGATTTTGTCATGGGGATCAGGCGCTGAGGACGCGTGGTGCGGCGGCTCCGGGCGGCACGCCGCACCACACGACGTCGGTCAGCGCCGCGGGGCTGCGGCGCTGTCGCGTACCACCAGCTCGGTGGCCAGCTCCAGGCGCGGACTCTCGACCTTCTCCCCCTGGGCCAGGCGCAGCACGGTGCGCGCGGCCAGCAGGCCCATCTCGGCCAGCGGCTGGCGGACCGTGGTCAGCGGCGGTGAGCACCACCGCACCTCGGGCAGGTCGTCGAAGCCGACGACGCTGATGTCGTCGGCCACGCGCAGGCCGCGGCGGCGGATGGCCTCGTAGACGCCCAGGGCCATCTGGTCGCTGGAGGCGAAGATGGCGGTCGGCGGGTCGGGCAGCCGCAGCAGCTGGCTGCCGCCGGAGAAACCGGCCTCGTGGTAGAAGTTGCCGAGGTAGACGAGCTTGTCGTCGAAGGTGATGCCGGCGGCCTCGAGTGCGGCCCGGTAGCCGTCGATGCGAGCGCGGCTGCACATCAGCTGCGGCGGGCCGGCGATGAAACCGATGCGGGTGTGGCCGAGGCCGATGAGGTACTCGGTGGCGCGCAGTGCGCCGGCCCAGTTGGTCGCGCCGATGGTCGGAGCCTCCTGCGGGGGCACGCCCGCGGGGTCCACGATGACGACGGGGATGTTGAGGCGGCGCAGCTCGGCCTGCAGCGGCGGCTCCAACGTGGACGTCACGAAGATGACGCCCTCGGTGGAACGGGTGCGCAGGTTCTCCAACCACTGCTTGGCCGCCGAGGTGCGCCGGTGGATGGCGGACACCACGGTGCCGATGCCGGCGGCGTGGGCGACGTCCTCGACGCCGCGGATGATCTCGACGGCCCAGGGGCTGTCGAGGTCGTTGAAGACGAGGTCGACCAGTCCGGAGCTGGCCCGCATGCTCGGCGGGCGGCGGCGGTAGCCGTGGCGGGTGAGCAGTTCCTCGACGCGTTCGCGGGTCTGCGGGGAGACGTCGGAGCGGCCGTTGATGACGCGCGAGACCGTCGGCACGGACACTCCGGCCAGGCGCGCGATCACCGCGATGGTCACTTTCCGGTTGTCGTCCACGGCGGGTCGCCCTTTCGTCTTCGGTGAGCGTGCGGCGGCGAAGGCCCGGCGCAGCAGCCCGATCGAGCTGCTGCGCCGCACGACCGCGCCCGTGGCGGGCAGGTTGGGGTCAGCCCTTGATGCTGCCGGCGAGGCCGCCGATGAGTTGGCGTTCGGCGACGGCGTAGAAGCCGAGGGCGGGGATCATGGACAGGACGACGTAGGCGAG
>NZ_JBEZDT010000020.1:0-172457 GCF_040648455.1 Catellatospora sp. NPDC049133
TGCGTGGCCGTGGTGAGCTTGGCCTTGAACGCCTCGTTCTCCAGCGGCTGGATCACGACCTTGACGTTGGTGTGCGCGGTCTCGTACTCCTTGGCGATCGCCGCCCAGACCGGCAGCATCGGCTCGGTGTTCTGAATGTGCCACCAGTTGATGGTCTGCGGACCGTCAGGGGTGCTGGGTTCATCGCTGCCGCAGGCGCTCAGCAGGTACGCGCCGGCGCCGGCGCCGGCGATGCCGAGCAGCGTTCTGCGGGAGAGGTGCGCTGTCATGTGCCATCCCTTCGAGGACTTACCAGGTGCTCGGATGCCGACCAGGTCGGCGGGAGGTGCGGAAACGCGGCTCCGAAACTTTCAGTACGCAGCCGGTATTTTCAAGTGATGGCGGGCACGTTACGACGTGGGCACGCACGGGGTCAAGGGGCTGTCGTTTCTCGACCTCAACCGTTACGGTGGGCGGGATTTCTGAGAGTTCAGTCCGAGAATTTTCGGAACTTCGCCGGAAGCCGGCGCAGTGCATCCCCGAACACAAGGAGCCGAACATGTCGACCGAGACCGCAGACGTGGCCACCGCCGCCCGGTCGATCCGCAACCCCGTCCTGCCCGGGTTCCACCCCGACCCCTCGATCCTGCGCGTCGGCGACGACTACTACCTCGCCACCTCCACCTTCGAGTGGTACCCCGGCGTCCGCGTCCACCACTCCCGCGACCTCGTCCACTGGCGCCCCATCGGCGGCATCGTCACCGAACGCCGCCTGCTCGACCTACGCGGCTGCGGCGACTCCAACGGCATCTGGGCACCCGACCTCACCTGGCACGACGGGCTCTTCCACCTCGTCTACAGCGACGTCGCCAGCTTCGCCAGCGGCTACTGGGACCCCCAGAACTACCTGATCACCGCCCCCGACATCACCGGCCCCTGGTCGGATCCGGTGGTGCTGCACTCGCACGGGTTCGACGCGTCCCTGTTCCACGACGAGGACGGGACCAGCTGGCTGCTGGCGATGAGCGCGGACTGGCGGCCGGGCCGCGACCGGTTCGGCGGCATCGAGATCCAGCGCTACGACCGGGCCAAGCGGCAGCTCGTCGGCAACGCGCAGATCATCTTCACCGGCACCGCGGCCGGCCTGACCGAGGGCCCGCACCTGTACCGCCACGACGGCTGGTACTGGCTGGTCACCGCCGAGGGCGGCACCAGCTGGGAACACCAGGTCACCGTCGCCCGGTCACGCAACCTGCACGGTCCGTACGAGGTCGACCCGGTCGGGCCGCTGCTCACCTCGGTCGGACGGCCCGACCTGACGCTGCAGAAGGCCGGACACGGCAGCCTGGTGCGGACCCAGCACGGCGACTGGTACCTCGCGCACCTGGCCGCCCGCCCGTACACACCACTGGGCAACTGCGTGCTCGGCCGCGAGACCGCCATCCAGAAAGTCGACTGGACCCCCGGCGGCTGGCCGAGCATCCCCGGCGGCATCCCCGCCGACGAGATCACCGCCCCCGGCCTGCCGACGCACGCCTGGCCGGTGGAGCCTGCCACCGACCACTTCGACGCCCCGCAGCTGTCGACCGCGTGGTCGACGCTGCGCCGCCCGGCCGGACCGGAGTGGCTCGACCTGCGCGCACGCCCCTCGCACCTGCGCATCCGCGGCGGGCAGTCGCCGGTCGGCAAGCAGACCCCGAGCCTGGTCGCCCGCCGCGTCGGCGCGACCCACTGCTCCCTGGAGACCGTCGTCGAGTTCGACCCCGCCGACCACCGCCACCTTGCCGGGATCACCGCCTACTACAACACGCTGAACTGGCACTACCTCTACGTCACCCGGGCCGACGACGGCCGGGCGGTGCTGGAGCTGCTCAGCTCCGACAGCGGCCGGCGCACGGTCTACCCGGAACTGACCGTGGACGCCAGCGCCGCGGGCCGGGTCGGCTTGCGCGCGGAGTTCGACGGCCCCGCGGTGCTGTTCTCCTACGACCTCGGCGACGGTTGGCGGCCGCTGCCTGTCGAGCTGGACGCGACGATCCTGTCCGACGAGCACGCCGCCCTGATCATCGACGGTGAGCCCGCCGCGTGGGGCTTCACCGGCGCGTTCCTCGGCCTGTGGGTGCAGGACCTCGGCAACGACGGCGTGCACGCCGACTTCGACCACGCGACCTATCTCGAACACTGACCCGTCCCGCCGATCGGGGCCCGGCCGCGTGCCGGGCCCCGATCGCGCTCTGCCGGACGAGACAACGACCTGCGCACATATCTCTGACCGAAACTTTCGGCGCTGAGCTGCGCCTATTCGACGCCACACCAAGGGGTTTCCGGAAGTTCCGACGGTTGACGACCTTCGAAGCCCATCGTAATGTTTCGGCTTAGTAACGGAACTTGAGCCGCAACTACCGCGCCGGGCGCGGGAGGGCTTTCTCCGCCCGCGGCCGCTTTCGCCGCTCACGCGTCATCCGCACCATCGCAAACTCCCGTGCCACTTCGTCGACCCCGTCGACCGCTCACCACGGAAGGAACGCCATGAGAATCAAACGGTGGATCGCCACCGGCGCCGTCGCCATCGCGACCGTCGGCGCGCTCAACACGCTGCCGGCCTCGGCCGGTCATCCGTACAACCCGGCCGACCAGAGCCTGCGCAACCTCGGTCTGCGCCACGACCTGTACATGGGCACCGCGGTCTCCATGGCCGCGCTGAACGACACGGCCGACCCCCGCTACCGCGAACTCGTCGCGTCGGAGTTCTCCACGGTGACCGCGGAGAACGAGATGAAGTGGGAGAGCCTGGAGCCCACCCGCGGCACCTACAACTGGGGTCCGGCCGACGAGCTGATCGCCTTCGCCAAGCAGAACAACCAGCGGGTGCGCGGGCATGTGCTGGTGTGGCAGAACCAGCTGCCCGGCTGGCTCACCACCGGCGTGAACGACGGCTCCATCACCACCGAGCAGCTGCGCGAGATCCTGCGCAACCACATCACCACCGTGGTGAAGCACTTCAAGGGCAAGATCTGGCAGTGGGACGTCGTCAACGAGGCCGTCAGCGACCCGTGGGACACCCCGTCCACCCTGCACTACAAGGGCTTCTGGGCGCAGCACCTGGGTCCGGACTACATCGCCGACGCGTTCCGCTGGGCGCGGGCCGCCGACCCGAAGGCGCTGCTGTTCTACAACGACTACAACATCGAGGCCTTCGGCTCCGGTGACCCGGCCAACGACAAGACCCAGTTCGTGTACGACATGGCCAAGAACCTGCTGGCCCAGCGGGTGCCGATCGACGGTGTGGGCAGCCAGGGTCACCTGGGCACGCAGTACGGCAACTACGACACCCTGCAGGTCGCGGCGGCACTCAAGAAGTTCGCCGGCCTCGGGCTGGCCACCGCGTTCACCGAGGTCGACGTGCGCAGCCAGCTGACCGAGGCGGTGCAGAACGGGGACTCCAACGAGATCAACCCGCGGCTGCAGGCGTCGGCGGCGAACTACAGCGTGCTGCTGCAGGCCTGCCTGGCCGACCGGCACTGCCTGTCGTTCACCGTCTGGGGTTTCACCGACAAGCACTCCTGGGTGCCGGGCTGGTTCGGCAACGAGGGCATGGCCAACATCTACGACGAGAACTACCAGCCCAAGCGGGCGTACAACCTGATGAAGGGCGACCTGATCTACACGGGTCCGCCGTACGTGCTGCCGCGCATCCCGCAGAAGCCGCGCAAGTAAGGACGTCGCACCCGTGGGCCCGGCAGCCTGGTTTCCAGACGCCGGGCCCACGGTGTCGGCAGACGAGTGGTGCCGGGCGGCGCGATGCAGGCGGGCGGCCCTACACCGCCCGCCGCCGTCGTGTCCTCGCACCGCCCGGCGACACCGGGCCCCTCGGAACGGCCCGGTCCGCGGCCACGCCGCCGACCCGCCGCCCGGTCGCGCCAGGAGACGCCCCGGCGCAACCCCGTGCGGTCGCCACCGCCGGTCACAGCGCCTCCTCCAACGCGCCGGGACAGCGGCGAACGGCCGACAACCTGGCCACAGCCTCCGCAGTATTTTGGGCGACACCGACCGCCGTCAATGACTTTCGGAAAGTATCGGAACCGGCACGCCGCCCGAGTCGCGATCGTTTTCCGGAAGTCGTTGACGCTGCGAAGACAGTCCGCGGACAATGAGATCCGCTACGGAAGAAACGTTTCTACGTGACTACAGAACAGTTTCCAGTGCTCATCGACACCGCGAGCGGCGACGGTGACGTCGTCAGCCTCACCTTCGACGACGGCCCCAACCCCGCCGACACCCCGCGCCTGCTCGACGTGCTTCGCGGCCACCAGGTCACCGCCGTGTTCTGCCTGCAGGGCGACCAGGTCGAGCGGCACCCCGAGGTGGTGCGCAGGATCGCCGCCGCCGGGCACACGCTGTGCAACCACAGCATGCACCACGACGACATGAGCGCCTGGACGCCCGAGCGGATCGCCGCGGACCTGCGTGAGACCAATGTCGCCATCCGCCGGGCCGTGCCGCACGCCCGCATCCCGTACTTCCGCGCCCCGTACGGAGCGTGGGGCCAGACCCCGGCGGTCGCGGCCTCGCTGGGCATGCGGCCGCTCGGCTGGCGGCTGGCCGTCGCCGACTGGGAGACCCCCGGCGCCGGCGAGCTGGTCCGCCGCCTGGAGCGGGGCATCACGCCCGGCGCGGTGGTGCTCCTGCACGACGGCGGTGGCGACCGCAGTCAGACCGTTGCCGCCGTCGAGCAGGTCATCCCGACCCTGAAAGCCCGGCACTACCGGTTCACGCTGCCCGAGACCGGCCGCTGACCCGCATCGCATCGATCAATGTCACCATCGTGAAACCTCGATGTCGTACTCTCGACGCGGGGAGGTCGCCATGCCTGATCCGCGCCGATCGCCGTCGCGGCTGGTGCCGTCGCCGCGGGGCGGCGTGCTGTCGGTCGAGGTCTCCGGCGCGCCGGACGGGCGTCCCGTGTTCCTCATGCACGGCACGCCCGGCAGCCGCAGCGGACCGCGGCCGCGCAGCATCGTGCTCTACCGGATGGGCGTGCGCCTGGTCTCCTACGACCGCCCCGGGTACGGCGGCTCGACCCGGGTCCCGGGCCGCCAGGTCGCCGACGCCGCGGCCGACGTGGCGGCCATCGCCGACACGCTGGAGCTGGACCGCTTCGGGGTCATCGGCCGCTCCGGAGGCGGCCCGCACGCGCTGGCCTGCGCGGCGCTGCTGGCCGACCGGGTGACCCGGGCCGCGGCGCTGGTGGGCATCGCGCCGCCGGACGCGCCCGGGCTGGCCTGGTTCGACGGCATGGCGCAGTCCAACACCAACGACTACGACATGGCCGACCGTGACGTGGCGCTGTTCACCGAACGGCTGCTGGCCCGCGCCGACCGCGCCCGCCGCGACCCGGAGAGCCTGATGGCGGCCCTGCGCGGCGAGCTGACCCACTCGGATCTGCGGGTCATCGACGACACCGCGATCCGGCGCCTGATCACCGACAACTACGCCGAGGCGACGCGGTTCGGCGGGCACGGCTGGGTCGACGACGCGCTGGCGTTCCGCCGCGAGTGGGGGTTCCAGCTGTCCGATGTGACGGGCGAGGTGCTGCTGTGGCACGGCGCCGACGACGCGTTCTCGCCGGTCGGGCACACCGAGTGGCTGGCCAGGCGCATCGCGCACGCGTACGTGCAGGTCCAGGCGGACACGGCGCACTTCGGCTCGGTCGAGATCCTGCCGCAGGCGCTGGCCTGGGTAACAGCCGGGCCCTGAACCCCTCAGCCGGGGAACGGGTCGTGGTGCAGGGTCGCCGTCTGATCGCGCAGGTGCCCGAGCTGGCGGTGCAGTTCGGCGTGCGAGGCCGGGTCCGCGGTGCGGTCCAACGCCCGGGTCCACAGCTCGTCGAGCCGGCGGCTCAGGGTCCGGCTCTCACCGGTGTCGCCGTGCAGCTGCAGGTAACGCAGCCGGTGCAGGAGGAGCTGCCGGACGGCGGCGTCACCGCACTCGGCCGCGCCCGAGGCGTCCAGGTGCGGCCACAGCGCGCCGTACGCGGCCCAGGAGCGGGGGTCGTCGACGTCGGCGCGGGGGCGGGTGGCGGCGAGCACCAGGTGGGCACGGTGCCGGTTGGCGGACAGGTCGGCGTCGGACATCCGGGACCGGACCACCCGTTGCAGGACCGGGTGCATCAGCACGCGCGCGCCGCCGGCGTCCTGGCCGCGTACGTCGAGGCGGACCAGGGCGAGCCGGTTGACCGTCTGCAGGAGCTTGCCGCGTTTCCAGCGGTCGGTGAGGGCCGGGTCGACCTCGCCGAGGGTGGCGGCGAGCGCGTCGCTGTACACGATGTGCAGTGGTATCTCCGGGGCGAGCAGCGCGCAGATCTCGATCAGCCGGTATGCCGCGGGGGTCTCCTCGCCCAGCCTGCGCAGTGACGCGTCCCAGGTGAGCTGCAGATTGGGACCGAGGCGGCCTGGTTCGACGAGTAGGTCGGCCGGGGGGCGGCCGGTGTCGGCCAGCCAGATGCCGGCCGCGGCGACGGCGATCGGCAGGTCGGCGACGGAGGCGGCCAGTTGCACCGCTTCGGAGTCGCGGATGGTGGGCAGCCGGTGGCGCAGGTGGGCGATGCTCTCGACCCGGTCGAACAGGCCGACTTCGAGCAGGTCGGCGTGTTCGGCCCAGCCGGGGTTGCGGGAGGTGACCACGACGTGCCCGGACCCTCGGGGCAGCAGGCCGACGGCCGCGTCGATGTCGTCGGCGCCGTCGATGACGATGAGCCAGTGCCGGTACATGCGACCGCGTTCGAGGGCGGCCAGCGCGGCTCGGGCGGTGGCGGCGGGAGTGGGGCGCGCGGCCACGGCCAGGTGCGGCGCGAGCGCGGCGAGCTGGGCGGTGACGTCGGCGGTGGCGTCGATCCACCACACGAGGTCGTAGGCGCCCGCGTAGCGGTGGGCGTACTCGACGGCGAGCTGGGTCTTGCCGATCCCGCCCATGCCCTGCACGGCCACACGCGCGCCGGCGGGCAGCAGGGTCGCGTCGTCGTGGTCGCGCAGCCGGGCGCGCAGCAGGCGCAGGTCGTCGTCGCGGCCGGTGAAGCCCGGGTCGCGGGGCGGCATGTGGAACATCATGGGCGGCAGGCCGGGGAAGCGCACCGGTGGATGTGCCGGGTCCAGGGCGGTCGCGGCGTGGCCGAGCAGGGTGAGCAGGCCGGTGCTGGCGGCGAGGACGTCGTCGCCGGACAGGCGCACGCTGTGCGCGGCGTCGAAGGCGGGCACGGCGGCGACGTCGGCGACGTACACGGCCAGCGGCGGGTTGGCGGCGGGGGCGCGCTCGTCGCGGGTGAGCCGGGCGAGCGCGGCGGCGTTGGCGGTCGAGACGATCGTCAGCCGGCGCCCGTGGCCGCGGCCCGGCGTGTTGCGGGGTGTCGGATCTGCGACGGTGAGCCCGGCGGCGTGGCAGAGCGAGATGACCCATTCGGCCCAGACCGCGTCGGTGGCGTCGTAGTGCAGGATCACCTCGGTGACGGCGGGGTCGGGAGTGCGGACGAACCGCGCCGCGGTGCGCCGCCGCAGGCCCTCGTCCATGATCGGTGCGCCGGTGACCGCGCCGCGGGTGATGTGGGCGACGAGCTCGGAGTATGCGGCGAGCAGCGTGCCGGGCATGCCGGGCGGGTCGGTGACGGCGGCGAGGATCTCCTCGAACGCGTACGCCGGCTGGTAGGGCACCTCGACGGCGGCCCAGTAGCGGCGGCGCTGGGCCTCGGTCATGTTCGCGGGCAGCCCGGCCATGCGGCGCATGGCGACGGTCCGCCCGGCCTGGGCCTGGGCGGGCTGGGTGGTGTCGACGTGCATCGCGACGGGCAGGATGCGGATGGACCGGTTGCGGTAGCGGGTGGATATCTCCTTGGCCAGCACGGCCGCTCCGTTGATCGCCTGTTCGGCGAAGGTGAAGCAGTTGACCAGGGTGTCGGGCAGGTGCGCGGTGCAGATGTCGGCGAGCTCGGTCAGGCCGGTGCGGCTGTCCACCAGGACGTAGTCGTAGTGGCGGCGCATGTCCTCGCGCAGCGCGTCGAAGAACCGGCCGCCGTGGCGGCGTTCGTAGAAGTCGTCCCAGTCGAGGTCGCCGAGCTGGGTGGCGTAGTCGCGGTTCTGCCGGCCCGCGGACAGGAAGTGCACGCTGCCGCCGCCGGGAAAGGACCAGCGCAGCGGCGTCGCATAGCGTTCCACCTGGGCGTAGTGGGCGTACCAGGACGGCTCGCGGGGCTCGTCGGCGGTGGTGGCGTGGTCGAACTCGCGGATCAGGTCGATGACCCCGCCGAGCGCGGACAGCCTGCTCACGTCGAGGAACGGATGGAAGAAGCGATGCAGGCCCGGGGACTCCAGGTCCCAGTCGGCGGCGAGCACACGTTTGCCGGCGGCACCCAGGATCCAGGCCACATTGGCCACCGCCATGGTGCGCCCGGTGCCGCCCTTGAAGGAGTAGAACGTGACGATCTCACCCTGTCGCGCCTCGGCGCCGTTCTGCACGGACGGCCCTCCTTGCATGTTATATGTATCGATTAAAGCACCCCGCGACGCCCTTTCGGCTCCTCGTCGCGACCCGCTCGACAGTCGGCAATTCACCGGTTCCGATGTTTTGCGGGGCGGGTCAGGTCGGATAGGATCCGCAGAGGGTGTCGGTTCACAGCTGAAATGAGTGCCAATGGCCGAAACGGTGGGAACCCGAGGCACGCTCGAAAACCTCGTGGAGATGCTCGTACGCGTACCCGAACTCGCCGATCCGGCCGTCCGTGACCAGCTCATCGAACAGATGCGCCTGGTGCTGCGGCGGACGTTGCGGGTCAAGCGTTTCGACGACGTGCGCCATGAGATGTCCAGCCTGGTCAACACTTCCGCGGCGTGCTCCGGCGGACTGCGCGTGCTCGCCTCGATCGTGGCCGAGCAGCATGTCGGCGACACCTCGGCCATCCGCGCGGCGGTCGCCGAGCTGAGCCCCGGCCTGCTGTCCGGACCGGACCGTGACCACCTGCGCAGCCTGCTGTCGAACCTCGCCGCGAGCCAGGTCGCCGAGGCCGTCGACGGGCTCGGTGGCGCCGAGCAGCTGTACTCGATGCGCACCTGGCGCGACACCGCCGGCGCCATCCGGATCATGGAGGGTCTGCCGATCCCGGACGACGGCGTGCCGCAGGTGCTGGCCTTCGCCAGCCGCCTGTCGGAGCTGCTCACCGGTCCGATCGCGGACGGCCTGCGGACCTGGGTGGACACCGTCGCCGGCGGTCTCGGCGTGGACCTCGCGGCGCTGGTGCTGCTGCGCGGCGGGGCGGGTCCGCTGCCCGCCACCGCGGCCCCGGCGTTCACTCCCCCGTCCCCGCGCACACCCAGTTCGCGCCGTTCCGAGACGCGCGTGGTCGGCGGCGGGGTGCCGATCCGCAACCGTAACTTCACCGGCCGCAGCGAGCTGCTGGACCAGCTGTCGGAGGTGCTCAGCAGCGGGGCGCAGGCGGCCGTGCTGCCGCCGACGATCCACGGGCTCGGCGGGGTCGGCAAGACCCAGCTCGTCGTGGAATACCTCTACCGCCACCTCGACGACTACGAGGTGGTGTGGTGGATCCCCGCCGAGCGCACCGCCACCGTGCTCGGCGCGCTGACCCAGCTCGCCGAGACGCTGCGGCTGACCGTCACCGAGGACCGGCAGCAGACCGCGCGCACCGTGCTCGACGCGCTGGCCGGCCTGCGCGTGCCGTGGCTGCTCGTCTACGACAACGCCGACGACCCCGACGCGCTCAAGCCGCTGCTGCCCGCGACCGGAGGCCACGTCATCGTGACGACCCGGAACCCGGAGTGGGGCTCGGTCGGCCGGCCCATCGAGGTCAACGTGTTCCCCCGCGAGGAGAGCATCCAGATGCTCGAGGGCCGCGGGTTGCACATGCGGCCCGGCGAGGCGAACGAGCTGGCCGAGAAGCTCGGCGACCTCCCCCTGGCGCTGGAGCAGGCCGCGCTGTGGTGCCGGTCGACCGCGATGCCGGTCAGCGAGTACATCGAGCTGCTGGACAGCCACAGCCGCACGGACCTGCTGTCGGAGTCCAAGCCGTACGGCTACCCGGTCACCGTGACCGCGTTCGTCACCCTGGCCAGCGAGACGTTGCGCGCCACCGCCCCGGCCAGCGCACAGCTGTTCGAGCTGCTGTCGTTCCTGTCGGGTGAGCCGGTGTCGCTGAACCTGCTCAGCCGGGGCCGCTCCGCCGACGTGACCGAGCCGCTGCGCAGCACCCTCAACGACCCGGTGAAGCTCAGCCGCGTCGTGCGCGACCTCAACAACCGAGGTCTGGCCAAGGTGGACCCGGTGCAGCGCATCCAGGTGCACCGCCTGGTCCAGGACATCCTGCGCGACATCCTGCCACCCGACCTGGCGAAGGTGACGCTGCGCAACACCCAGCGGCTGCTCGCCGAGGCCAACCCGGGCGACCCCGACGAGCTGGGCGGCCTGGACGTGCAGGCGGAGCTGGGTCCGCACCTCGACCGCGCGCAGATG
This sequence comes from Catellatospora sp. NPDC049133, assembly GCF_040648455.1. Taxonomy (NCBI): domain Bacteria; kingdom Bacillati; phylum Actinomycetota; class Actinomycetes; order Micromonosporales; family Micromonosporaceae; genus Catellatospora; species Catellatospora sp. NPDC049133. The sequence goes on from NZ_JBEZDT010000020.1 coordinate 10,489, forward strand.
ATCTACTCCGACGACGAGGGCGCGGTCAAGACCGTCCTGGACCACACGCGCTACCTCTACATCATCGGCGACTACGAAAACAGCCTGCGGCTCGCCACCGAGGCGGCCGGCCACTGGGCCAAGCCCGCCGAGAACCCGGAGCGCGGGCCGAACGGCCTGGCGACACTGCGCGCCCGCAGCATGATGGCCAACGCGCTGCGCGTGCTCGGCAGGGCCAGCGAGGCCGCGACGCTGGTCCGCGACACCTATGACCGCATGTGCGCCAGCCCACGGCTCGGTGAGCTGCACGAGTTCACCCTCATCCACGCCAACCAGGTCGGCGCCCACCTGCGCATCGACGGCCGTTACAACGACGCGCTGGAATTCGACAAGGCGTCCCTGGACCGGCACCGACGGGTGTTCAACGCGACCGAGGCCTACACCTTGCGGGCGCAGGCCAACCTCGCCGTCGACCTGCGGATGATCGGCGACTTCGCCAAGGCGTTCGAGCAGGACCGCGACATCGCCAACCACTGGGAAGACGTCGGCGGCTCCGACCCCCGGGCACTGGCGGCGTACATCAACCAGGCCCGCAACTACTACGGCATGGGCGCCTACCGGGCCGGTCTGGACTGGATCCAGCAGTGGCGCGAGCCGCTGGCCGAGGCGCTGGGCGCGGGCAGCAGCCAGGTGCTGCTGGCCGAGCGCACCTACGCGATCCTGCTGCGCAAGCTGGGCTACCTCGACGACGCCCGGTGGATTCTGCGGGAGCACTTCGAGCGGACCCTGTCCCGGCTCGGCGACACCCACGAGTTCACCAACGCCGCCGCGGTCAGCTACGCCAACGTGCTGCGGCAGGTCGGTGGCACGTACGAGGCGGCGCAGCTGCTGGACGAGGCGATGCCGCGCTACGACCGCTACTTCGGCGTGGACCACCCGTTGACCCTGGCCGCGAAAGTCAACCAGGCCATTCTGGCGCGCACCATGGGCGACCTGGATCAGGCGCGTGCCCTCAGCGAGACCTGTTATGCCGGCTTCGGCGAGGTGCTCGGCGAAAAGCATCCGTACACGCTGTGCGCGGGCGCGTCGCTGGCCAGCGATCTCGCCCTGGCCGGTGAGCACGCCGCGGCGTGCGAGCTGTCCGAGAAGACGTACGAGCTGAGCCAGGGGTCCGGCGGCGGCCACGAGGCCCGCGGCGGCGGCGAGCACCCGTACCTGCTGATGCGCGGCATCAACTACGCGCATGACCTGCGCGCCGTGGGTCGCACAGCGGAGGCCGACAAGCTGCGCCGGACCTCGCTGCAGGCGCTGCGCGAGGTGCTCGGCGCGAGCCACCCGGAGGTGGAGGCGATCGAGCGGGACGAGCGCGCCGAGGGCGACATCGAGCCGCCCCCGACCTGAGCCCGCAAACCTGTGGCCCGCTGCCGGAACATCGGCTGCGGGCCACCGGCGTTTCGGCTCAGCCCGCGACGAGCTGCTTGTTGCGCTCGAGCCACTGGCGGTGCGAGTCGCTCAGCGCTTCCTCGGCGGCCGCGACCACAGCCGCGTCCAGCGGCTCGGCCAGCAGCTCGTCGGTGCGCTCGCGCAGCCCGGCGACCAGCCGCGCCCCGGCGTCGGTGAGCGCGCCGGAGGCCTCCACCGCGCCGAGCCCGCGTTCGACCTGCAGGCGCGCCTCGGCGAAGCGTGCGCTGGCCAGGTCGGCCAGGCCGTCCTCGTCGCGCAGCGCCCGCCAGGAGTCAGCGACCCCGACGAACGCGTAGACCCCCTGCAGCAGCCCGGCCAACGGCCGCGGGTCGGTGCGCCACGGCGCGTAGAAGCGGCGGGTGTCGGCCGGGTCGCTCATCGGGGTGAGGTCGAGCATGCCGCTGAGCTTCGAGTGCTGGAACTCGTGCACCATCGTGACGACCAGGTCCGCCGCCGACGAGGGGCGGGTAAGCCCGAAAGCGCCGAACGCGTACTTGATCGTGGCACTGCGCGCCGAGTGCGGGTCGGTCTGCGCCAGCGGCACCAGCACCTGCAGCCCGGCGGCGAGTTCGGCGGCGCGGCCCGGCATCCGGCGCTGCAGCATCCCCCAGGCCTGCGCGAACACGGTCTGCCAGTGCGCGACCTCGGCGTCGTCGAGCCGGTTGGCGGGCGGCGCGTGGTGGCCGTGGCGGTACGGGTCGACATCGTCGAGCGCGACGCCGGACGCGCCGGGGGCCGTGAGCCGGTGCACGGGCTGCCACCCGGGCGCCATCTCGCCGGTTCCACCCTGCGCGGGCACCGGCGACCCGGACCCGCCGGGCAGCGACCCGTCGGATGATCTCCCAGCGGACGGCGACTCGGCGGGCAGCGGCACGACCTGGCCGCCGACCGCCACGGACAGCCGGCCGCCGGCGGCGACCAGCCGTGCTTCCACCGCGTCGCCGACCGTCAGTGCTCCGACGCCGGGCACGGAGAGCACGCCGTCCCGGACCGGCACCGGCAGGTCGGCGGGCACACCCGCGGCTGCGGCGGCAACCACGGCGATGCCGCACAGCTGCCCGAAGTCGGAGGCGGCCGCGACACCGCGTTCGGTCGCCCGCACGGTGATACCGGTCCACGAGCCGACCAGCGGCGCACCGAGCACCTGGGCGAACCGGTCCGGCGCGGCGCGACGGGCCCGTTCGAGGGTGTCGGCCACGGCGTCGCGTTCGGCCTCGCTGCCGGGCCAGTTGCGCAGCAGGTGCCCGATGAGCAGCAGGTGGCGGCTGAGCTGCGCGGTCCGCAGCGCGTCGATGGCCGCCGGGCCGCCGTCACCGCGGGCGAGCGCGGCGAACTGGTCGGGATCGAACTCGTGGAAGGCAGTCATCATTTCTCCGGTTGAGCGGCACGGTTCAGGTCCGCCGCGACGCGCGCGGACACGTGGTCGATGAGGCGGCGCATGTCGTCGCAGTACACCGACGGGTTGAGGAAGCCGGCGCCGGGTCGGTACCGGTGGGCATAGTGGCCGCCGCCGCAGACGGGGCGCACCGGGCAGGCGTGGCAGGTGCTCGACAGCGCCTGCGCCCCGAGCTGGCGGGCGGCGACACCGGCGTCGTCGAAGACCCGGTCGAGTTCGTCGCGGCGCACGTCGAGACCGGTGGCCGCGGCCCCGGGATAGGCGGACTTGAGGGCGTCGACCTGCTCCAGCGCGCCGTCGGACTCCACCACCAGCATGCCCGCGGGGCTCAGCCCGACCTGCTCGGATCCGCTCGCTCCACCCAGCAGCAGGGCCAGGATGTCGTCGAACAGCCGGATCCGGACCGGTGAGTCCCGGCCGTACCAGCGGTCGAACACGGTGATCAGCCAGTCGGCGTACGGCGTCGTGCCGGGCCGGGCGGCGGGCGGCGGCTCGCCCCAGTTGGCGTGCGGCAGCAGGAAGTCGATCATCGGCGGGTCGAACGCGGACAGTGCCTCGAACGTGGCCACCGGGTCGGTGTCGGGTGCGACGGTGGTCAGGATCCCGGCGTACGCCGACCGGTTCGCGGGCTCGCGCAGCAGGTCCAGGGCGCGGGCGACGGCGGTGAAGCTGCCCCGTCCGGAGTGGGTGCGCCGATGCCGGTCGTGATCGGGCTGCGCGCCGTCGACGCTGACCCCCACGCTGATCCCCAGCTCCACCAGCCGGGTGACGGTGGTCCTGGTCAGCAGCACGCCGTTGGTCTGCATACCCACCCGCACCTGCGTGGTCTGCGGCATGCGGGCGTGCAGGAAACCGACGAGGCGTTCGATGCGGTCGAGCCGGAACAGCAACGGCTCACCGCCGTGCAGGATCACCTGCACCCGGCGCAGCCCGTGTGCGGTGACGTGCCGGGCGAAATTGTCGACCGCGGCCTGCCAGATCTCGTCGGCCATCACCGCCGGGCGATCACGCCAGGTCTGGTCGGTCGACTCGTAGACGTAACAGTAGTCGCAGGCGAGGTTGCAGCGCTGGTGAACCTTGAGGATGAGGTCGCGGATCGGTGTTGGCCGCCAGCCGGCGGCGCGCAGCCGCTCCGGATCGAGCTCGGCGTACGGCCACGGTGCTGCCGCTCGCTGTGCCTGCCGCAGCGACGTCATCGCGTCGCCGGCCGACAGCACGGTCACGAGGTGAACGACTGGAAGGCTGAGATGATGCCGTCCGGGTCGTCGAGCGCGCGGATCACTCGGCGGGCCGCCCTGGCGAGGGCGTCGTCGCCGGCTTGGATCGCATCGAGCAGGGGACGATCGGACAGATCAACCAGTGGCGACCATGCTGCGGCCGGAGGCTCCATCGTGATTTCAGCCTTCACCATTTGCTCCCCATCGGGTATGCCATACGGCGACCCTCGCCGGATGACGTGTTCGGCGCCGGACTATGTGCCCGGACGACTCAACATAGGGCTCAGTGGCAGGTGTCGGCACGTTTTTGCCACCCTGTTTGGCAAAGTTTGGCGGCGCGGGCTTGGCAAAGTTTGTCGATCTTCCAGTTGCGCCGCGGCCGCCGGAATGCTGTGCCCTCCCGAGAGTCAGATCGGCAGCGGATCCAGATCGCACTCGACCCGGGAACCGCGCGCCCAGCGGGCGACGAACTCGTGCTCGCCCAGCAGGTCCTGCCAGCCGACGAGCATGCGTTCACGCAGGTCATCGTCGGGTTTGCCGACGGCGATCAGGTCCAATGCCAAGTTCGTGCCGGCGGCCAGGGTCTCCGGGTGCTCGGCGCCGCGAGCGGCGACGGCGATCTCGTACGCGGCCCGGGACGCCTTCACCGCGCCGGCCCGGTCACCGGTCAGCGACAGATCTGTCGCATGATTGACCGCGGCCGCGATCGCGTACGGGTGACTCTCCCCGAGCAGCTTGTCCAGCTGCGCGGCGGCCTGCCGGCCGGTCTCGCGCGCGGCCGCCCACAACCCGCGGGCGCGCTGCACCGCGGCCAGGTTGACCCGGGCGACCGCCGTCAGCGGGTGCCCGTCGGACAGCCTGCTGCGGTAGCCCTCGACGGCGTCGGTGACCAGCCGCTCGGCCCGGGAGGTGACACCCGCGTCGCGCAGCGCGTTGGCGTAGCTGACCGTCACGCTGAGCAGGTGCGCGTCGGAGCGGTCGAGCATCTCCCGGCAGCGCATGTACAGCTCCGCCAGCTCGTCGAGCGCCTGCGGCCAGCCGAGACGGCGGCGGGCGACCGCGGCGGTGCGGCGGGCGGCGAGCATGCCTAGGTCGCCGTCGCCGAGCAGCCGGCTGCCCAGGGGCAGGTACCGGTCCAGCAGCTCCAGCGCCCGGTCGTAGTGGCCCAGCCCGGACTGGTCCTCGGCCAGCGCGAACGCGGCGCGGACCGTGGCGGCGGTGTCGCCGGCCTCCAGCCGCTCGAAGTCGGGCAGGTCCAGGAAAGCGGCTTCGGCGTACGCGCCCGCGTGCCGCAGGCTCGCCGACAGCCGCCGCCGGCAGTCCGCGGTGCGCGCGTGCCCCGCGCCCAGCGCGCGCAGGGACCGGTCGTGGTTCTCCCGGCCGGCCGTGACGGCCTGCGCGTAGTCGCCGGCCACCAGCAGGTCGGTGGCGGTGCCCGCGACCGCGGCCAAGGTCAGTTCGTGATCGGCCCCGTGCGCCGGGCTCGCCTGAAGCCGCCGTACCACGTCGACGGCCAGTTCCCGGGCCCGGGCGTAATCCCCCAGCCCGCGCCACGCACCGGCCAGGTCCACCTGCACCCGCAGGACCAGCTCGTGATCCGGGCCGAGGAAGTCCGGCTGCTGCCACACGGCCGCGGCCTGGCCCGCCAGGTCCGCGGCCTTGGCCAGGTCGCCGTCCAGGACACGGAACCGGACCTGGTCGGCGATCAACTTCTGCGCGTCCGGGTTGCGCGACTCGACCAGCCGGGACGGCTGCAGGTGCCGGCCGATCTCGCGGTACTCCCCCGCCGCGGCCACCCCGGGTACACCGAGCGCCGCACGGGCCAGGATCTCGTGGACGTGGTGGCGGGCCCGCGCGTCGGCGTCGGCGGGCAGCGTCGACCGCAGTGCCTGCCGGGCCAGGTGCGTCATCTCGACCTGGTGCTCGCCCAGCCGGATGAGGCCGTAGTTGGCCAGTGCCCGCAGCGCGCGGCGCAGCTCGACGCGGTTGCGCAGGGTCATGCCCAGCGCCGAGCCGAGGGTGGTCCCGGCGCGTTGCAGCAGGGCGATCGGCACCGGTGCCGGTCCGAACCAGCCGAACAGGTCGCACAGGTCCCGGTGCTCGGCGCTCAACCCGGCCCGGGCGATGGCCAGCGCGCTGACCACCGGATCCGACGGCGCGTACTGGCCGTGCAGCGCGGCCGGGTCGATCCGGGCCGCGATGTTCAGGGCCTGCGGCAGCCGGCCCACCAGCTCGATGAAGTCGGCCAGCTGCGCGTCGGTGATGCCGGGACGCTGCCGGGAGAGGAACTCGCTGGCCTCGTCCGGCGCGAATTCGAGCACCTCGACCTCGACCATCGTGGCGTCGTACGGCAGCTCGCGGTCGGTGGTGGTCAGTATGGCGTGCCCGCCGCCGATCGGCAGCAGGTCACGGATCTCCCGCTCCTGCTCGCCGTTGACGTCGTCGAAGATCAGCAGATGCGGCACCTCGGGCGCGCCGAGATAGCGGCGCAGCTCCGCCAGCGAGCGGTCGCCCGGCGATCCGTTGCCCAGCCCCAGCCGCGCGGCGAGCTCGGCCATGCCGGCGCGTGCCTGGTCGACGTCGGTGCAGCGCACCCACCACACGATCGGATAGCTCTCGCCGTACCGGTGAGCGTATTCGGTGGCGAGTTCGGTCTTGCCGGCCCCGCCGACGCCGTGCAGCACGACGGTCGTGTGCTCGTGCTGTTCGAACGCCGTGCGGATGCGGGCCAGGGCCGCGCGGCGGCCGGTGAACGAGGAGTTACGGGTGGGCAGTTGCTGCACCGGCCAGGAGACGACCGCGTCGGGTCGTGGGGGCTGCGGTGGAATGCCGCGCCCGGCGCGTGAGTTCGGCACCGTCGTCGTCTCCCCCGTCCGCGTCGGCCGCTGGCTGTCCTCCTGCGCGCGCGCCCAGAGTGCGTGGAACCTGGCGACCAGTTCGGTCTCGTTGCGCCGGGCGAGCGTGCGCTTGTTGAGATCGACGATAATCGACTGATACTTCGGCCACGAGAGCAGATATGCGCCACGCAGGGCCGCGCGGTAGGTCTCGTGCGAGACGTACTCCAGGGAACGGTCGCGGTTGATGCTCGTGCTGACCGTGCGGCCGGACGGGCAGCCGGCGCTCACGTACAGCTCATGCAGCGCGTCGATCAGGTCACGGAAAGGTCCCAGTGGGACCGCGTCCAAACTGGGTCTGCTGATCTGCACGTGGCGGCTCCGCGCGGATGACGGCCAGCCGAGGGTCGACGGTGGCGGGACTGACGGTGGCGGAACACGGAGACGCCCTGCGGGCCCCCGGCGAGCATATCGACGGATGACCCACCGGCGCCATCGACACGCGCCGTCATCGGCCACACCCCGCGAGCGGGTGAATCGCCTTGACAGCGTCACATTCCCGACAGTCAGGGGCGGCGGGCGCGGTGGCGCGGGGTGGATAGGTTTGGCGGATGGCGCGGGTGGTAGCGGTGCACGGCATTCACAACACGTACGCCAGCCGGCCGCAGATGGCCGACAGCTGGGTCCCCGCGCTGCTGGGCGGACTGGACAACGCGGCCCAGGCCGGCCTGGCCCCCACCGCCGGACTCACCGCATCCGAAGTGGCCTGTGTGTTCTACGGGGACGTGTTCCGCCCGCAAGGCAAGCGTCTGAGTGGCGACATTCCCCCGCTGACCTCCGACGACGTCGAGGAGGGCCCCGAAACCGACCTGCTCCTGCAGTGGTGGGCGGCGGCGGCGCGGATCGACCCCGCGGTGGTCGCGCCGGACGCGCGCACCCTGGGGCCGCGCACCTCGGCCCGCAAGGCCCTGCTGGCACTGGCCGGTGCGCGTTTCCTCGCCCAGGTGTCGGAGCGCCTGCTCGTGTGGTGGCTCAAGCAGGTCACGTCCTATTTCACCGACCCGGCGGTGCGCTCGGCCGCCCGGGAGCGCTTCGCGGCCGGGATCGGCGACGACACCCGGGTGGTGGTGGCCCATTCGCTGGGCTCGGTCGTCGCGTACGAGGCGCTGTGCGCCCACCCCGAGTGGCCGGTCACCGACCTGGTGACCCTGGGTTCGCCGCTGGGGGTGCCGCACCTGGTCACGCACCGGCTCGACCCGTCGACGGGGGCCTGGCCGACGGTCGAGCGGTGGACGAACATCACCGACGCGGGTGACTTCGTGGCGCTGCAACCACTGCTGCGCACCGTGTACGGCGAGCGCGTGCGCGATGTGGAGATCAGCAACGGGTTGGGCGCCCACCAGGTGGAGCGTTATCTGTCCGATCGGGAGACCGGGACGGCCGTGGCCGCGGGACTGCTCGCCGGCCGCGCGTGAACGGGCAGGAGGGCGCCGCGGAGCCGCGCCGGTACTTCATCGGCGCGGCGACGACCGTGTACGCGCCCGCGACCGACCTTGTGGACCTGCCCGAGCTCGTCGACGAGCTGGGCCGCGCCGCCGAGCTGTTCACCGGCCTGGGCTACGAGGTGGTGCCGGGCTTCGGCACCGACCTGACCGCGGTCGATTTCACCAGCCGCCTGCGGACCTTCCTGCGCAGTTCCGAGCGCCTGCCCGACGACATGATCGCGGTGTACTACACCGGGCACGGCGAGGTGGCCGGGTCCGGGACCGAGCTGCTGCTGCCGATGGCCGACGCGACCGCCGACCGCTCGTTCAGCTTCCTGCATGCCGGTGACCTGACCGGACGCCTGCTGGACAGCTACGCGCCGGGCGAGATGGTCGGCCAGCGGCTGCTGTTCGTGCTGGACACCTGCTACGCGGGCGCGGCTGCCGGCATGCTGGCCACCGGGGCGGTGGGCTTCGCCGACCGGCTGCGCCGCACGGCCGGCGGACCCGCCATCGCGGTGATCGTCGCGGCCCGCGACTACCAGCAGGCCGGGGTCGGCACGTTCACCCAGGCACTGGCGCTGGCAGTGCAGGAACGGGCGATCGCCGGTCACGAGGTGCCGTTCCTCCCGCTCGAGCCGTTGATCACGCAGGTGAACGCGGAGATGGCCGAGGCCGCGGCGGGTGCGGCGGTCAGCCAGCACGCCCGCCTGCTCTACTTCGGCGAGCGGGCCGGGGAGTTCTTCCCGAACCGGCTGTACAGCCAGTGGTACGCCGACCTCGACGTGCGCACCCGGGATCTGCGGCTGCAGCAGGACGCGCGGCGCGCCGACCGGGAGTTCATCGCGCGCATCGGGCAGGGCCTCGACCCGTCGTCCGAACGCGACGACCTGTGGCTGTTCACCGGGCGGCACGCCGCCCTGCGCCGGGCCTCGGAGTGGCTCGCCGAAGCCGCAGCGCACCCGCCGCCGCCCACTCTGGTGATCACCGGCGATCCGGGTTCGGGCAAGTCCGCGCTGCTCGCCCGGCTGGACACGCTGGCCGACCCGGGCCGCAGCGCCCGGGTGCCCGACGTGCACCTGCTGCCGCCGGACACCATCCCGCCCCGGGAGTCGATCAGCCGCTTCATCCACGCCCGCGGCCTGACCCCGGTGGCGCTGCTCGCCGGGCTGGCCGAGGCCTGCGGCCTTGACGACATCGCCGCCGTCGACTCGCCGGGCAAGCTCGTCGCGCAGCTGCGCAACCGGACCGAGCCGGTCACCGTCGTCATAGACGGCGTCGACGAGGCGGCCGGCGAGGTCGGCGACACCACGGTCACCGGCCTCGCCATGGTCACGCAGGTCCTCGCGCCGCTGGTGCGATCGGCGCACCGGACACCGCTGCGGCTGCTGATCGGCACCCGCCGGCACCTGATCGGCCCGCTCGGCAAGCCGGTCGAGGTCGTCAACCTCGACCGGGCCCGCTACGCCGACCAGCCCAGCCTGCAGGCGTACGTGCGCTCGTGCCTGATCGAGCTGGTCGACACGTCGCCCTACCGCAGGCAGCGGCCCGAGTACCTCGACGCGGTCGTCGACGCCGTCGCGGCGGCCGCCGGGGACTCGTTCCTCGTCGCCCTGATCACCGCTCGCAGCCTCGCCCTGCAGAAAGAGCCGGTGGCCGACCCGCACGACCCGGCTTGGCGTGCGTCGCTGCCGCGGGAGGCCGCGGGCGCGATGCGCCGCGATCTCGACGAACGCCTGGGCGACGACGCCGCGCGGGCCCGGGACCTGCTGCTGCCGCTGGCCTACGCGCAAGGGTCCGGGCTGCCCTGGGAGGACCTGTGGCCGCGCCTGGTGACCCGGCTGACCGGCCGCCCGTGCGGCAACCGCGACCTGGACTGGCTGTTCGAGAACGCCGGCTACTACATCATCGAGTCGCGGCTGGCCAACGGCTCCGTGTACCGCCTCTACCACGCGTCGCTGGCCGAGCACCTGCTCGCCGAACGCCGGGCCGGCCACGGAGCGCTCCCCCACCGCCTGCCCGACAACGGCGACGCCAAGGCCGACGCCGCGGCGATCACCCGAGCCGATCACCGGGCAATCTTCGACCTGCTCGTCGACCGGGTGCCCCGACGGCTCGACGGCACCCGGGACTGGGCCAGGGCCCATCCGTACACGGCGGCCGCCATCGCGAGCCACGCCGTCCGGGCCGACTGCCTCGACATGCTGCTCGCCGAGCCCCGGCTGCTCACCGACACCCCAGCCGAGCCGCTGCTGACCGCGCTGCACCGGGTCCGCACCCCGCAGGCGTGGGCGACCGCGGACGCGTACCGGCGCGCGATCGCCCGCATGCAGGCCCATCCGGCCGAACGGGCCGCCTACCTGCAGCTCGCCGCCCGGTGCGCGCGAGCCCCGCACCTGGCCGACGACATCACCGCCAGCGGCCTGCCGCTGCCCTGGACGGCGCACTGGGCGTCGTGGCGTCTGCACCCGCCGCACCAGACGCTGACCTGGCACCGCGGCCCGGTCACCGCCGTCGCGCTCGGCGAGGTCGCCGGCCGGGCGGTCGTCGCGTCGGCCAGCGGTGACCGCAGGCTTCGGCTGTGGCACGCCGCGACGGGTCGTCCGCTCGGCGAGCCGCTCGTCGGCCACACCGACTGGGTCACGTCCGTCGTGTTCGGACAGATTGACGGCGAGGCGGTCGTGGTGTCCGGCGGCCGGGACGGCACCGTACGGCGCTGGGACGCCACGACCGGCCGCCCGCTGCCCGGACGGCCCCACCGCCACCGCGGGCCGGTGCGCACGGTCGCGTTCGGGCGGCTCGACGGCCGCGCGGTCATCGTGTCCGGCGGTGAGGACGACAGCGTCATGGTGTGGGACGCGGCCACCGGCCAGCTCGTGGGCGGCCCTCTGGCGGGCCACTCCGGCGGGGTCTACGCCGTGGCGGTCGGCGACATCCGCGGGCAGGGCGTCGTGGCGACGGCCGGCGCCGACGGTCTGGTGCGGCTGTGGGAGGCGAACACCGGCAGCCTGTACGACGTGCCCTACGACGGCCACACCGGCCGGGTGAAGGCCGTCGCGTTCGGGCGGCTCGGCGACGACACGATCGTCGTGTCCGGCGGCGAGGACCGGACGGTGCAGGTGTGGTCGGCCGAGACGGGACGGCTCGTCGCGGACGTCTACACCGGGCACACCGACCACGTCAACGCCGTCGCCTTCGGCCGCCGCGGCTCGCAGCCCGTCGTCGTGTCCGGCAGCAACGACCAGACCGTACAGGTGTCCGACGTGGTCACCGGACGCCAGATCGGGGTCCGGCTCACCGGCCACAACGACTGGGTGTCATCGGTCGCGTTCGGCGTGCGCGACGGCCGGGCGGTGATCGTGTCGGGCAGCGAGGACGAGACGGTGCGCCTGTGGGACGCGGTGTCCGGCGAGCCCGTCGGCGAGCCCTTCACCGGTCACACCGGCGCCGTCGACGCCGTGGCGTTCGGCGACCTGGCCGGGCAGCCGATCGTCGTCTCCGGCGGCGGCGACCGCGCGGTGCGGCTGTGGGACGCCGCGTCCGGCCAGCCGGTAGGCGACCCGATCACCGGCCACACCGGCGCGGTCACCGCGGTGGCGTACGGAACCGTCGACGGTCGACCCGCGATCGCCTCGGGAGGCGGCGACGAGACGGTACGGGTGTGGCATGCCGCGTCCGGGCGGGCGGCAGGCGAGCCGATCACCGGCGCCGGCCCGATCCGGTCGGTGGCTCTGGGCAGCGTCGACGGCCGGGCCGTGGTGGCCGGGGCGGGCGCGGACGCCACGGTGCGGCTGTGGGACGCGGCGTCCGGACGGGAGGCGGGCCCGGCGCTGGCCGGGCACACAGGGCCGGTGAACGCGGTGGCCTTCGGCGAGCTAGACGGGTCGGCCGTCGTCGCCTCCGGCGGTGACGACCACACGGTGCGGCTGTGGGACGCCGCATCCGGCGAGCCGGTAGGCGACCCGATCACCGGTCACACCGGCGCGGTCACCGCGGTGGCGTTCGGGACCGTCGACGGGCTGCCCGCGGTGGCCTCCGGCAGCGACGACGAGACGGTCCGCGTGTGGTACGCCGACTCCGGCGAGCCCGTCGGCGAGCCGATCACGGGTGCCGGGCCGATCCGGTCGGTGGCGTTCGGGCAGCTCGGCCGGCAGCCGATCGTCGTCGCCGGGGGCGCCGGCGCGCAGGTGCGGGTCAGTGACGCGATCACCGGGGAGCCCGTCGGCACCCTGTACGCGACGCCCGACGGGGTGCGCTCGGTGGCGTTCGGGCGGCTCGGCCGCCAGCCGATCGTCGTCGCGGGTGGCGCCGACCGCGCACTGCGCGCCTGGGACGCGGCCACCGGGCAGGTCGTCGCGGCTCCGTTCGCCGGCCATCTGAGCCCGGTCACCGCGATCGCGTTCGGCCGCCTCGACCGGGCCCTGGTCGTCGCGTCGGGTAGCACCGACCACACGGTGCGGCTGTGGGACGCGGCCTCCGGCCGGCCACTGGCCGCCCCGTTCACCGGGCACACCGACGGCATCCGCTCGGTCGTGTTCGGACAGGTCAACGGCCGGACCGTCGTCGTGTCCGCCAGCGACGACCGCACCGTGCGGATCTGGGACGCTGCCACCGGCCGTCCCGTCGGCGAGCCTTTCACCGGGCACCGCAGTTCGGTGAACGCGGTCGCGTTCGGACGGCTGGACGGGCATCCGATGATCGTCTCGGGCAGCAACGACCACAAGGTGCAGATCTGGGACGCGGCCACCCGGAAGCTGCGCCGGCCGCCAGTCGACGCCCACCACGGCTACGTCAGCGCGGTCGGGTTCGCGTCGCTGCGCGGCCGCCCGATCGTGGTGTCGGGGGGCTTCGACCATGTCGTACGGCTGTGGGACGCACGCACCGGCGAGCCGGTCGGGGAGCCGTTCACCGGGCACGCCTCCGACGTCAACGCCGTCGCGGCGGGTGAGTCCGGCGACCGCCTGCTGGTGGTGTCGGCGGGCAACGACGGCACCGTGCGGACCTGGGACGCGGCCACGGGTGAGCCGGTCGGTGCGCCGTTCACCGGCCACGAGGGCTGGGTGCACGCGGCCGCGATCGACCGGCGCGGCGACCGTACGGTGGTGGTCAGCGGCGGGGCCGACCAGACGCTGTGGGTGCGGCCCGCACCGGGCGGGGCCGGTGACCGGCCGGCCGGCGGGACCCGTATCCGGCTCAACGCGACGGTGCACTGCGTGGCCGTACGCGACGCGTCCCACCTGGTCGTCGGCACCGAACTGGGCATCGTCAGCCTGCAACTGCCGTGATACCGCCGGCCGGGGCACGGGCCCTCGCCACCCCTAGGGCCCGCCCCGTCCCCCGGGTTCAGGCTGCGGCGCTCTTTCGCCGCTTGCGCTCGTCGCTCAGGATCTGCTTGGCCTCCTGCCGGCTGAGGCCGAGCTCGGCCAGCAGTTGCCGCTGCGGGATGAGCAGCAGCGCGCCGATGCCGACGCCAACCGCCGCGCCGCATCCCGGCGAGATCATCAGATTGTTGGCGATGAGCAGGGCCAGCACACCGATCATCGCGAACGAGAAGATCCAGACCGAGATCTTCAGGTTGCGGTGGGAGCGGACCAGCCGGTCGCGGTCTTGCGGGCTCAGCGTGCGCATGGTCACCGATGCCTTCCACTGGTGAAGCTGCCTGGTGTCGGCCGCGGCGGGACACGCCCCGGCGCGCCGACGCTAACCGCCCGGCACCGCCGCCCGCCCGGACCCTCGGCTCACAGCGCCGCCATCCGGCCAGCTCAGCGCGCCCAGGTGACGGCCGCGTCCGCTCCCCGGTGCGGGCCGGTCCGGCGACCGGCGCGGGCTGACCGTCCACATCGGCGCGTCCTAGAATCGGCTAGTCGACGAACCGGGGAGGGGGCCGCGGGCCACGATGGCGGAGCGTTCGAACGATCAGGACTCCGCGCCCCGGGTCGCGTTCACGGCCGCGCTGGCGCAGCTGCGCCGCCGCCTGCCCGACGTGTCCGACGAGGTGCTGGCGCGCCGGGCGAGCGGGATCGCGCTGCCGTCGGGGCGGCGTATCGCCGTCAACGCCCGTCGGCTCGGCGAGTGGATCAACGGTCGGTCGGTGCCGCGCGACTTCGAACAGGTGCACGCGCTCGTGCAGGCCGTCGAGACGGCTGCGGGCGGTTCGGCGACGGGCCAGTCGCTGCAGCGCTGGCGGCAGCTGTGGCGCGCCGCGCACGAGCAGCAGCGCGCCCCGGCACGCACGCCACAGGCCACCACGCCCGTGGCGGAGCTGGTCGTCGGCCGTCCGCCCAGCGACGCCGCCTCGCTGCGCGAGCGCCCGGAGCTGGCCGAGGCCATCGACGACGCGCTGCGCGACGACGCGGTCCGCCAGGTGCTGCTGACCGGGCCGGGCGGATCGGGCAAGTCGCAGCTCGCGGCGGCCGCGTTCCACCGGGCGCGCGGCGGCGGGGGCCTGTTCGCCTGGGTGTCTGCGTCGTCGCGGCAGTCGCTGCTGGCCGGCTACGCCCGGGTCTGGCGCGCCGTGTCCGGCGGAGCCCTGGACCGGCCTGCCACGGCCGGGCGCGCCGCGCACCCTGACGGCTACGGCCACGACGAGGAGACGCAGGCCGACCTGCTGGTCGCGTGGCTGCGCACGACGCCTCAGCCGTGGCTGGTCGTGCTCGACGACGCCGACGACCCGGCCGACCTGGACGGGCTGTGGCCGATCGGCGAGCACGGGCGCAGCATCGTGACGACCCGACGCCGGGACGCGATGGTGCTGCGGCCTACGGCGCGGGTCGTGCGGGTGGGCATGTTCACCGGCCCGGAATCGGTGGACTACCTGCGCAACCGCCTGTCGCTGGACCCTGCGGCGGGGCATGGCGAGCCGCCGCCGGACGCCGAACTGGCCGGGCTGGCGGCGGCGCTGGGGCACTTCCCGCTGGCGCTGTCGCAGGCCGCGGCGTTCCTCATCGACACCGGCACGGGCGTGGCGGCATACCGGCGGCTGCTCGACGACGAGCGCGAGCGGCTGGCCGACCTGTTCCCGCCGTCGTCGCCGGCCGACGGCCACGACCGTACGGTGGCCAGCACCTGGCAGCTGGCGGCGCAGCGGGCCGCCGCCCTGGCCAAGCCGGGCACGGCGCAGCGGCTGCTGGAGCTGGTGGCGCTGCTGGCCCCGGTGGGGGTGCCGCAGGAGCTGCTGCTGACCGGCGCGGCCCGGGCCCGGATCGGCGCGGACCGCCGCGAGGCGCTGGCCGCGCTGCGGGCGCTGCACAGGCTCAGCCTGCTCACCCACGACTCGGCGACGGTGGCGATGCACGCCCTGGTGCAGCGCGCGGTCCGGGAGTCGGTTCCGGACGCCGAACTGCCCGGCCTGGCCCGTGCGGCTGCGGACGCGCTGGACGAGGCGTGGGCGGCCCCGGACGGCGGCCTGCCGGTGGCCGCGCTGTACGACAGCCTGCTGGCGCTGCACCGGGCGGTCGGCGAGTTGCTGTGGCACGGGGGCATGCACCCGGTGCTGCGGCGGCTCGGCGAGCACCTGATGGCGGTGGGCCGCACCGCCGCGGCCCGCGACGCCCTGGACGACCTGGTCCGGCAGGCGCACACCCGGCTCGGCGGCGAGCACCGCGACTCGGTCTTCCTGGCGGCGCAGCGCGCCCAGGCGGTCGGCGAACTCGGCGACCCCGCCGCGGCCCACGCCGACCTGACCCGGCTGCGCGCCGACGCCGAGCGGCTGCTCGGCCCCGACGACCCGGACACGCTGTGGATCCGGCTGCACCAGGCGCTGCAGCCGTTCGAACTCGGCGCGCCCGCGGCGACGTACGACGAGATGGTGCCGCTGCTCGCGCACGCCTCGGCGGTGCTCGGCGACGACCATGCGCTGACGCTTCAGGCCAGGCGTTACGTGGCCCTGTGCCGGGGCATGTCCGGCGACGCGGCCGGGGCCCGGGACGGTTTCACCGCGCTGGCCGACGAGCTGGCGCGGCGGCGGGGGCCGGCACACCCGGACACCGTCAGCACCCTGTCCGACCTGGGCCGATGGATCGGCGAGGCCGGGGACGCGGAGCTGGCCGTCCAGACGTACCAGCGCGCGGTCGAGGGGCTGGTCGCGGTGCACGGGCCGCTGCACCACGACACCCTGACGGCACGGCACAACCTGGCCTACTGGCGCGGCCTGGCCGGGCAGCCGGCGGCGGCGGTCGCCGACTTCGGCGTGGCCACGCAGGACGCCGAGCGGGCGCTCGGGCCCAGGCACCCGACCACGCTGACGTTCCGCACCAACCTGGCCTACTGGACCGGCCTGGCCGACGACCCCGCCGCGGGCATGGCGGCGCTGGCCGAGCTGCAGGCGGTCGTCGAGCAGGTGTTCGGGCACGCCCATCCGCGGGCGCTGCGCACCCGGCAGCTGCACGCCCAGCTGCGGCACCGCGGCGGTGACGTGGCGGGCGCGGTCGGCGAGCTCACGGCGGTGCTGGCCGACATGCGTGCCGTGCAGAGCGACGACCATCTGCGTACTGGAGAAGCGGCGCAGCTGCTCGCGTCGTGGACGGTCACGTCGCACGACGCGGCCACCTCCCCTTAGCGGACGGTGCGTTGACCAGGCGCTGCTGACCGGCCACAGTGGAGTCGTGCACCGTGCTCTCCACGCGCTGACCGTGGCCGCGTACCTGACGCTGGTCGCCGGGGTGGTCGTGGCGCAGCCACCACCGGGCATGCCGCACTCCCCGGTCGCCGCGATCGTGCTCGGCGCGGTGTACGCCACGGCGGCCACCGCCGGTTTCAGCCGCGTGCACCGGGTGTCCCGGCGCGGACCGCGGATCGCCTTCGTCGCCGCTCAGCTGCTGCTCGGGTACGCCGTCTTCGTGACCTCGGGCGCGATGGTCGGCGCGATCCTGCTGCTGCTGGTGCTGGTCAGCCAGAGCATGCTGCTGCTGCCGCCGCGCGGCGCGCTGGTGATCGTCGCCCTGGTCCCGTTCGCGCACACGGGCATGGCGTGGCGCGAAGGGCTGCGCGAGGCACTGGGCATGCTGGCCGCAGCGGCGTTCGCCGCCGTGCTCACCCGCCTGATCATGCGCGAGCAGCAGGCCCGCCAGGAGCTGACCCACGCCCATGAGCAGCTGCGGGAGTACGCGCTGCAGGTCGAGCGGCTGGCCGTCGCGCAGGAGCGCAACCGGGTCGCCCGCGACATCCACGACGGGCTCGGCCACTCGCTGACCGTGGTGCAGATGCAGGTCAAGGCCGCGCGGGCGGTGCTGGGCAGCGACCCGGACCGGGCCGACGCCGTGCTGGCCAAGGCGCAGGTCCAGGCCGAGGAGGCGCTGGCGGAGGTGCGCCGCTCGGTGGGCGCGATCCGCGAGCCTCGCCCGCAGGCGCCCCTGGCCGAGGCGCTGCGCGGGCTGGCCGAGCAGGCCTCGGCCGCGGGCGTGCCCACCAGCCTGGACGTCACGGGGCAGGCCCGGCCGCTGCTGACCGCCGCCCAGGAGTCGCTCTACCGGGCCGCGCAGGAAGGCCTGACCAACGTGCGCAAACACGCCGGGGCGACCCGGGCCGAGCTGGTCCTCGACTACACCCGCCCGGCCGCCGTGCGGCTGGAGGTCCGCGACGACGGTGCCGGCCTGGCCGCGGACCCGGCCGAGCTGCCCGGCTACGGCCTGCTGGGGGTACGCGAACGCGCCGCGCACGCGGGCGGCCGGATGAGCATCGAGTCCGCGCCCGGCCGGGGCGCGACGCTGAGCGTGGAGGTGCCCGGGTGAGCCGCCTGCCGGTGCGGGTGCTGCTCGCCGACGACCAGTCGCTGTTCCGCGAGGCCCTGGCCGTGCTGCTCGGCGTGCGCGACGACATCGTGGTGGTCGGCGAGGCCGGCGACGGCGCGCAGGCCCTGGACCGCGCGGCCGAGCTGCGGCCCGACGTGGTGCTGATGGATCTGCGCATGCCGGTCCTGGACGGTGTCGCGGCCACCCGGCGTCTGCGGGCCGAGCACCCGGGCGTACGGGTCATCGTGCTGACCACGTTCGACGACGACGAGGACGTGTTCGCGGCGTTGCGCGCCGGGGCGCTGGGTTACCTGCTCAAGGACGCGTCGTCGGCGCAACTGGTGGAGGCGGTCCTCGCCGCCGCCCGCGACGAGGCCGTGCTGCAGCCGTCGGTGGCCGCGAAGGTGGTGGCCCGGTTCGCCCGGCTGCCCGACGAGGAACCGGCCGTCCGGCCGCAGCCGCTGGTGGTGCCGCTGTCCGAACGCGAACTCGACGTGCTGCGCCTGCTCGCCGACGGCCGCTCCAACCGGGAGATCGCGGCGACGCTGTTCCTGGCCGAGGGCACGGTCAAGAACCACGTCAGCGGGGTGCTGGCCAAACTCGACGCCCGCGACCGCACCCAGGCGGCGTTGCGCGCCCGCGCCCTCGGCCTGCTGTGACCCGGGCGTCCGCGTGCGCGGCGGCGTCGGAGCGCCCGTGCCCGCCCATGACCACCACCATGACTTCCGGCACCTGTGCGCACGTCCTGGACCGTTCAGGATGGTGGCCATGACAACCTCCACGACCGGTCCGGACACCCCCGCCGAGCGGCCCGCGCGTTCGGCCGCCCGCAAGAACCTGCGCTTCGCCCTGCATTTCGTCGAGATGGTCGTCGCCATGGTCGTCGGGATGGTCGCGCTGGGCCCGCTGTGGTCGCTGGCGTGGCCCGGCCTGGCCGACCTCACCGTCGCGAGTGTGCTGGTGATGGCGACGAACATGACGATCGGCATGGCGGCGTGGATGCGGTTCCGGCGGCACGGCTGGGCCCGTATCGCCGAGATGTCCGCCGCGATGTACGTGCCGTTCCTGATCCTGCTGGTGCCCTATGCGTTCGGGGCCGTCTCCGGTGAGGCGCTGATGATGGGCGGGCATCTGCTGATGCTGCCCGCGATGCTGGCCGCCATGCTGTGGCGGCACCAGGAGTACCGGCACCGGCCGGCGCTCAGCCCAGCCGCACCACGCGCACACCCCGCGGCGGTAGCGGCAGCTCTCCCTGCGGCCCCCGGGTCCCGGCGAGCAGTTCGCCGGGCAGGTCGGAGACGGTGACAGGCTGGTCGGTACGGTTGATGAGGAACGCGAAACGCTCCTCGCCCCGGCGGCGCACGGTCAGCTCGACGTCGCCACGCGAACCCGGCGGCAGTTCGCTGGTCACGCCCGCGGCGGTGGCCAGCGTCTCCAGAACCGCGGTGAGGCCCTGCGCCCCCAGGCGGGTGGACACGTACGCGGCGGAGCCTTCGCCGGTGGTGCGGCGGGTGACGGCCGGGTGTCCGGTGTGCTCGCCGGTGGCGTAGCGCGACAGCACCGCGACGTCGGGGCCGGTGACCTGGACCCGTTCGGTCCACAGGTTCGCGGGCAGGCCGTCGTCGAGGGTGACCGTCTCGGTGTCGAGCAGCGGCGCGAACTCCTCGACGCGTACGCCGAGCAGGTCGCGCAGCGCGCCCGGGTGGCCGCCGAGCCAGACGTGGTCGTGCTCGTCGACGATGCCGGAGAAGTACGTCGTGACCAGGTGACCGCCGGCTTCGGCGTACCCCCGCAGGTCCTTGGCGACCGCCTCGGTGACCATGTGCAGCATCGGCGCGACGACCAGGGAGTATCCGTCGAGCGGCGTGCCCAGCGGCACCACGTCGGCGCGGATGCCCAGGTTGAGGAACGCGGTGTACCAGTCCAGGGCCTCCTGCCGGTAGCGCAGGCGGTCGGTGGGGTGCGAGTCGGCCTCGGCGGCCCACCACGACTCCCAGTGGAAGACGATCGCGGCGGGGGCCTGCTCGCGGCCGGAGCCTGCGATCGGGGCGAGCTCGCGCAGGGTCGCGCCGAGGGCGGCGGCGGAGCGGAACACGTCGCTGTCGGGTCCGGCGTGCGGGACCATCGCCGAGTGGTACTTCTCCGCGCCCGCCGCGGACTGCCGCCACTGGAAGAAGCAGACCGCGTCCGCGCCGTGCGCGACGTGCGTCAGCGAGTCGCGAGCCAGCTCACCGGCCTTCTTGGCGACGTTGACCGGCTGCCAGTTGACGGCGCTGGTGGAGTGCTCCATGAGGAACCACGGCCGGCCCCCGGCGATGTTGCCGGTCAGGTTGGCCGAGAAGGACAGCTCGTCGAACGCCTGCGGGCCGGGCTCGACGTAGTGGTCGTTGGACACGAAGTCGATGTCGGCGGCCCAGGCGGCGTAGTCCATGCCCTTGGTGCCGCCCATGACCATGAAGTTGGTGGTGACGGGCACGTCCGGGGTGTGCCGGTGCAGGATGTCGCGTTCGGCGCGCAGGTACTGGCGCAGCGCGTCGGAGGAGAAGCGCTTGAAGTCCAGCTGCTGGGTCGGGTTGGGGTGGGTGGCGGCCAGGCGCGGCGGCAGGATCTGCGTCCAGTCGCTGTACTCCTGCGACCAGAACGCGGTGCCCCAGGCGTGGTTGAGCGCGTCCAGGGTGGTGTAGCGGGCCTGGAGCCAGGCCCGGAAGGCGCGGGCCGCGTCGTCGGAGAAGTCGTAGACGTTGTGGCAGCCCAGCTCGTTGGACACGTGCCAAGCGGTGAGCGCCGGGTGCCCGGCGTAGCGGGCGGCCAGCTTCTCGACCAGGGCCAGGGCGTGCTCGCGGAAGACCGGCGAGGTGGGCCGCCAGTGCTGGCGGCCGCCCGGCCAGATCGTCTCGCCGCGGGCGTTGACCGGCAGGATCTCGGGGTGCTTGGCGGTCAGCCACGGCGGCGGGGAGGCGGTGGCGGTGGCCAGGTCCACGGCGATGCCGTTGTCGTAGAGCAGGCCCATGACCTCGTCGAGCCAGTCGAAGCGCCAGGTGTTCTCGGCGGGCTGCAGTTTCGCCCAGGAGAAGATGCCGAGCGAGACGATGTTGACCCCGGCTTCGCGCATGAGGCGTACGTCGTCGCGCCACACCTCGCGGGGCCACTGCTCGGGGTTGTAGTCGGCGCCGTAGGCCAGGCCGGGCGCCACGTTGTCGGGCCGGCGCAGCCACTGGGGACGGGCGGGGTGGGTCACGGGGAGGCTCCTTGCGAGGTGGTGCGGTCGGGCCAGGGGGCCGTGCCGCGGGCGGTCGGGGTGTGCCGCCCGCGGCACGGGGAACGCGGCGGACAGGTGGTGACCCGTCCGCGACGCCGGGCTACGGTCAGCCGACCGTGAAGCCCTGGTCCTTGCCGTACTTGGCGGACGCCTCCTGCCAGGCCTTGAGGCCGTCGGTCAGCGGCTTGTCCGTCACGTACGCCTGTCCGACGGTGTCGTTGAAGATGCTGTTGGCGTACACCTGGAAGGGCAGGTACGACCAGCCCGGCACGACGTCGGCGGCCGACTTCGCGAAGATCTCGTTGGCCTTCTGGCCGCCGAAGTACGGGAACTCCTTGCCGAGGAACTCGGCGGACTTCAGCTCGGCGGTGGTGGCCGGGAACGCCCCGTTTTCGACGCGGATCTTCACGCCCTCGCCGGCGGTGGCGTACTTGAGGAACGCGTAGCCCAGGGCGTTGTTCGCGCCGGCCTTCGGGATGGTCAGCGAGCTGCCGCCGTTCTCGGCCGCGGCGTTGGCGCCGGCGGTCCACTGCGGCATCGGCGCGACGCGCCACTTGCCCTTGGCGCCGGGCACGCCGGACTCCAGGTTGGCGGGCATCCACGCGCCGATGACCAGGGTGGCGATGCTGCCGTCGCCGAGGCCCTTGTACCAGCCGTCGCTCCACGAGCCGACCGGGGCGAGCAGCTTGTCGCTGATCAGCTTCTGCCAGGTGCCGGCGAACTTGGTGGAGCCCTCGTCGGCGAGGTTGATCTTCACGTTGGTGCCGTCGACGGCGAACGGCTTGCCGCCGGCCTGCCAGATCAGGCTGGTGGTGAAGCCGGCGTCGCCGGTGTCGTTGGTGATGTAGGCCTTCGGGTCGGCGGCGTGCAGCTTCTTGGCGGCCGCGGCGTACTCGTCCCAGGTGGTCGGCACCGCGATCTGGTGCTTGTCGAAGACCTCCTTGTTGTAGAACAGCGCCATCGGGCCGGAGTCCATCGGCAGGCCGAAGGTGCCGCCGCCGGTCTTCACCGACGACCACGGGCCGGGGGTGAAGGTGCCGTCGAGCTCACCCGCGCCGAACGCGGCCAGGTCGGTCAGCGACTTGCCGAGGGCGAACTGGGGCAGGGCGTAGTACTCGACCTGCGCGACGTCCGGCACGCCGGATCCGGCCGCGATCGCGTTCTGCAGCGCGGTGTACTGGTCGTTGCCGGTGCCGGCGTTGACCAGGTTGACCTTGACCTTGGGGTACTTGGCCTCGAAGGCGGTGACGACCTGCTTGAGGGTCGGCTCCCAGGCCCAGACGGTGATCGAGCCGCCCTTGTCGAGCGCGGCCTGCACCTGGTCGGCCGTGACCGGGGAGGTCGTGTCGCCGCCGTCGTCGGAGCCGCAGGCCGCGAGCGCCGCGGTCGTGATCGCGGCGGTGGCGAGCGCCGCGGTGCGCAGGAACGCGCGTCGGTTGGTGAACATCGGTGTCCTCTCAAACGGGGTGTGGCGCATTTCGTGAGCGGTGAGGTCGGTGGGTCAGTCCTTGACGCCGCCGGCGGCGAGGCCGGACTGCCAGTAGCGCTGCAGGAACAGGAAGGCGGCCAGCAGCGGCAGGATGGTCAGCAGCGAGCCGGTGATGACGAGGTGGAAGATGGCCTGCCCGCCGGCGGTGGCGGCCTGGTCGTTCCAGGCGTTGAGGCCCAGGGTCAGCGGGTACCAGTCCGGGTCCTTGAGCATGATCAGCGGCAGGAAGTAGTTGTTCCAGGTCGCGACCATGGTGAACAGCGCCACGGTGACGATGCCGGGGGCGAGCAGCGGCATGCAGATGCGGATGAAGGTGCGCAGCTCGCCCGCGCCGTCGACCCGGGCGGCCTCCAGCAGCTCGCCGGGGATCGCCGAGGCCGCGAAGGTCCACATCAGGTACAGGCCGAACGGCGAGATGAGCGACGGGATGATCACCGCCCACGGGGTGTTGGTAAGCCCGAGCTTGGAGAACATGAGGAACGTCGGCACCGCCAGGGCCGTGGCCGGCACGGCGACCGCGCCGATGACGACAGCGAACACGCCGCGCTTGCCGGGGAAGTCGAACTTCGCCAGGGCGTACCCGCCCAGCGTCGCCAGCGCGGTCGCGCCACCCGCCCCCAGCACCACGTAGAGCAGCGTGTTGAGCAGCCAGCGGACGAACACGCCGTCGTCGTAGGTGAGCGTGGCGCGGATGTTGTCGAACAGCGCGAAGTCGTCGTCGAACCACAGCCCGAACGAGCTGAACAGGCCCTCCTGCGTCTTGCTGGCGTTGATGAGCAGCCATACCAGCGGCACCAGGCTGTAGATCAGCATGAGCGCGGTGAGCGCGGTCAGCAGCGGGCTGCGCCGCTGCTCCTTGCGGCGTACGCGGTTGCGGGCGGGTGACGCCGGACGTGGCGCGGCGGCGGTCGTGGGGGTGGTCTGCGTCGTCATGGCTACTTGTCCTTCCGCGTGCCACGCAGCTGGACGGCGTAGGCGACGATCATGGTCAGCACACCCATGACGATCGCGACGGTCGCGGAGTAGTTGTACTGCTGGCCGGAGAACGACAGCGAGTACGCGTACATGTTCGGGGTGAAGTACGTGGTGATCGCGTTGGGCGCCAGGCTCTGCAGGATGCTGGGCTCGTTGAACAACTGGAAGCTGCCGATGATCGAGAAGATGGTGGCGATGAGCAGCGCACCCTTGATCGCCGGGAGCTTGATCGCCCGGATCACCTGGAACTGGCTCGCGCCGTCGAGTTCGGCGGCCTCGTACAGCGACTTCGGCACGACCTGCAGCGCACTGTAGAAGATCAGCATGTTGTAGCCGACGAACTCCCAGGTGACGATGTTGCCGATGGAGGCGAGCACCAGGTCTGGGGAGAGCGGGTCGGGCAGGATCACGCCGAGCGCGTCGTTGAGGTTGCCGATCAGGCCGAACCGGGTGCCGTACATGAAGCCCCACATCAGGGTCGCCACCACGGCGGGCACGGCGTACGGCATGAACACCGCGACGCGGAAGAAGGCCTTGCCGTAGAGCCGGCCGCTGTCGATGGCCAGGGCGACCAGCAGCGCCAGGAACAGCATGATCGGCACCTGGACGAGCAGGAACAGCGTCACCCGCCAGGTCCCCGACCAGAACTGCGGGTCGGTGAAGGCCTGCTGGTAGTTCTCCAGGCCGACGAAGCTGGTCCCGCCGATCAGCCGGGTGCGGAACACGCTGAGGTAGAGCGCGTAGGCGATGGGCGCGACGAAGACGAAGGCGAACACGGCCATGAACGGGCCGACGAACGCCCATCCCGTCCAGGACCGGCGGCGGCGCGGTGGTCGGGTGGCGGCTTGGCCGGTGCGCGAGATGGTCGGAGGGGCAAGCACCGTCATGTCTCCTCCTTCCGGCAAGTTCTCAAGAATGGCTGGTCAGACCAGATGTTTACGCAAACATAGCGCTGCTGCCGAATCACACCCGGGCATGCACATGAGGGTACGACTCGATCACGTTGCGTAATGTTTACGTAAACATCAGCTCGGTGATAGTGTCACCGACGCCGAACAGGCGTCAAGGACCGGTTTCGGATTCGTTACACGAAGCACTCCGACGCCCGCGTACGCCGCACGAAGGGAGCACGGGATGAGCCGGCCGAAGGCGCCCCGGGTGTCGATGGCCGACGTGGCCCGGCTCGCCGGCGTCTCCTCGCAGACCGTCTCCCGCGTGGCCAACGGCCACCCCAGCGTCGTCGGCAGCACCCGCCAGCAGGTCCTCGCCGCCATGAAGGAGCTGCACTACCGCCCCAACAGCGCCGCCCGCGCGCTCAAGAGCGGCGAGTTCCGCACCATCGGCGTGATCCTGTTCACCCTGTCCAGCACCGGTAACAGCCGCACCCTGGAGGCCATCGCCACCCACGCGGCACTGCAGGGATACGCCATCACGCTCATCCCCGTGGCCGTGCCGACCCAGGACAGCGTGCTCGGCGCGTTCACCCGCCTCGGCGAACTCGCCGTCGACGGCGTGATCGTGATCATGGAGGTGCACCTGCTCGACGCGGCGACGGTGACGCTGCCGCCGAACGTGCAGGTGGTCGTCGTCGACTCCGACGCCGGCGACCGGTATGCCGTCGTCGACACCGACCAGGCCGACGGCGCCCGCCAGGCCGTGGCGCACCTGCTCGGACTGGGCCACCGCACCGTGTGGCACGTCACCGGGCCACAGGACTCCTTCGCCAGCCAGCGCCGCGCCCAGGCCTGGCGCGACACCCTCACCGCCGCCGGCCGCGAGGCGCCCCCGCCGCTGCACGGCGACTGGTCGGCCGAGTCCGGATACCGCGCCGGGCTCGCCCTGGCCGACGAACCCGACTGCACCGCCGTCTTCGCCGCCAACGACCAGATGGCGCTCGGCGTGCTGCGCGCCCTGCACGAGCGGGGCCGCGCCGTGCCCGCCGACGTCAGCGTCGTCGGCTTCGACGACATCCCCGACGCAGGCTCCTTCATCCCGCCGCTGACCACCGTGCACCAGGACTTCGCCGAGGTCGGACGCCGCTGCGTGGAAGGCATCCTGCAGCAGATCGACCGCGGCGAGACCGGGCCCGGCACCGCGCTGGTGCCCACCCGCCTCGAGGTCCGCGCCAGCACCGCACCACCGCGGCAGGCCGATCCCCGCCGGTGATTCCGCCCATCGCCCGGATTGGCGGCAACGCCCCGATGCCACCGGTTCGACCGGTGATTCTGCCGATGCCGGTCCCGTTAACATCGATGAAACTGACTCCACTGCTCGATCGACCAGCTTCCCGTCCCCCGCAGCACCGCTGCTGGGCAGCTGGTTCCTCACCGTCAGGAGTGGAACAGTGCAGCAATCCGTCTCGTCCCCCCGCCGGCGGCTCACCCGCCTGATCGCCACCGCGTTCGTCGCCACCGCTCTGGCCGGCGGAACCGCGCTCGGCGCCGCCGCACCGGCGTACGCCGACGAGATCGGCCAGGCGCCGACCTCGTCGAACATCACCGGCAACGGCAGCTTCTCCGTCTCGACGTACAGCATCTCCAGCCTCGTCACCGGCTTCGGCGGCGGCGTGGCGTACTACCCGAGCACGTCCGGCCGCTACCCGGTCATCGCGATCTCCCCCGGCTTCACCGCCCGCTGGTCCAGCATCAGCTGGATCGGGCCGCGCCTGGCCTCGTGGGGCTTCGTCGTCGTCGGCATCGAGACCAACAGCGTCTACGACCAGCCCGCCAGCCGCGGCAGCCAGCTGCTGGCCGCGCTGAACTGGGCCGTCAACTCGGCCCCCAGCGCCATCACCTCCCGCGCCGACGGCAGCCGCCGCGGCGTCGCCGGCCACTCCATGGGCGGCGGCGGCACCCTGGAGGCCCTCGCCGCCGACACCACCGGCAACGTCAAGGCCGGTGTGCCGATCGCACCGTGGAACACCGACAAGACCTGGAACAACGTCACCGAGCCCGTGCAGATCATCGGCGGCGAGAACGACTCGGTCGCCGGGGTCAGCTCGCACTCCATCCCGTTCTACAACTCCCTCGGCGGGCAGAAGAGCTACGTCGAACTGAACGGCGCCAGCCACTTCTTCCCGCAGACCACCAACTCGACCACCTCGCGGGCGCTGGTCTCCTGGTTCAAGCGCTGGCTCAACCAGGACGCCCGCTTCACGCCGTTCACCTGCGGCTACGGCGGCACCGCGGTGTCGGACTTCCGCACCAACGCCTGCTGATCCACCTCCACGGACGCGCGGCGGGGCTGGTCCCCGCCGCGCTTTCCGTGTGCCGCCGCCATCGGGCACCCCACCGAAGCGGCCCGTATATCGTGGATCCAATGCGGGTGACGACCTGGAACGTGAACTCGGTCAAGCAGCGGCTGCCGCGGCTGCTGCCCTGGCTGGACCAGCGGCGGCCCGACGTGCTCTGCCTGCAGGAGACCAAGCTCGCCGACGCCGCCTTCGCCGAGCTGCTGGGCAAGGAGCTCGCCGACCGCGGCTACGAGTACGCCGCGCACGGCGAGGCGCGCTGGAACGGCGTGGCGATCCTGTCCCGGGTCGGGCTCGACGACGTCGTGACGGGCATCCCCGGCGGCCCTGGCTTCCCGCACCCCGAGGCGCGGGCCGTGTCGGCGACCTGCGGCGGCATCCGCGTGCACTCGGTGTACGTGCCCAACGGCCGCACCCCCGACTCCGACCACTACCAGTACAAACTCGCCTGGCTGGGTGCGCTGCGCGACCTCGTCGCCGCCGGGCCCGACGCCGTGATCGTGGCCGGCGACATCAACATCGCCCCGGCCGACGCCGACGTGTTCGACCCCGACGCGTTCGCCGGCCATACCCATGTGACGGAGCCCGAACGGGCCGCCCTGGCCGAGCTGCAGGCAGCCGGGCTGCACGACGTCGTGCGCGACCACTGGCCCGACAAGCGGGTCTTCTCCTACTGGGACTACCGCGCCGGCATGTTCCACCAGGACCTCGGCATGCGCATCGACCTGGTGCTGGCCGGCACACCGGTCGCCGAACGGGTCAAGGCCGCCTGGGTGGACCGGCACGCCCGCAAGGGCACCGGCCCCAGCGACCACGCCCCCGTCATCGTCGACCTCGACGAGGCCCCGGACGGCGACATCGGGCCGATCGTGCCGCCGCCGTCCGCACCGGCCACCCGGCGCGGCAAACGCCTGCCCCAGGCCGCGGCCACCCCGGACGACAATTGACTGCTCCCCCACCTGAAGGCGGGGATTCTTCCCGTCCTCAGGCTACGAGGATTCCTGACTCAGGCAGCCACTGGAGCCGGCGGCTCGGGTGGTCTTACGCCCTCAGCGCCAGCAGGGCACAGCCCAGCCCTGATCAGCATCACGCGGGCGGAGTTCTTGTCCCGCGGGGACACGGCTCCGCACGTGGTACAGGTGTAGGTGCGCT
This sequence comes from Catellatospora sp. NPDC049133, assembly GCF_040648455.1. Classification (NCBI taxonomy): domain Bacteria; kingdom Bacillati; phylum Actinomycetota; class Actinomycetes; order Micromonosporales; family Micromonosporaceae; genus Catellatospora; species Catellatospora sp. NPDC049133. Next base: position 38,716 of record NZ_JBEZDT010000020.1, read on the forward strand.
CACCCAGCGGCAACGCATGCTTGGCTCTCGTCATGCAGTGCGCGCAGTCCATCGTGGTGTACGCGGGATGCACGGGCCGGACATCCCGGCCGTGCTTACGGGCCATCTCGACCAGTGCGGCCTTGGTGGCGCCGATGGCGGCGTCAGCGGCCTTGCGGGCCATGGTGGTCTTGGCGAGGAACTTCGGCCGGAAGTCCTCCACCGCGATGCGGTCATGGTCGCGGACCACGGTCTTCGCCCACTTGCGGCCGGCGTCCTGCCGCTGCCGGGCGACCTTCTTGTGCAGCTTCGCCGCCAGCCGCTTCGCAGCCAGGTAGCCCCTGCTCGCGGGCCTGCCCTTGGCCGGCCTACGCCGGGCCATCATCCGCTGATACCGGGCCAGTCTCGCCTGCGCGTTGCGGCCGTACTGCGCGTGAGGCAGGTCGTGGGCGTCGGAGGTGGTGGTCGCGATCTCCTTCACACCCCAGTCCACGCCGATCACACGCCCGGTGGCGGGCAGCGGTTCGGCCTGAGTGCCGACGACGAAGCTCGCATACCAATGCCCGACGCTGTCGCGGTAGACACGCACCGACGACGGGTCTGCCCGCAGTTCCCGCGACCACACCGGCGTCAGGACGATGTTCCCGGCCAGGTGCAGACGGCCGTCCTTGAGCCGGAAACCACGCCGGGTGTAGTTCAGCGAAGGACGGGCATCACGCTTCTTCTTCCACCTCGGCATCCCTGCCCGACGTGGCATCGGCAGCCGCTGCTCGATGTCCTTGAGCGCCTTCGCACGCGACCTGCCGAAATCGCGGATGACCTGCTGCTGCGCGACCGACGAGCCCTGCGCGAGCCAGGCCGTGGTCCTGCGGGCCTCGGTCAGCATCTTGTCCAGCTGCGCCGGGCCGCAGGTCAGCTTGTCTTCGGGATGCGCCCGGTTGTGCGCGTGGACGGCCTGGGATCTGGCGACGCATTCATTCCAGATCCACCGGCAGCGGTCCCACTCGCTGTCGAGCAGCTTGGCGGCGGTGGACGACACGCGCAGCCGATAGGTGTACCGGGCGTGCCCGGTATCCTGGCCCGTCTGCGTACTCACAGCGGCCACCGTAGCGGTGTGGTACGACAGTCGCCGCCGGTCCGCCTGGCGGACGATCGACTGTTCTTGTCCCGCTACGCGGGAGTCCGAATTCTTCCCCGGACTGAAGGCCGGGGCATCCTCCGGAGGACCTGGTGACCGGCGCGGACGCCCCTCGCCTGCACGTGGGCTGCGCGATGTGGAGCCTCAAAGCCTGGCAGGGACGCTTCCTGCCGCACCCGGCCACGGCCGAGGAGCGCCTGCGCGGGTACGCCGGCTGGTGCAACGCGGTCGAGGGCAACACCACCTTCTACGCGACCCCGGCCCGGGCGACCGTGGCCACGTGGGCGCAGCAGACCGACCCGGACTTCCGGTTCGTGGTCAAGCTGCCCAAGCCGATCACCCACGAGCGCCGCCTCACCGGCGCCAGCGCCGAGCTGCGCGCCTTCCTGGACGCGATCGAGCCGCTCGGCCCGCGTACCCACGCGGTCTGGCTGCAGCTGCCGGGCTCGTTCGGCCCCTCGGACGTGCCCATGCTGGCCGCGTTCCTGAAAAACCTGCCCGCCGAGCACCGGTACGCTGTCGAGGTTCGCCACCGCGCGTTCTTCGACGAGGAGCGCTCGGCGCGGCTGCTCGAAGGGGTGCTCGCCGCGGCGAACGCCGAATGGGTGCCGTTCGATACCCGCGTGCTCTTCCGGTCCCCGCCGACCAGCGACGCCGAACGCGACGCGTGGACCAAGAAGCCCCGCATGCCGCACCGCTCCCGGGCGCTCACCGACCGGCCGATCATCCGCTACCTGGGCCGCGACGACACCGCCGCGACCGTCGAGGGCTGGCAGCCGTGGGTCGAGACGGTCGCCGGCTGGCTGCGCGAAGGCCGCTCGCCGACCGTGTTCATCCACACCCCCGACAACGCCGACGCACCCGAGCTGGCCCGCCGCTTCCACGACGAGGTGCGGGTCCGGGTGCCTGAACTACGGCCGCTCCCCCAGCCCGAGCCGACCGAGCCGCTGACCCTGTTCTGAGCCCGCTTCAGCAGGCCTTCTTGTACGGCGGCGGCATCGGCGGGGCGTTGTCCGGGGCCACGTACGCGCCGATCAGCCGGAACACGATGTCGCTGGAGTTCGGGTAGACGCCCTTGCAGTCGAACGCGCCCGGCAGGAACGTGGTGGCCACCGAGATGCCGATCTTCTCCTGGGGTAGGAACGCCTCCGTGGCGCTGTAGCCGCCGAGCAGGGGGTCCTGCAGGATCCAGTCGCCGGAGCGGACCACGCCCAGGCCGTAGTTGTAGCCGACGATCTGCTTGAAGCACGACGGCGCGCAGTCGGCCTGCGCCTGCCCGAAGCCCAGCAGGTTCGGGTCGGTCATCGCGTGGTAGCTGTCCTCCGACAGCAGCATGCCGGTGCCGACGGCGATCGCGGTGGTCGCCAGGTCGTCGATGGTCGAGGTCTGGTTGGCGCCGACCGGGGTGCCCCAGTCGGAGTTCCAGTACGTCGCCTCCTCGTAGAACGCCGTCTTCGGCGGGACGCCCAGCGCCTCGCGCCGTTCCGAGCTGTACGAGTGCAGCGCGGGCTCGGGCACGGCCCCGGTCTGGCTGCCGACGGTGTTCTTCAGACCCATCGGCTCCATGACCTTCTCGCGCAGCAGCACGTCCAGCGGCTTGCCGCCGATCTTCGCCAGGATCTCGCCGAGGATCATGAAGTTGGTGTGGGAGTAGCTCCAGTTCGTGCCGGGCGCGAACTGGATCGGCCGGGAGAACGCGTACTTCAGGCGCCGCTCGAACGTCCACGACTGGAACGGGTCGGCGTTGAACGCGGCGTTCCAGCCCGGGTCGGTCTCGAAGTCGGGGTAGCCGGTCGTCTGGTTGGTCAGCATCTTCAGGGTGACCTTGCCGGACTCGGGCAGTTCCGGCAGCCAGCGGCCGACGGTGTCGTCGAGTCTGGCCTTGCCCTCCTCGACGAACAGCAGCAGCAGCGTGCCCAGGTACGCGAACACGACCGCGCCGTTGCGGAAGCGCATGTCCGTCGTGGCGGGCACGCCGTCGAGGGACTCGCCGAACGCCTGGGTCGTGACGACCTCGTCGCCCCTGGTCACCTTGACGATGACGGCCCGCAGCGACTGGTCCGTCATCGCCTTGCGCACGATGTCGGCGATCCCCTGCGCCTGTGGTGTCGGGATCGGCCGTGCCACCGTCGCCGTCGACACGTCCGCGGCAACGGTGCACCCGCCCAGCACGAGCATCGCAGCGGCTCCGGCGACAGCCGCGCGGCGGACGGCTCCCGCCATCGACCTGATCATCCCAGGATCGTATCGGTACAGATCGAACTAAAAGGGTGCAACCAGTGAACTCGGGCCGGTCGATAGAGTGCGCGGATGCGCCGTCTCATCCGGGAGAGCCGGATCGTCTCCGCCCCACCGGCGGAGATCTTCGAACTGCTCACCGACCCCGCTCAGCACCCCCTCATCGACGGGTCGGGGTCGGTGCTGGCCGCCCGGGGCGCGCCGCGCCGGCTGGCGCTCGGGATGAAGTTCGGCATGGACATGCGCATGGGCGCGGGCTACCGCATCCTCAACACGGTGGTCGAGTTCGAGGAGGGCCGCCTGATCGCCTGGCGGCACTTCAACGGGCACCGCTGGCGCTGGCGGCTGGAACCGGCCGGCGACGGGACCACGCTGGTCACCGAAGAGTTCGACTGGTCGACCGCGCGCGTGCCGCTGCTGATCAGCGTCAGCTGGTTCCCGCGCCGCAACCGCCGGGCGATCACCGGCAGCCTCGACCGGCTCGAAGCCCGCTTCGCCCCGCGCTGACCACGCCGCCGTATCCGGGCATGTCAGAGGGGTCGTGTCTACTGATCACACCGGCTCGACCAGGGTGCCGGAGCGAGCAGGGCACGAAGGGGAACACAGCCGCCATGGCCGATCTCAAGGACCACATCGACGACGCCAGCATCACGCGGCTGGCCGCTGCCCTCACCCGGGTCCACCCCGCGTTCCCCGCCGCGGACTTCCGGGCCGCCGCCGGCCGGGGGCTGGAACCGCTCGCGCTCAAGCAGCGCGTGTCGGCGGTGTCCGCGCAGCTCGCCCGGTTCCTGCCCGAGTCGTTCCCGCACGCCGCGCGCGTCCTTCGCGAAGCCGTCACGGCGACCCCGCTGGACATGTGGAGCGGCTGGCCCGCCACCGACTACGTCGCCGTGCACGGCCTGGCCCACCCCGACGACGCGCTGGCCGCCCTCGCCGCGTTGACCCCGCACGCCACCGCCGAGTTCGCGATCCGCCCCTACCTGGCCGCGCACCCCGAACGCACCCTCGCCCAGCTGCACACCTGGGCCACCGATCCGGACCAGCACCTGCGCCGACTGGCCTCGGAGGGCTCCCGGCCCCGGCTGCCGTGGGCATCGCGGGTGCCGATGCTGGCCGACCCGCAGGTCACCCTCCCGGTGCTCGACCGGCTGCACGACGACCCCGAGCTGTACGTCCGGCGCTCGGTCGCCAACCACCTCAACGACATCACCAAGGACCACCCCGACGTCGCCCTCGCCACGGCCCGGCGCTGGGCGGCGAGCGGCGGCGACGGCACCGCCTGGGTGATCCGCCACGCGCTGCGCTCGCTGGTCAAGCAGGGCCATCCCGGGGCGCTCGGGCTGCTCGGCTTCGACCACGGCGCGGACGTCACCGTCACCGGCCTGACCGTCACGCCCGCCACGCTGCCGATCGGCGGGCAGGTCACCATCGCGTTCACGCTCACCGCGGACACCGGCGTACGGGCCGCCGTCGATTACGTCGTGCACCACGCGGGCGCGCGCGGGCCTCGTGCGCCGAAGGTGTTCAAACTGACCACGGCCGACATCGAGCCGGGCCTGCCCCGCCAGATCACCCGCCGCCACACGTTCCAGCACGTCAGCGTGCGCCGGCTGTACCCGGGCCCGCATCGCATCGACATCCAGGTCAACGGCCGCATCCTGGCCGGAACCGAGATCACGCTGCAGGACGGCGACCGAGCCGGCGCAGGCACACCGACCGCCGGATGATCGCTGCTTCGGATCTGGACCGCGGTCTGACCACAGTCCTTGACCCGAAGCGGCGATCACCGCTCGCCCCCGTGTCGCCGTCAGCTCACCACGGGCGGGTCCTCGTCGGTGAACTCGGCCCGTACCACCAGGTCGCTGCTGCGCAGGGTGCCGGTGGCGGCCGGTTTGCGGCCCGCGCCGAGGTCCCAGATCTCCTCGGCGAGCGCCTTGCCAGTGGTCAGGTCGACGATCAGGCGGGTCTGGGCCCACCTGCCCGCGTCGTCCTTGCGGACGAACCCGACCGCGGTGCCGGTGCGGCCGTGCTGGTCCTGGACGGTGCCCAGCACGGTGGCGCCCTTGACGTCGGCGAGCACCCGGTATGCCGCCGCCCGGACCTGCGGGGACACGGGCAGGTCGGAGACGAGCTGCTTCGCCGCCTCGAACAGGGTGTGGTCGTTGGCGATCTGCACCTCGCTGCGGCCGAGCATGTCGGACAGCTTGTGCCGCAGCGCTCGCGGTTCGACGGGCAGCGCCTTCAGCTGGGCGAGGGTGACCTGGCCGCCGGCCAGCTCATAGGTGGGCAGGGCGGGTGTTCCGTTTCGGGAATCCCGGGGCTCGGGACGGCCCAGCGTCGGCCGCCACGGCCCGGGATCGGGAGTGAGGATGATCTTCCCGTCGACGATGGGCCACTGCGTCGGGGAGCCGTCCGCCTCCCAGGCTGCGATGTCCGCGGCGGTGATCGGAGCGGCTCCGGCGATGCGCTTGAGGGCCTTGCTGCCGTACGCGGTGCTCATGGTGTCCCAGTAGGCGATCTCCACCCCGTACCGGATGTTGTACGGCCGGGCTGCCGGGCCGACGCGCAGCGGTTGGGCGGTCTCTTTGGACAGCACCCAGTAGCGTCCGCCGGTCGCGGCGCCCGCCTCGGTCCGTTCGGCGGCGACCAGGAAGAACTGCCGGGCCGTCTGCGGTGCCGGAGCTGCGGCGGAGGCCGGTGCTGTGCTGTCGACTCCGGGCGGCGATGGTGTGCCCTCGGCCCGCGGCGGTGTCGTGCTGGTGCCGCCGGCCAGGAAGACCGCGACCGCGGCGGTCAAGGCAGCCGCGGGCAGCCCTGCGGCCACGGCGATCCGCAGCGCCGGCCGTCGTGGCCGACCGGCCTTGACCTGGGCGGCTCGGCCGACCGGGGCCGCTTCGACAACGCCGTCGAGCACGCGCCGTCCCTCGGCGCTGTCCGCCCAGCCGGTCGAAGTCCGCGGGCGTGCGGTGCGTACCAGTTCGTCGATGTTCATGGCGCTCCTCACGCTGCCAACGGATTGCGGACGGCCGACGGGTGGCTGCCTTCGGCGTCGGTGACCTGCTGGTAGGCCGACCGGAAGCGGTTGCGGGCCCGGTGCAGCCGGACCAGGTAGGCCGGGCGGGAGATGTCCAAAACCCGGGCGGCCTCGGCCGGGGACAGGTCGAACCAGGTCGCGGTGATCAGGACTTCGCGGTCGCGCTCGCCGAGCGTGTCCAGTGCCCGGCACACCTGGTCGCGGCGGGCGACGTCGTCGGCGAGTCCGTCCCGTTCGGACTCCTCGACGGCCAGGGTGACCAGGCGCTGTCCCAGGGCGGCCGAGGCGGCCCCGTGCCGGCGGCGGGCCAGCACGACGTTGCGGGCCGCGCCGAACAGCCAGCCGCGCTCCTCGCCGCTGCGGATCCGGTCCAGGGACCGCCAGGCGGCCAGGAACACCTCGCCGACCACGTCCGGGGCGTCCTGGCGGCCGACGCGCCAGGTCGCGTACGCGTGGATGTCGTCGGCATGTCGGCGGAACAGTTCCGTCAGCCGTTCTTGCCGTTCTCGCATGGCACCTCCGTGAGTCGCGCTGTCGACGGGTACTTGTCGAACCGCGCGCCGGGAATTACAGGCCTGCCGTGACGATCATCATCTGCGGCCGGATTTCACGCGACCGGCCGCCCGTAGCCTTGGCTGTACGATGACCTGCGAGTGAAGGGCCTGATGTCGTTGGCTACCCGAAGCAAGCGCACCGAGTCACGGCCCGCGTTGAGCCGGGACCGTGTGCTGCGGGCGGCGATCGAGATCGCCGACGAGGGCGGTATCGCCGCGGTGACGATGCGTCGGCTGGCCGAGAGCCTGGGCGCGGAGGCGATGTCGCTCTACCACCATGTGGCCAACAAGGAGCAGGTCCTCGACGGCGTCGTCGACGTCATCGCCGCGGAGATCAACGAAGCGGTCGGCCGGCTCACGCAGCCGACTCGCGGCGCGGCCTGGCGGAGCGCGGCCCGCGAGCGCATCCTGACGGCGCGACGGGTGCTGCTGCGGCATCGCTGGGCGGCGGCGCTGTTCGAGTCGCGGAGTGCGACCAGTCCTGAGGTGCTGCTGTACTTCGACGGCCTGGTCGGCATCATGCGCGACGGCGGGTTCTCCAACGACCTGGCCCATCACGCGATGCACGCGCTGGGCAGCCGGGCGATCGGGTTCAGCCAGGAGTTGTTCACCCCGGGTGCCGGGCCGGCCGCGGGTGAGCCCGATCCGGTGCTGGCCGGCATGGCCGGGCGGCTGCCGCACCTGGTCGGCATGCTGGCGGAGGTCATGCACGACGATCCGGATTCGACGATCGGCTGGTGCGACGACCAGGCGGAGTTCGAGTTCGGACTGGATCTGCTCCTCGACGGCCTCGACCGGCGGCGCTGACCCTACGGGTTCTCCCCCATTGACCGCCTTACGGCGTAAGGCTACCTTACAACGTAAGACTTACAACGTAAGGTCAGGAGACCTCGATGAAGGCGTACGTGCTCTACTCCTACGGGCCGCCCGAGAATCTGCACCTCACCGACGTCAACGAGCCCGCACCGGGGGCCGGTGAGGTGCTCGTCCGGGTCCGCGCCACCTCGATCAACCCGTACGACTGGCACCACCTGCGCGGCGAGCCGGTCGTCGCGCGGTTCATGGGCGGCGGCTTCGGCAAACGCCGCCCGAACCACCCGATCCTCGGCTGCGACGTCGCCGGCGAGGTCGTCGCGATCGGACCGGGCGTGACCCGCTTCCGGCCCGGCGACGACGTCTACGCGCTCGTGAAACACGGAGCCTTCGCGCAGTACACCTGCGTCCCCGAGGACCACCTGGCCGCCAAACCGCGCTCCCTCACGTTCGAGCAGGCCGCCGCCGTGCCGATGGCGGCGATGACCGCGCTCGTCGCGATCCGCGACGACGCCGGGGCGCGCAGCGGGCAGCGCGTCATCGTCAACGGGGCCTCCGGCGGCGTCGGAACGTTCGCGGTGCAGTTGGCGCGGTCGGCGGGTGCGGAGGTCACCGGCGTGTGCAGCGCGCGCAACGCCGAACTCGTCCGGTCCATCGGCGCCGCCCAGGTCATCGACTACACCACCGCGGACTTCACCCGGATCGTCCGCGACCACGACGCGCTCGTCGACATCGCCGGCAGCCCGTCGGTCTGGGCCGCGCGGCGCGTGCTGCGCCCGGCCGGGACCTACGTCGTCGTGGGCGGCGACGCGGGACGGTGGGCCAGACCCGTCGACCACATGATCGCCGCCACCCTGATGGGCAGGCTCACCTCCCAGCGCGTCGCCGTCACCGGCACTCCGATCGGCCCCGCCAGCGCCCGCGGTCTCGCGGAACTCACCACCCTGTTCGACAGCGGCACGGTCAAGCCGGTCGTCGAGCGCACTTTCCCGTTCGCGCAGCTGCCGGAGGCGATCCGCCATGTCGAGACGGGACGCACCCGCGGCAAGGTGGTGGTCGCCGTCGAATGAGACCGCGAAGCGGGGCCCGCCGGTGTCGGTCAAGATTGTTACGCTGCGCGCCATGTTCTCGGAGGACGTTGACGCCGACCTGCGGCGGATGGCAGCCGACCCCTCGTTTCCGCACCGCGACGCCGCCCGGCACGCGGTGCGGTTCCGCGTCGACGGCGATGTGGCGGACCTGGTCGCGGTGCACGACGATCCGCACCAGTGCGGGACGACCGACGTGCTGTTCGCCATGGCCGGCGCCAAGCGGCACTGGCTCAACTGGGTGCCGATGCCCAGCGAGGCGATCACCAACATCGCCAACGAGGTCGGCAGCCGCCGGGCGCGGGGCGAGGAACTCACCCTGACCGGCCTCGGGTTGTCGGCGGGCGAGGCGGCCAGCGCCGTCACCGCGTGCCGCCGGATCACCGGCCCGGTCCACATCGAGGTCGCCGGTTTCCCGCACCCCGACATCCGGGTGCCCGTGCGGCCCGGCCGGTACGCGGTCTGGCGCTACGACGGCGACGAGCCGCTGCCCGCCGTCGCGGCACCCTCACCTGCCGCGGTCGCGCTGCTGCACGAGGTCGCCAACGAGCCCTGGCCGTCGCTGCTGTCGGGATACACGCAGGCCGCGCCGCTCGGCGCGCTGCCGCTGGAGGACCTGCTCGGGCTGCTCGCGCACCTGCCCGGCCCGCCGGACACGGCGCGCTGGCAGCACCTGGCCACCTCGACGCCGACGTACTGGTATCGGCTGATGCAGCCGTGGGTGTGCCTGGGCATCCTGCACCACGCCACCGACGAGCCGTGGCCGGCGTCGACCCGCCGTCAGGTGCTGGTCGACCTGGCCTTCGGGGTCGAGGACTGGGTCAGCGACGCCGCGCTGTTCGCGCTCGTCACCGCCGCGTACCGGACACCGGAGCAACGCGAGGAGGTGCGCGTGCTGGTCCGGGCGCGACTCGACGCGGCCGTCGCGGCGCGCCGCGCGGTCACCATCGAGGAGTCGCTGGCGAAGCTGATGCTGGTCACGCCGGGTTGCCAGTCCGTCGACCGGGCCGTGGCGCAGGCGGTGCTGGACCGCGCCGAGCAGGACGACACGGACGAACCCACGGCGCCGGTGAAGCGCCGCTGGTGGCAGCGCCGCCGCTGATCCTCACCCTGGTGCGGCGGTCGTTCCCGCAGGCAGCGGCCGATTGACGTTGGGAAGGGCACCTTCCACAACGCATAGCGATGTGAAGGTGCCCTTCCTTTCATCGGGGGCGGCCGGTGAGCAGGGCGCGGCCCAGTGGGGTGACGACGTGCAGCATGTGGCGGCCGTATGGGCGGGTTCGCAGCAGGCCGGCCCGCCGTAGCGTCGTGGCGTGCTCGCTGGCGCTGGACAGCGCGATACGGACCCGGCGGGCGAGTTCGGTGGTGGTGCAGCCGTGCGGGTGCAACTGCGCCGCCCGCAGCACCGCGGCGCGGGTGTTGCCCAGCAGCGCGACGAGCTCGCCGTCCGGTGGCGGCATCCGTTCGGCGTCCCAGTCGGGATCGTGGTCGATCGGGTAAACCAGCACCGGCGGCCGGTCGGCCGCCCGCAGCGTGACGGGCGTGCCCCGGCAGAAGTACGAGGGCAGCAGCACCAGCCCCCGCCCGGCGAGGTGGATGTCGCGGTCGGCCGGGTAGGCGACGTGCAGGGTCGGCGCGTCCCACCGGATCGTCGGATGCAGTGTGGCGAGCAGCCGGTCGACGCCGCCGTCGACCAGGAACCGGGCTGCCCGCGCCCGTGCCCCGGCGACCTGTCCCGAGATCAGTTCCCAGTGCGCGGCGAGCGCCGCCTCGAAGTAGGCGCGCATCGCCGAGGCCAGCGCGGCCACCGCCGTGCGGTCGCCGTCGGCCAGCCGCTCCGCCCGCTCACGCGGGCAGTGCCGCGCCGGCACCCGGCGCAGGTCCGCGCGCAGGTGCTCGACCGGTGTGGCCAGCACTTCGCCGAGGCCCGCGTCGAGCGCGTCGTCGATGTCGTGCAGGCCCCTGGTCGGGGTCAGGAAGTCCGGCGAGTAGCCGGTGGGCGGGGCCAGGCTCAGCAGCTCCCGCATCTCGGGGGTGAGCCGGGCGATCGCCCGCCGCCGCCACGAACCGAGGGCGGCCGGGGCGTGCCCGCCGGTCAGCGCGTGCTGGCTGAGCAGGGATTCCCACAGTGGATCGGCGCCTGCGGCCAGCCGCAGCGAGCCCAGGTCTGCGGCGGTGAAGTGGATACGCAGCATGGTCGGGCCTCCGCTGCGCGGACTCTACCGCGAGACCGGCAATACGGGCAATCAATGATGCACATGCGGCGATCACCGCTGCTGCCGGAGCACGCTTCGGTCCTGCCCGAAGCGACTGGCTCCGCCGGACGGGCGGGTCGCATGCTCTGTCGCGACCACGCTGCACCATCCGACGACGGGAGCTGATCCGATGCGACGCCTGGCTCTGCTGTTCCTGACCCTCGTGCTGCTCGTTCCGGCCGCGCCCGCGCTGGCGGCGGGCACGTTCACCAACCCGCTCAACGGCAGCGCGGACCCGACGCTGACCTACGTCAACGGCAACTACTACCTGGCCACCACGCTCGGGGACCGGATCGGGATCTGGAAGTCGCCGACGCTGAAGGGCCTGGCCACGGCCGGTGAGACCACCGTGTGGCGCGACAGCGATCCCAGCCGCAACCAGCAGATGTGGGCCCCTGGGCTGTACCGGTTCGGGCCGCGCTGGTACGTCTACTACACGGCCAGCAACGGCGTGGACGCCAACCACCGCACGTACGTGATCGAGTCCGACGGCGACGACCCGCTCGGGCCGTACCACTTCAAGGCCCGCATCGCCGACCACGGCGAGTACGCGATCGACGGTGAGCCGTTCGTGCACAACGGGCAGATGTACTTCGCGTGGAGCGGTCCCGGTCGCGGCATGGGCGGCCCGGCGCAGATCTACCTGCAGCGCATGGACACGCCCTGGTCGACGACGGGTTCCCGGATGGCGCTGCCCGCCGGCGGCGGCTGCACCGAGGTGCGCGAGGGCGCGGTCGGGCTGCGCGGCAACGGGCGGCTGTTCCTCGTGTACTCCACCTGCGACACCGGCAAGCCCGACTACCAGTTGTGGATGAAGTCGATCGCCGACGGGGCGGACCCGCTGGTGGCGGGCAACTGGGTGCAGCACGCGGGGCCGGTGTTCTGGCGCAACGACGCCGCGGGCGTGTACGGCCCGGGGCACAACGGCTTCTTCAAGTCCCCGGACGGAACGGAGGACTGGATCGTCTACCACGGCAAGACCACGTCGGCGTACACGTACGCGGGCCGCACCACCCGAGCGCAGAAGATCACCTGGAACGGCGACGGCACGCCGAACCTCGGCCGCCCGGTGGCGCTCGGCGCGGCGCTGACGCCGCCGTCGGGTGACCCGGACAACCCGTCCACGGCCTGGTCGGCGATCGTCGACAACACCACCGAGGGGCGGTTCACGGCGAGCGCGAACTGGGGCGTGTCGTCGTACTCGGTGCAGCGCCACGGGGCCGACTACCGGTTCGCCGAACCGGTGTCGGCCAGTGACGCGGCCTGGTATCGGTTCGCGATCCCGGAGACCGGCACGTACCGGGTCGACGCGTGGTGGCCTTCGCTGTCCGGGTACAGCACGAAGGCGCCGTACGTGATCGTCACCGCGAGCGGCAACCAGACGGTCAACGTCGATCAGCGCTTCAACGGCGGCTCGTGGCGCACGCTGGGCACCTTCACGCTGACCGCCGGGGACGAGAACAAGGTGGCCGTGAGCCGCTGGACCAACGGCACGGGCCTGGTCATCGCCGACGCGATCCGCATCACCCGGGTCTGATCGGAATGGGTCTGGGAGAGCCGGGGCGACGCGGCTCTCCCAGACCCGGAAACTAGCGCAGTCCGAAGGCCCGCACGACGGTCTGGGTGACCGTGTTGCCGGCGGAGTCGGCGGCGCTGACGCGGATCGAGGCGAACTTCGCCCACCCCGGCGCGTGCAGGGTCGTCTGCCAGGAGCCGTCACGCCGGTCGAGCGGCACGCGCTGCCAGGTGCGGCCGTCGTCGTACGACACCTCCAGCTCGACCTTGCCGACCTTGCCGCCCTGGTGGACGCCTTCGAACTGCCGGGCGGTCACCGCCAGGCGGGCGCGGCGGTCGGCCCGGCCCGCGAGGTCGGTGTCGACCGTGTAGTGCACGCCCATCAGCGGCAGCCGCCGGATCTCGTCCGGTGCGGCCCCGGTGAACGGGAACGTCCACTCGGTGCGGGTGCTGACCGAGTACGGCGACACCACCGACTGGCTGGTCTCGGTGATCAGCCGCACCGGCCGCGGGCCGGGCGCGAGAGTGCCGTACATGCTGCTGCCCGGGTTCTCGGCGATCAGCTCGTCGCCCTGGTACAGGCTGGTCTTCTGGCTGATCTCCCCTTCCCAGACCAGTGCCTGGTGGTGCGGGTCGGAGTCGCCCCAGTTCGGCAGCGCCCACACCATCAGGTCGTTGCCGAGCATCGTCGGGCGGCCCGACACGAGACTGTCCTGCAGCATGGCGGGCCGGCCGACCGGCGCGAACCAGCGCACCTGGCTGCGGCTGCCCGGCCGGTAGCCGAGCAGCTCCGACGAGAACGTCAGCGGCTGCACGGTGGCCTGCTCGAACCACTGGTTGCCGTGGTCGGCCGACACCCAGTCGGTGCGGGCGCCCTGCGCGGGCACCGGCAGCACCGCGCCGCCCAGCGCCGACCCCGGCTGGTCCGGGGACACGTCGTAGCGCAGCCCCAGCCCCGAGCCGGGCACCGGGCTGCGGTAGGCGACGTCGATGCGGGCCAGGTCACGCGGGCCGGGCCGGTAGGACACGTCCTTCGGGACCACGCCGCGGTAGCGGTGGACCAGGTCGTACACGTAGGACGGGACCGGGTGGGACTCGACGCCGTAGCGCTGCCTGCCCTTGGCCAGCTGCGTGATCAGCTGCTCGCCCTGGTCGCGGCCGATGGCGGCGACCGGCAGCGCCGGGTTCGGGTTGTCCAGCTCGTACCAGGCGTCCAGGCGGCCGTCGCCGTCGTTGACCAGCAGCATCATCCGCGCCCCGGCCGCGGCGGCCGCGGCGGCCTGCGCGACGACGTCGCCGCCCGCCCGGTGCCGTACCACGGCGATCTTCCCGCGGACCCGGGCCCGCTGCAGCTCGGCGGCGGTGCCGAGGCCCGCGTAGGCGAGGTCGAGCTGCTCGCGGCCGTCCGGCAGGCTGCGCGAGGCGGTCTGCATGAGCAGGTCGTCGTAGCGCTGCCCGTGCCCGCTGATGGTCAGCGGCGGCTCGACCAGGCTCCACCGGAACCCGAGGCTGAACGCGCCCTGCTTGACGGCGCGGCCGGTCGGGGTGGCCCAGATGCCGTGGTAGCGGCTGTGGACCGTGTAGTTGTCGAAGAACGGCGACAGGTCGCCGTAGGTGCGGCCGTAGTCGATACGCACCTCGGCCCGCGCGGTCGGCGTCTTCACCTCGGCGGCGACCTGACGCAACTGCCGGGCGTCGAGCACGACGGTGCGGTCGCCGGCCAGCACGATCTCCGGTGCGAGCAGCACGCCCAGGCCCAGCGAGTGCGGTCCGGCGATGCCGGGCAGGTCCGCATGCATGATCGCGCTGTAGGTGCCCGGCTGCAGGCTCGCGGTGAGCCGGCCGGTGCCGTCCACCGTGTACAGCTTCGGCACGGTGTTGCGGGTGATGTCCTTGAGCAGGATCACCCCGGCCAGGCCGCGCCCGGCGCGGTCGCGGGTCTGGAACGTCAGGTCGGCGCGCTCGCCCTCCTTGTTCAGCCCGACCAGGGTGCGCAGCCGTTGCCCGCCGGGGCCGGTCGCGTCGACCGCTGCGTTGGCGTAGGTGTCGTCCTGCGCGCTGTCCAGGGCGATGTGGATGGTCGCCTCGGCGGTGCCGTGCGCGGGCACGGTGACCCGCGGGGTGTCGAGGGTGAACAGGCCCGCCGGTGCGGTCGGAGCACGGACCGCCAGGTCCAGGTCCACCGGCGCGTCGCCGGTGTTGGTGTAGACGACCTTGCGGTCGACGCGCTGCCCCGGCTGGTACGGCCAGGCCAGGTCGGTGAAGTCGGTGCCGGTCGCGAACACGGTCGCGCCGGTCGCCGCGACGGCGTCGACCCGCCCGATGCCCTCGAAGTACGGGTCGATCCGCTCGGAGTTGCGGCTCGTGCTCATCAGCACGTCCTTGAGCCGCTGCCCGGTCCAGTCCGGGTGCGCGGCCGCCAGCAGCGCCGCCACGCCCGCGACGTGCGGCGTCGCCATCGAGGTGCCGCTCATCGTGGTGTACAGGCCCTCGCCCTCGCTCGACTGCTGCGAGCGGGCCGCGTACACGTCGACGCCGGGCGCGGTGATGTCGGGCTTGAGGGCGTTGTCGCCGCGGCGCGGGCCGCGGCTGGAGAAGAACGCGAGCCGGTCGAGGCTGTCGACCGCCCCGACGGTGAGCGCGGCGTCGGCGGCGCCGGGCGCCCCGACGGTCTGCATGTCCGGGCCGGAGTTGCCGGCCGCGATGGTGAACAGCGCGCCGGTCTGGGCGCTGAGCTCGTTGACGGCGCTGCTCAGCGGGTCGGTGCCGTCGGTCGGCGCGCCGCCCAGGCTCATGCTGACGACCTTGGCGCCCTGCTGGCGGGCGGCCCACTCCATCCCGGCGATGATCCAGGAGTCCTGGCCCTCGCCCAGGTCGTTGAGGACTTTGCCGACGTGCAGGCGTGCCCCGGGGGCGACGCCGCGCTCCCGGCCGTCCGACGCCGCGCCGGTGCCCGCGATCGTCGACGCGACGTGGGTGCCGTGGCCGTGCTTGTCGGTCACCTCCTGCCCCGGTACGAAGCTGGCGGTCTGCGCGATCTGGCCGGCCAGGTCCGGGTGGGTGACGTCGACGCCGGTGTCGAGCACCGCGACCGCGACTCCCGAGCCGGTGTTGCCGGCCGCCCAGACCTGCGGCGCGCCGATCTGCGCGGTCGTGTCGGCCAGTGCGGCGCGGACCTTGCCGTCCAGCCACACCTTGGTGACCCCGCCGGCCAGCGCGGGCCGGGCGTCGGCGCGCTTGGCGGCGGCCGAGGCGGTCAGTGCCGCCCAGAACCGGTCGGCGTCGCCGCGCTGCTGCTCGACGGCCGCGCCGTGCACGCTGTCCAGGCCGCGTACCTGCACCGAACCGGGCAGCGGCGTCCGGCGGGCGGTCGCGCCGTCGGCGTACTGCACGATCAGCGGCAACTGAGGCCGGCGGGCGTCGTCGTAGCCGTCGGCGATCAGGTCGGTGACGTTGAACAGCCGCTCGTCTAGCAGGCCCGCGGCGACGTACGGCGCGGCCGCGTCCGGGTAGACGTAGGTGTCGGTGCCGTAGGTCAGCACATGCGCGCCGGCCGGGCCGCCGTGCGCGCTGCGGACGCTGGTGGTGGTGCGGCCGCCGGGCAGCGCGGTGACGGTGACCCGGTCGCCGGTGATCAGCGTGATGGTGTGCGAACCGCTGGGCTTGACCGGGGCTTTCCCGGCGGGCCCGGCAGCGACGGCGCTGCCTGGGGATGTGACCGAGATCGTGCCCAGGACCAGCGTGATCGCCAGCAGGGCGTGCGCGGGGGCGCGGCGTCTCGGTGAGGGAAGTGCTGCCACGAGGCGGACTCCGTTCGTGCGGGGGGTGAACGCCCGAAGATCGTCGCAACGTCGCAGGCCACACGGGACAGGTCGGCGATGGCGCAGATGTGACTCGCCCCTTCGCGCCACCCGCTTTCGCCGGGTCGACGTCCAGCACGTCATGATCGTCGGACTTGCCAGGCACTCGGGCGAAACCGGCCTCAAGATACGCACACCTGCCCGGCAAGTCCGACGGTCTTGAGGAGGTCGGAGCGATCGCCGCCCACGCCAGGTATGCCTGGCACTACCTCGGTTCGGCCCGCTGGGCGGCTGGGCCGGGCCGCTCCCGCTGGCTAGCGTGTCCACATGCCCTCTGAGCAGCCACATCACCTCTTCGCCGCCCTCACCTCACCCCGTTACCTGATCTCGGAGTGGCCCTGGCGCGCGCTGCTGTCCGTGCTGACCGCGCTGCCCGTCCTCGGCGTCGCCGCGCTGCTGCTGTCGCCGATCACGCTGCCGTGGGCCGGCTGGCTCGTGCAGCTCTCCCATGGCGGGCTGCACACCGCGCCGCTGGTGTTGGTGTCGGGGCTCACGACAGCCGGGCTCGCCATGTTCGGCACGCTGCTGGCCGCCCCGTTCGCCGCACTGGAACGTCGCCGCGTGGGCATCGTCGACCCGCGCCCGGTCGACCACCTGCCCCGGGCCGGCAACGTGGCGTCCTGGTTCGCCGCCCGCTACGCCGAGCCCGCCGCCTGGCGTGAGCTGCTGTACCTGGTACTGCTGGCGACGGTGGCCCCACTCGTGTACGCCACCCTGGCCTTCACCGCGTTCATCGTCGGCACTCTGATCATCAGCCCGCTGCTGGTGCCCCGGAACGCCGACGGCCGCTACGGGATCGACAGCGCGATCAACCTGGGCCCGTGGCAGGCGAGCACGCCCGCTCAGGCGATCCCGGTCGCGCTGCTGGGCCTGGCCCTGCTGCCCGCGCTGGCCTATCTGACCGGCCTGGTCGCGGCCGGTCACGCGGCCACGGCCAGGGTGCTGCTCGGCGGCGGAGGGCAGGCCGAGTTGCGGGAGGTAGCCCGGTCGCGGACCCGGTTGGTCGACGCGTTCGACGCCGAACGCCGCCGCATCGAACGCGACCTGCACGACGTCGCGCAGCACCGGCTCACCAGCCTCACCCTGCAACTGGGCGTCGCCCGGTTGGACCTGCCCGACGACACCCCTGCCGCCCAGGCACTGGACCGGGCGCACGCCGAGGCCAAGGATCTGATGGTGCTGATGCGCGACCTCGTGCACGGCATCAGCCCGCAGGCGCTGGCCGACCTCGGCCTGCCCGCCGCCTTGCGCGACCTCGCCGACCGCAGCCCGCTCGACGTCACGGTCACCGTCGAACCGGACGTCGCCGATCGCTACCCGTCGCGGGTGGAGAACACCGCGTACTTCGCCGCCTCCGAGGCGCTGGGCAACGTCGCCAAGCATGCCGGGGCCGCGGCGGCGGCGATCCGGCTCGCCCGGCACGGTGACGTCCTGGTCGTCGAGGTACGCGACGAGGGCAAAGGCGGGGCGGACCCGGCTCGCGGCAGCGGCTTGACGGGCCTGGCCGACCGGGTCGCGGCGGTGGGCGGTCGGCTGCTGCTGTCCAGCCCGGCCGGAGGCCCTACGCTCGTACGGGTGGAGCTGCCGTGCCTGCCGTGACCAGGGTCGTGCTGGCCGAGGACGGGGTCCTGCTGCGCGAGGGCCTGGCCGGGGTGCTGGAGCGCTTCGGGTTCACGGTGGTGGCCGCGGTCGGCGACGCCGACGCGCTGCTCGCCGCCGTGGCCGCCGAGAACCCCGAACTCGTGATCACCGACATCCGCATGCCGCCCGGCTTCACCGACGAAGGACTGCGCGCCGCGTTGGCGCTGCGGGCAGCGGACCCGGGCCGCGCGGTCGTGGTGCTCAGCCAGTACGTGCAGGCCGAGTACGCGTCCCGGCTGCTCGACAGCGGCGACGGGCGGCGGGTCGGCTACCTGCTCAAGGACCGGGTCGTCGACATCGCCGACTTCGTCGGGGCGCTGCGCTCGGTGCTCGGCGGCGGCACCGTCATCGACCCCGACGTGGTGCGGCGGCTGCTGGCCCACCGCCGCGACCCGGTCGCCGAGTTGTCCGGCCGCGAACGGGAGGTGCTGGCGCTGGTCGCCGAGGGCCACTCCAACGCGGCGATCGCCCGGCGGCTCACGGTCACCGAGGCCGCCGTCGGCAAACACGTCGGCAACATCCTCGCCAAGCTCGGCCTCCCACCCGACGACGACACCAACCGGCGGGTCCTGGCCGTGCTCGCGTACCTGCGCTCGAACCCGGAACGCTGAACCGGTCCGAGGTCAGGGCGGTTCGGCAAGTTCGTGCGGCGTAACAGGCCACGGAAGTGGTTCGGCATCGAGGACGGTTCGAGGCCGAACCACTGCGCCAGCATTAACCTGACCTACTTGATGGCTTCGTCGCGCGGGACGCCCGTGCCGTCCGCGTCGACCGGCGCGCCGAACTGCCGCACGTCGGCAACTACCGGCGCACCATCGGCATCATCGGCGCATCGCGGATCGGCCGCCGCTTCATCGAACTGCTGCTGCCGTACGATCTCACAGTCCTGGTGTATGACCCGCTCCTGGACCCCGCCGACGCCGCGGCGCTCGGCGTCCGCGCCGGCGGCCTCGACGACCTATGCGCCCACAGCGACGTGGTCAGCGTCCACGCCCTCGAGCTGCCGACCACCTACAGCGGGACTGCCGTTCGCGCACCCGGTGCGGCCCGAACGCCTCGCCTCCAGCGCCTGACCGGGCCAGGGTTCGCGGCGTTCCTTGACCGCGACCTGGTCGGCCCACCACCAGCCGAGCAGAAAGCCGGTACGCAGTCAAGGATTACCGCCTCTAGGCTGGCGCCGCCAAACAGTACCGGCCCAGCCGCGTGGCACCAGCTTCACGCCTTCCGTTCTGGACAACTACAACTCGACCCATGGCCCTTGTGGAACTATCGCACCTTATGCCTCGCTGATGCTATTCGCCTAATTCGTTTGGTTCTTCCAAATTTCGCCAGTAACTCCAGCACCTCGGTGACGTTCGAAACCTCTGCCAGCCGAATCTGCAACCAGTCGGACCAAGTCTCGACAACATCCCCACTCAAGCCAGAGATATTTCCAAACGCTTCGAGGATTTCGACCTCCCGCGCTCGCCGGAATGCATACTCCCGCTGATGATCGTCCCTCAGTATCCCTATCCAGTCTTGCCTAGAATTAGGGTCCTCAATTTCGAGCATATGCAATGCCACACCTGTGCCGAGCACGACATCGGGGTCTAGCGACACAGCTTTTAGCAACTCTTCGCGGCAGGTGCCGGTTTGCATTGCCTTTCTGTAGAGCTCCCACCGCTGATGCTCATCATCAAGGTTCTCTGGACCGGCTTCGCCGAGACAAAGCGCAAGCCGGCTAATTGCGACTTCAAACTCGCCAGCTTCTAGCACCCTGTCCTCTTTCCGGTTACCGGGTCCTTCGGATGGTTTTTGTTGTACTCAGCCATCTTGGCACGCATCGAATTCCTGAGCGTCTTGAGATTGTCCTTGACCGGCACTAATCGAGTACATCCCCGTCTGCAATGGATGACTCATCCACCCGACAGGTAGCAGGCGTTTACTGTTTCGACGCTGCCAGCCCGAATGGCGTTGAAGGCCATTCGGGCAGGTCCGTAGCACCGGCTTCGACGGCAGCATGAGATGGTGGCGAGTTCAGGCTCGACGTCCGTTCAAAGGTCGCGAACTCAGGGCAATGCAATACGGGATGCCCGCGCAAAGGTGAGGGCGCCCATGCCCTTGCGCTAGCCGCGGGTGAGAACTGCCGTGAGGTGGCGGGTGTTGGCCCAGACGGCGTAGAGGGCAGGAGCGGGCAGGAGTAACAGACCGATCGCGGGTTTGGCGACCACTGCGGCGGCCAGGATGCCGAGGATCGCGAGGTTGGCCAGGCTCAGGTACCAGTGGCGGATCGACAGGTAGGCGCAGGCCAGGGTTGTTCGCCAGGTCGGTTTGGCGTCGGCGGCCAGGAGGGCGGTGACCGTGACGGCGACCAGGGCGATGAGCAGGGCAAGCAGCGGGGTGACCGCGCCGAAGGGGCTGCCGAGGGCGAGTTGGAAGTCGGCGGCGAGCACGATGACGGCGGCGGCCGCGGCGGCGGCGATCGCCAGGGATCGGGCGAACGTCGCGCGGTAGGCGGTCCAGAAGGTGCGGCCGACGTGGTGTTCGCCTTCGGACAGCGCCTGGAAGGCGGCGAAGGCTGCGGCGGCGGCCGGGCCGCAGAGTGCGGACAGCGCGGTGTAGAACGGCCAGGCCTGCAGGGGGCTGCCGCCGCTGAGGGCGAGAGCCGTCAGCAGGGGCAGGCAGGTGGCGACGAGGCAGAGGTTGATTTTCAGGCCGGCGTACACGGTGCCGAAGACGGTGTCGTAGGGCAGGCGGGCGAGCAGGCGCATGGCGGTCAGCCCTTCATGCCGGAGGAGGCGATGCCCTGGATGAAGTGCCGCTGGCCGAGCAGGAAGATGATCGTGATGGGCAGGATGGACAGCACCGAGCCCGTCATCATCATCGCGTAGTCGGCGTCGTACTGGCCGACGAACGAACGCAGGCCGAGCTGGATCGTCCACAGGTCGTTGCTGGTCAGGTAGATGAACGGACCCATGTAGTCGTTCCAGGTGTTGACGAAGGTCAGCAGGGCCAGGCTGGCCAGCGCCGGCTTGGACAGCGGCAGCATGATCCGGGCCCAGATGCCGTACTCGGACAGGCCGTCGACGCGGGCGGCCTCGCACAGTTCGTCGGGGATGGTCAGGTAGTACTGGCGCATCAGGAAGACGCCGAACGCGCCGAACGCCTGGATCAGGATCAGCGACAGGAACGTGTCGGTCAGCTCCGCCTTCTGCATCATGATGTACTGCGGGATCATGTACGCCTGCCAGGGCACGGCGATGGTCGCGATGTACAGCACGAACAGCGTGTCCCGGCCGCGGAAGCGCACCTTGGCGAACCCGTACGCGGCGAAGCTGCCGGTCAGCACCTGCAGGAACGTGATGACCAGGCTGAGGAACACGGTGTTGCCGAGGTAGGTCGACAGCGGCACCCGGGTCCAGATCTCGGTGAAGTTGTCCCACTGGAAGTCCTGGGGGATCCACTGGATCGGGATGGTGAACACGTCGTTGTTGCGCTTGAGCGAGGCGCTGACCATCCACAGGAACGGGACCAGGATCGCCAGCGCGGTCAGGGCCAGCACCGCGTACAGGGCGATCCGGCGGGCGAGGGCGAGCGGGCCGCGTACGCGCGGGGCGGCAGCCGTGTCGGCGGTGGTCATCGGCGCTCCCGGCGGTTGTTGAACCAGAACTGGGCGAGGGTGAGGACCAGCACGAGCAGGAACAGCACGAACGAGATCGCCGAGGCGTAGCCGAACTCGCCCTCGACGATGCCGCGGCGGTAGATCTGCTGCGACAGCACCAGGGTGGCGCGGCCGGGGCCGCCGTCGGTCATGACGACGATGAGGTCGAAGACCTTGAAGCTCTGCACGGTCAGCAGGACGAGCACGAGGAAGGTGACCGGCCGCAGGCCGGGCAGGGTGACCGCGCGGAAGCGCTGCCAGGTGCTCGCGCCGTCGACCTTGGCGGCTTCGTACTGCTCGACGGGGATCGCCTGCAGCCCGGCCAGGAACAGCACCATGTAGTAGCCCATGTCGCGCCAGACGCTGGTGAGGATGACGGCGGGCATGGCCCAGGTGGTGCTGGTGGTCCAGCCGGGCGGGCTGTCCACGCCGAGGAACTGCAGGAACTGGTTGACCGGCCCGAACTCGGGGTTGAACAGCATGTTCCAGACGATGGCGACGGCGACCAGCGAGGTGACGTACGGGAAGAACGCCGCGGCCCGGAAGAAGCCGAGGCCGGCGATCTTCCGGTTGAGCAGCAGGGCCAGGCCCAGGGCGGCGAGCATGGTCAGCGGCACGTGGCCCAGGGCGTAGTAGGCGGTGTTGCGCAGCGCGATCTTGGTGGATTCGTCGTTGAGCAGCCGCTCGAAGTTGTCCAGGCCGACCCACTCGGGCGGGTTGTAGGAGTCCCACTCCATGAACGACAGCGCGAACGCGGCGAGCACCGGCACGAGGGTGAGCACGGCGAAGCCGAGGAAGTTCGGCAGGATGAAGCTCCAGCCGATGAGCGTGTTGCGCCGGGCACGCCGCCTGTCGCGGGCCCGCGGCGGGGGCGCGGCGCTCGCGGTCGCCGGCGTCGCGGTGAGCAGGTCTGCCATCTCGTCCTCCCGGGCGGGGACGGCCGGGCGGCCGTCCCCGCGTAGCTGCGTCAGTTGACCTCGTTCTTGACGCGGGTCTCCATCTCCTTGATCGCGTCGTCGATCGACTTCTGTTTGGTCATGATCAGCTGGTGTTCCTCGTTGAGGATGGTGTCGACCTTGGCGGTCTTGTCGCTGACCGGCATCTCAGGGTTGATCTTGTCGGGGGTGAAGGCCTTCTTCGACAGCTCGTCGGTGGGCATACCCGGCAGCGCGAAGTACTGCGAGCGGATCTCGTCGCTGGAGTATGCCGGGACCACGCCGATGCCGGCGATCGCCTTGGCGCCCGCGGCCGAGGCCGCGAACTGGACGAACTTCTCCGCCGCCGCGGCGTGCTTGGCCTTCTTGTTCACCGCGAACGCGGTCGGCGCGCCGAACGTGGTGATCCCGGCCGAGCCGGTGCGCTGCGGCAGGGGCGCGATGGCCCAGTCGGCGTCGGTGGTGCCCTTCTTCTTCTCCGACAGGACCTTGGCGATGTACCAGGTGCCCATCGGCAGCATCGCGGTCTTGCCGGACTCGAACATCGAGGCGTATCCGGTCTTCTGCGTCACCGCGGTGCCGAAGTCCAGCGTTGCCCCGGCCTCCTGCAGCGCCAGCGCGGTCTTGTACTGGTCGGCGAAGAACTTGTAGTCGCCGCCGAGCTGGTCGCCGCCGGTCTGCGCGGCGGAGATCGCCTGCACGATCGAGCGCCAGGTGTGCTGGTAGGCGCCGTAGACCTTCTTCTCGCCGCTGCCCGTGGTCAGCTTCTTGGCCAGCTCGACGTACTGGTCCCAGGTCAGGTTCGTCGGGTACGGCTGGCCGGCGGCGTCGAACATCTTCTTGTTGTAGTACAGGACCCAGAAGTCCTGCCGGTACGGCAGCGCGTAGTACTTGTCGCCGTCCTGCTTGTACTGGTCCAGCCCGGCGAGCTTGCCGGCGTCGGCCGACGTCGCCAGCGAGCTGATGTCCTTGAGCTGGCCGCGCCCGGCGAAGCGCACGTAGTCGGCCAGCGTCTTCATGGTGATGACGTCGGTGGTGTCGCCCCCGGCAAGCATCGTGGTGACCTTGGTCGGGTAGTCGGCGGCGAGGATGTCGACGGGCTTGATGGTGATGTCGGGGTTCGCCTGGTGGAAGGCGTCGAACAGGGTCTGGAACTCGGGCGTGGAGGCGAGGCTCCACACCGCGACGGTCAGCTCTACGGGGCCGCTCTCGGCGCTGTCGTCACCGGAGCCGCACGCGGTCAGCGGCAGCGCGACTGCCATCGCCAGACCGACCGCTGCCAGCATCTTCCTTCTTTTCACGAACGTTCCTTCCTAAGGACGGCCGCTCCCGCGGCGGAGGATCTGTTCTGTGCGTGGTGGTGCGGGCCGGTCGGCGGCACGGGCAGCGCCGCCGTCGTGGTGGCCTGGTCGGGCCAGGTGACCCGGACGACCGGCGCGTCCTCGGGTCCCGAAATCTGTGCCAGCGGCCACCGGTCACCGCCGTTGAGCGCGAACGCCGCGACGTGCCAGGCCGCCTGCCCCGGTCTGGTCTGCAGCCAGGGGATGGCGGTGTGCTCGGTCAGCGGGGTGGCGTCGTGCACGGTGTGCACGCCCGCGACGTCGAGGCCGTGCAGGCCGACCGCGGTCGAGGTGAGCGTCGTGCCGAGGGCCTCGGCGACGGGGCGGCCCGCGGGGTCCGACGCGGGTCGGCTCGACCGGTCGCCGGCGGTCGCCGGGACCGGCCAGCCACCGACCCGTACGGCGGTGACCTGCTCCCAGCCGGGCGCACCGGCTGGATCGACATGGATCAAACGCACCTCCCATGCGCCGCGCACCACCGACACCGTGGTGACGGTGGCGGCGTCCATGGCGTCGCCCGGATAGCCGGAGCCGTGGTCCGGGGCGTCGCGGTCGGGCTTGACCCAGTGGCAGCGGGCCCGCGAGGCCAGCACCGCGGCGCCGTCCCGTTCCCGTACGTCGAGGGTGGTGAAGCCGCTGCGGTGGGTCGCCTCGCCGTGCGCGTCGAGCAGCACCACGGACTGGTCCAGCGGGGAGTCCCAGCCGTCGTCGTCCATCGCGGGCGCGGTCGCGGTCGAGTAGCCCAGCCGGGCGTACAGCGGCGAGTCGGTGCTGCGGTCGCCGGGGCGGGCGTGGTCGGTGCCATGGTTGTAGACGCGGACGACCCCGTCGGCCGCCGTCGCCGACAGGGCCCAGCCGGGGGCGGTGATGACGGCGAGCTGGTCGGCCTGCTCGACGGGCAGCGGCTGCTCGACGGCGGTCCACACCGGATGCTCGGCGGGCAGGGCGAGGCCGAGCAGGCCCTTGGACGCCCAGTAGGGCGAGCCTGGCCCGGAGTAGCGCTGGGCGATGCGCCGCCACGGGTGGTACCAGCCCAGGGTGAGCAGCCCGTCCTCATCGGGTGCGCCGCGGTCGGCGAAGTGCTTGACGATCCCGGACGCGGCCCGGCGCAGCAGACCCGGCGCGAGCGCGTCGGTTCCCGCGATCGCACCGGCCCAGAACGGGGCGGCGGCCGCGAAGCGGTAGGCCAGGCTGCGGCCTTGGATCAGCGGCGAGCCGTCCGCGCCGACCAGGCGCACCGCGTCGAGCAGGTAGCGGTCCAGGCGCCGGGTGTACTCGGGCAGTAGCGGCGCGGCCTGCGCCTGCGCGCCGGTCATCCGGCTCCACAGGATCGGGTACAGGTGCAGCGCCCAGCCCGCGTAGTGGTCGTAGCTGCGTTCAGGCCCGTCGCAGTACCAGCCGCCGTCGCGGGCGAACGACTCGTGCCGGGCCAGGTCGGCGGCGATGTCGTCGGGTGACCAGGGGCCGCCGACGGAGGCGAGGAACTGCTCGACGACGATGCGGAACCAGACCCAGTTCGTCTGCGGGTAGGTGTGGTCGCCGACGACCTGGGCGAGGTAGTCCACGACCCGGGCCTGCACGCCGGGGTCGAGGTTGTCCCACAGCCAGGGCCGGGTGAGGTCGAGGATCAGCGCGATCGACGCCGCCTCGACTTTGGCCTGGCCGTGCTCGCGCGGGGTCACCCAGCGTTCGGGCGAGTGCGGGTCGGTGCCCGCGGCGATGCCCTGCGCGTAGCGTTCCAGCAGGTTGCCGGGGTCGCGGCCGTGTTCGCCGGCGATGCGGAACCCGGCGAGCAGGAACGTGCGGGCGAAGCCTTCGAGGCCGTCGACGGCGGTGCCGTAACCGCCGGGCGCGCCGGGCGGGGTGATCCGCGCGCCGGTCGGCGAGGCGTGCCGCCAGGCCGATTCGAGCAGATGGTCGGCCAGCGCCGCCCATTCGGCGCGGGTCCAACCGGTATAAGGAGAGATCATGCGATCACTTCCATCGCTTCGCTGGTGACGGCGTCGATCGGGGGGCGGCCGTGGACGAAGTGGTCGAGTTCGTCGAGGGCCTGGGCGCTCAGGCGGCGGGTCTCGGAGCCGAGCGACCCGGCGATGTGCGGGGTGATCATGACGTTGGGCAGCTGGGCCAGCAGCGATCCGGCGGGCAGCGGCTCGGGGTCGGTCACGTCGAGGATGGCGTTGAGCCGGCCGGTGGCGCATTCACGTTCCAGGGCTGCGGTGTCGATCACGGCGCCGCGGGCGGTGTTGATGACGGTCGCGCCGTCGGGCAGCAGCGCCAACTCCCGGGCCCCGATGGCGTGCCGGGTCTGCGGCAGCTCGGGCAGGTGCAGCGAGACGATGTCGGACTTGGTCAGCAGCTCGTCGAGCTCGACGAGGCGGCCCCCGGCGGCGGCGACGGCCGCCGGGTCGGCGTACGGGTCGGTGACGAGCACGTGTGCGGTGTCGAGGGTCCGCAGCCGTTCGAGCACGCGCCGGCCGATGCGGGAGAAGCCGACGATGCCGATGGTGCGCCCGTAGTTGGACAGGTCCTCGCGGTGGTGCACGGCGTCCCAGTTCGCCGGGCGCAGCCGGGACTCGGCGGCCAGCACGTGTGCCTTCTTGCCCGCGAACACGATCGCGGCGAGGGTGTACTCGGCGACCGGGGTGGCGTTGGCCTCGGCGGCGCTGGTGACCAGGATGCCGCGCCGCCAGAGCTCGTCGGAGACGAGGTTGCGCACGCTTCCGGCACAGTGCAGCACCGCCCGCAGCCGGGGTGCGGCGGCCAGCCGGTCGGCGGTGAGCCGGGGCGCGCCCCACGAGGTGAGCAGCACCTCGGTGTCGGCCAGGCGGGCGCGCACGTGCGGGTCGTCGAGGTCGTCGGTCCAGACCGGATCGCCGAGGTCGGCGAGCGTCCGCAGCCGTTGCAGCTCCTGCGGCCCGAATTGGAGCCGGAACGGTTCGGGCCCCATCACGAGCAGTGCCTGCGGACGGTACATGCGGTGGCCTCTCCCCAGGTTCCCCAGCGTTGCTGATATGTTTGTTTATGTTCATTCGAACAGTGCGATGAGTAGACCAGCCTGGAAACTGCACGACAAGGGCCCGTTACGAAGCTGTAACACGCAACGCGTAGACCTGGGCTTTTCTTTGTGAACGAATATGTTCGTTTCGGGGGCGAGGGAAGGGGACGATGGTGCGAGCAGACCGCCGTCGATACCCGTCCGGGCCGGTCAGGTCCGTCCGGACGGCGGCATGCCGCATGCCGTGCCACCGCCCGCGTCCGTGCACAATCGAGCCCGACGCGCGCGACACCACCGTGGAGGCCCAGCCGTGACCCTGTCCGAGCCCCCGCTGCTGCCGGACCAGCGCCGCGAGCGGCTCCTGGCCGACCTGCACGCCCACGGCACGCTGCGGGTCAGCGAGATCGCCCGCGCGCTGGGCGTCACCACCGTCACCGTGCGCCGCGACATCGCCCAGCTCGCCGACGAGGGCGCGATCGAGCGTGTGCACGGAGGCATCCGGCTGCCCCGCGGCGGTGACGTCCAGCCGCAGTTCAGCGTCGCCGTCGAGGAGCCGGGCCGGTCGACGAGCACCGACGAGGCGTCGCTGCCCGCCGTCGGCATGGTCGTGCCGTCGCTGGACTACTACTGGCCGGAGATCGTGCGCGGCGCGCGCGACGCCGCCCCGGACGCCGGGGTGCGCATCGTGCTGCGCGGATCCTCCTATGACGACGTCGCCGACGTACGCCGGCAGACCGCCTGGCTGCTGGAGACCGCCGGCATCCAGGGCCTGCTCATCGCACCGCCCACCATCGGCGACGAGGCCGCCCAGCTCATCGACTGGCTGGCCGGGCTCGACATCCCGGTGGTGTTCCTCGAACGCACCGCCACCGTGGGCCTGTACCAGGAACACGTCGAGTCCGTGTCCACCGACCACGCGTTCGGCGCGAGCCTGGCCGTGCGGCACCTGGCCGCGCGCGGGCACCGCCGGGTCGGTTTCCTGGCCTCGGCAAGCAGCCCGCACACTCCCGCGGTGCGGCGCGGCTGGCAGCAGACTGTCACCGCGATCGGACTCGACCCCGACGCCCCCGAGCTGATCAGCCCCGATCACCGCGACCCGCGCTGGGACGACGAGATCGACCTCGGGATCGACGCCTGGCTGGCCGATGGCACGACCGCGCTGCTGGCGCACTCCGACCGGGAGGCGATCTCGCTGGTCGCCCGCTGCGAGGAGCGCGGCATCCGGGTCCCGGACGACCTGGCCGTGGTCGCGTTCGACGACGAGGTCGCCGGCCTGGCCAACCCGGCCCTGAGCGCGGTCCGGCCGGCGAAG
Organism: Catellatospora sp. NPDC049133; assembly: GCF_040648455.1. Classification (NCBI taxonomy): domain Bacteria; kingdom Bacillati; phylum Actinomycetota; class Actinomycetes; order Micromonosporales; family Micromonosporaceae; genus Catellatospora; species Catellatospora sp. NPDC049133. Next base: position 67,056 of record NZ_JBEZDT010000020.1, read on the forward strand.
TACACCATCGGCGAGGGCGCGATGCAGCTGCTGTCCAAACGCCTGCTGGACCCGGCGCGGCCCGTGCACCGCGTGCTGATCAGCCCGCAGCTGATCGTGCGCGACTCCAGCGGCCCGCGCGGCTGACGGCCGCCGTGACCGCCAGCGCCTTCCCCCGCCCGGCGGGCGAGCTGACCTCGCTGCTGCGCGACATCCGCGCCGCGGCCGCCGACGACACGATGCCCGAACTGGGCTACCGCGCCTACCGCGACTTCTTCGACACCGGCAACCGCCTGCGGTACGAGCGGCACTACTTCCGCCGCCGCGCCCGGCTGGCCGCCCGCGCCGCCCAGGCGCTGCTCGACCCGGACACCGACCTCGGGCCGCTGTCGGACACCCTGTGGTCGGTCTGCGACGAGTACACCTGGGCGCTGCCCGCCCACGTGCGCCACAGCGCCGATCAGGGCCGCGGCCCCGAGCAGTGCCTGGACCTGTTCGCCGCGGAGACCGCGCACACCCTCGCCGAGACCGTGGCCGCCCTGCACGGCCGCCTCGACCGGCGCGTCGCCGACCGGGTGCGCGCCGAGGTGGAGCGCCGCGTCTTCGTGCCCTTCACCGACCCCCGGCCGCTGAACTGGGAGGGCTACCGCAACAACTGGGAGGCGGTGTGCGCGGGCGCGGCCGGTATGGCGGCCCTGGCGCTGCTGCGCGACTGCCCCGCTGACACGGACCGGCTGGCCGCGATGCTCGACCGCAGCCGCGCGGCCATGGACCGCTACCTGGCCGGGTTCGGCGACGACGGCGGCTGCGCCGAAGGCGTGGACTACTGGGTCTACGGCTTCGGCTACTTCGTGTACTTCGCCGAAGCGCTGCGCGAGCACACCGGCGAGGACCTGCTGGCCTCGGCGAAGGTCGCCGAGATCGCGGCGTTCCCGCACCGGGTGGCGCTGGGCGCGGGCGCGTACGCCCCGTTCTCGGACGCCTCCGAGCGGCCGTGGCTGCCGGCGGGGCTGCTCACCCGGCTGGCCGAGCGTTTCGGCACACCACCGGCGCGGATCGTGCCGTCGTTGCACGACGACCACTGCTACCGGTGGGGGCACCTGTCGCGCACCCTCGCCTGGTTCCGGCCCGGCCTGCCCGCGACCGCGGTCGAGGCGACGAGCTTCCTGCCCGACCTCGCCTGGGTCGTCAGCCGGGGCCGGTTCGCGTTCGCGGCCAAGGGCGGCCACAACGACGAGCCGCACAACCACAACGACCTGGGCCATTTCGTACTGCACACCGGTGGCCGCAGCGTGCTGGACGACCTCGGCGCGGGCGAGTACACCGCCGGCTACTTCGGTCCCGGCCGCTACGACCACCTGCATCCGTCGGCGCGCGGGCACTCCGTTCCCGTCATCGACGGGCAGGTCCAGCTGCCGGGCGCGGACCGGGCGGCGAAGGTGCTGCGCTACCACGACGACGGGCGGACGGTCTGCTTCGACCTCGACCTGACCTCGGCATATCAGGTGCCGGGCCTGCGGTCGCTGGTCCGGCGCTTCCGGTGGTGGCCGGACGGCCGCCTCGAACTGACCGACGAGATCGACGCCGACCGGGAGCTGCCCGTCGAGGAGGTCTTCGTCAGCCGTGTGAAGCCGTCGCTGTCGGCCGGCGCGGCGGACTGGGGCGGCCTGGTCAGGCTCGGGCACGGGTGCGCGCACGCCTCGGTGGAGGAGGTGACGGCCGCCGACCACCATGCGCGGCCGGACCGGGTGTACCGGCTGAGCTGCGGTACCACGACGCCGGCCGGCCGGGGTGTCCATCGGTTCGTGTTCGACCTCGGGTGAACGACGCCGACGGCGCGCACTTTGTGTCCGTTATGCGCCCCTTCCCCTGCCGATCGATTTCCCCGACAATCGCCCTATGTCGGATCAAATCGGTCATCATCTGCCTCGCGTGCTCGTGATCGGGGCCGGAATCTCCGGGCTCGCGGCGGCACGGGCACTGCACGGGCTCGGCCATCCTGTCACCGTCCTGGAGGCCCGCGACCGTGTCGGCGGGCGCATCTGGACCGACGCCGACGGCGTCGACCTCGGCGCGCACTGGATCCACGGCACCGAAGGCAACCCGATCACCGAGCTGGTCGAACGGCTGGAGATCCCCTACAGCTACGTGGGCGGCGACAGCTCCTACACCGGCGGCTTCGACAACCTGGACCTGTTCGGTCCGGATCGGCGGATCACCAGCCAGGCCGCCAAGAACCGCACCCTGGAACTCGCCGACGGCGTGCTGCACGAACTCGAACAGCGCGCCGAACACGCGCGCAAGCACGGGCACCCGGACATGTCGCTGGCCGAAGCACTCGGGCAGATCCTCGCCGACCGCGGCTACAGCCCCGAAGACGAGCACGCCGTGCGATACCACCTCAACGTCGTCCTGCGCGAGGACGTCGCCGAGGACGCCGACCGGCTGTCGCTGAAGTTCTGGGAGGACGGCTACCTGGTCTACGGCCACGGCGACAGCGTCCTGCACCGCGGCTACCAGTCGGTCGTGGACGCGCTCGCCGACGGCCTGGACATCCGGCGCGATCACGTCGTGACCCGGGTCGAGACCGGCGCGGCGAGCGTGCGCGTCGTCACCGGACTGGGTGACTTCGCGGCGGACAAGGTGCTGGTGACCCTGCCGCTCGGCGTCCTCAAGGCCGGGGCCGTGGTCTTCGACCCGCCGCTGCCCGAGCCGAAGCAGTCGGCGATCGCCCGGCTGGGCTTCGGCACCCTCAACAAGATCGCCCTGCATTTCCCGGAGCCGTTCTGGCCCCTGGAGCAGTACGCGTTCGGCTACCTGTGCCGCGACACCGACCGCCATCCCACGGTCGTGATCAGCATGTGGAAGTCGCACGGCAGACCCGTGCTGGTGATGCTGCTCGGCGGCTCGCTCGGCCGCGACCTGGAGACCTGGCCCGACGAGCAGGTCGCCGACTACAGCGCCACCGTCGTGCGCGACCTGTTCGGCCCCGACGCGCCCGCCCCCGAGCACATCTCCCGCACCGGCTGGTCGGCCGACCCGTTCGCCCGCGGCTCGTACGCGTGCATAGGCGTCGACGCGTCGCCGAAGGACATCGGCGTGCTCGCCGAACCGGTCGGCGATCAGCTGTTCTTCGCCGGTGAGGCGACCAACGGCCACCACTGGGGCTGCGTGCACAGCGCCTACGAGTCGGGCCTGCGCGAGGCCGCCCGGATCAGCGGTGACGCCTCCCTCTACACCGCGCCGAGCGCCGAGACCCCGCGCCGCCAGCGCCGCGACATCGACCGCATGAAGCGGTTCGCGCGCATGCGCATGAGCCACCTGCCCGACCACGACCTGAAGGAGCGGGTGGCGTGCCTGCGCGACGGCGTCGACCCGTACGGCGTGCGCCTGTTCGCGCCGCTGGTCGAGGCCGAGCTGGAGACGCTGGCCTCGATGTTCGACGAGCTGTCCTTCGGGCCGGGCGAGGCGGTGTGCCGCGAGGACGATGCCGCCCACGGCGTCTACCTGATCGCCGCCGGGCAGGTCGAGGTCGACTTCGGCGGCGTGTACGAGCGCGCGACGATGGCCCGCGGGGCCCTGCTGGGCGGTCACGACCTGTTCTTCAGCGCCCGCACCGCCACCGTCACCGCCGTCGGCGACATCGAGGTCTACTACCTGGACCACTACCGGTACAAGACGTTCCTCTACGCGTTTCCCGACGTCATGATGCTGATGATCTCGGATCTGGTGACCCGTTGGGAGCAGCTGGAGAGCGCGCTGGGCGCGAGGGCGCTGCCGGGCGCGCAGCGGCGCGCCGCGCGACACGACGATGAGGCGGTCACCACGAGCTGATCCGGCCTGCCGGTGCGGTGCATCAACGGACGTCTCCGGCATATGGTGGCGACGTCGCGTCACGGCCTCCGGCCGTCGGCGCGACGTCGACCTCCGAACGAAAGGCCAGTTCACCAGTGCTGCCGCAGCCCTCCGCCCCCGGTGACGAAACGCTCGGCGCGACCGGCCTGGCCGCGCCGGACGTGCTGGTCACGGTCCGTGGCGGCACGCTGCGCGGCAGGCGGGAGGACGGGCTGACGGTGCTGCGCGGTGTGCGGTACGCGACCGCGGCACGGTTCTGCCCGCCGGTGCCCGAGCAGCCCTGGCCGGGCGTACGTGACGCGATCGAGCACGGCGGAGTCAGTCCGCAGCCGCAGGCCCGCCCCGGTTCCGCCGGCGGCCGGCCCGAGATCGGGGTGCAGTCCGAGGACTGCCTCAACCTGACCATCGTCACCCCGGCCGCCGACGGAGCCCGCCGGCCGGTGATCGTCTGGCTGCACGGCGGCTCGTACCGGTCCGGCGCGGGCTCCTGGGACCGCTACCGCACCGACGGGCTCGCCCGCGAGGGCGACGTGGTCGTGGTCAGCGTCACCTCCCGGCTCGGGGCGCTGGGCTACCTGGCCGCACCGGGCGTCTCCCCCGGCAACCTGGGCCTGCTCGACCAGATCGAGGCCCTGCGCTGGGTCCGCGACAACGCCGCCGACCTGGGCGGCGATCCGGACAACGTCACGCTCGTGGGGCAGTCCTCAGGCGCGCACTCGATCGCCTGCCTGCTGGGCGTGGCGGCAGCCCGGCCGCTGTTCCGCCGGGTCGTGCTGCAGAGCCCGCCGCTGGGGCTCGGCCTCGGCGGCGCGGCCGACACCGGGCGGCTGGGCGAGCGCTTCCTCGCCCGGCTCGGCGGCGATCCGCTGACGGCGTCGCTCGATCAGGTGCTCGCCGCGCAGCAGGCAGCTGAGCGCGACGTCTCCGGACGCGGGTTCACCCCGGCGTACGGGCCGGTGGCCGGCGCGGATCCGCTGCCCGACGCCGACGGCTGGCTCGCCGCGTGCCGGGCGGGCGCCGGCGACCTCGACGTGGTGCTCGGCACCACCCGCCGCGAGATGGCGTACTTCCTGGCCGGTGGCCCGCTGTCGCAACGGGTGCCGCTGCTCGGGCGAGCCGTCGAGAACAGCCTGATCAGCGTGTTCACCTGGACGGCGTTCACCCGGCCGACGCTGCGGTTCGCCAGGCTGCTGGCCGCGGCCGGGGCGTGCGTGTTCGTGTACGGCATCGACGGCGTGGCTTCGGCCTCGCCGTACCGGGCCGGTCACTGCAGCGACCTGCCGTGGCTGCTGGGCGACGAGGCGGCGTGGGCGCAGGTGCCGATGCTCGCCGGGCAGCTCTGGGACGACGTGCACGAGCACGGCAGGCCGCTGCGCTCGGCGTGGCTGTCGTTCGCCGCCGGTGGGGCGGCCGCGCTGACCGCGCACGGCTGGACGCCCTACCGGGGCAGGCGCGCGGCTGTGCACCGCTTCGGCGCGTGACGCGCGTGCTGCGCGGTCAGCCGCCGCCGTGCAGTGACCGCTGGAAGGAAGCGGCGATCTCGGCCAGGTGCGCGCCGTACTCCGGCTCGGTCGGCAGGTAGTCGCCCCGCTGGTCGTCGCGGTAGCCGTACAGCCAGCGGTGGCAGGTGTTCTCGTCCCGCTGCGCGGCGTGGATCGCCCGGAGCAGGACCGGCCGGTAGATCAGCCGCGCCCGCCAGTTGCCGACGTAGCTGGCCTTGAGGTGCGCCGTCACCGGGTGGGGCCGGCGATGGGCGTACCCGACGACGGTGATCGTCCCGTTGCCCATGCCGCCGAACCCGCCGAGCACGCACAGCTTCGCGCCCGCGGGAAAGATCTTCTGGCTGCGGAAGTCGGCGTGCGGACCTTCCTCGCGGTACGGGTACGGCAGCAGGTTGCCGACGATGCACCACTCCGGGTTCCACTGGTCGTCCACCGTGCTACCGGTCCCGGTCGGCGCAGTTGTTGCTGGTGCGCAGGACGGTGTACTCCCGGTCGTCGTTCGTGATGCCCGACGGCCCGCCGTCGAACCAGCTCTCCACGGTCTGCAGGCCGCGGCGCTGCTCGTAGTGCAGGTGCGCCGCGCCGGAGTCGCCGGTGCTGCCGACCTTGCCGATCTGCTGGCCCTGCTCGACGTCCTGGCCCTCTTCCACCATCGGCGGTTCGAGCAGGTGCATGTACACCGTCGTCCACCGGCCGCCGTGGTCGATCTTCACCCAGTAGCCGCCGCCGCTGCCCCGGGGGCCCTGCGGATTCTTCTGCGTACGCCCGCCCAGCTCGCCGTTGATCCCCGCCTCGACGACCGTGCCGCCGTAGGACGCCAGCACCGGCCGCCCCCAGGACTGCCCGGACATCGGGAACATGTCCACGTCGTCCGCGCCGTGGCCGGGATAGGTGCCCAGCTGCCACTTCTCGCCGCACGCGACGGGCAGCTGGAACAGCGGGCGGGGCCCGGCCGGCCACAGCCACAGCGCCGCACCGGCCACGACGGCGATCGCCGCGACGATGCCGAGCGTGCGCAGCACGCGGGTACGTCGGCGGCTGCCGCGATGGCGTTTGCTGCTGCGGTACACGGTCGGCACGGACCGAGCATGCCAGGCCGTGGCAAGGCCGTGTGCCCGTTGCCGCAGAGCCGGGCCGGGGCCGTCGACGCCCGTCCCGGCTCCGCGCCGACGGTCAGCTCGCGGTGCAGGTCACTGCGGGAACGCCGTTCGTGCCGTTCCACGAGCCGAGGAAGCCGAAGTTGGTGCTCGCCCCGGCGGCCAGGCTGCCGTTGTAGCTCACGTTGCGGGCGGTCACCGCCGATCCGCTGCTGGTCACCGTCGCGCTCCAGGCCTGGGTGACGGCCTGGCCGTTGGTGTACGTCCAGGTCACCGTCCAGCTGGTGATCGCCGATGCGCCGGCGGTCACCTTCACATCGGCCTGGAATCCGCCGGGCCACTGGCCCACGATCGAGTACAGGGCGGTGCAGCCGCGCCCGCTCGGCGACGGAGGCACGCTCGGTGACGGCGAAGAACTCGGTGAGGGCGACGCGCTCGGCGAGGGCGACGGGCGCGGTGACGCCGAGGCGCTCGGCGACGGCGTGCCGCCGAAGATCGTGGCCTGCTTGGCGGTGGCCTTGATGCCGTTGGGGCCGTTGAAGATCCGCAGGCCCCACGTGGTGAGCTGAGCGGGGTCGAAGTTGACCGTCATGTCCAGGTACGGATCGTTGTTGCCCGCCCAGGACCAGCCGAGGTAACCCAGGCCGCGGGCGGTGGCCTCGGCGATCAGCGTCTGGTCGTCGACGTTGTTCGACGAGCGCTGCCACCCGAACTCGCCGATGACCAGCGGCCAGCCGTTGTTCTGGAACCGGTCGAGGTAGTCGCGGATCGCCGCGGCGGTGTTGAACACGTCGTACATGTGGATCGACAGCACCGTGTTGCGCTGGGTGTCGGCGTTGAGGACCGTCTGGGCGTTGTCGCGCATCACGTACTGCCAGTCCTGGCCCCAGTTCGGCGCGTCGACCATCAGCAGGTGCTGGAAGCCGTTGGTGCGCATCTTCTGGATCGCGGACACCGTCGCGGCGGTCCACTGGCCGGCGTTGGTGTTGCCGATCGGCTCGTTGCCGATATTGATGACGACGTAGTCCTCCTGGCCGACCAGCACGCTCTTCTGGCTGATCCAGTAGTTGACGGCCTCGTCGAGCGAGGCGGCCGCGCCGTCCTCGCCGTACCCGGTGGTGTCGTGCACCTCCAGGACGCAGATCATCCGGTTCTGCTTGCACAGGTTGATGACGTTGGCGACGTCGTTGGACGGGCCCCAGCGCTTGCCGCTGCCCAGCACGACCCGCACGGTGTTCGCGCCGGCGGCCTTGATGTCGGCGAACGAGCTGGTCTGGCCGGTGAACCAGACGTGCTCGTGGTTCACCCCGCGCATGATGAAGTTCTGGCCGTTGGCCTCGACGATGTTGCGGCCGCTGATGTGCAGGCCGACGGCCGCCTCAGCGGGGCTGACGGCGACGAGGATGGATGCGGTGGCCGCCAGCACGGCGACACCGACGGATGTGAGCAGTCTTTTCATGACCTACCTCTGGAGGAGGCCCCAGACAGGGGCGGATCGCGTCATGCCCGCAGGCACACATGCCTGATCACTGATCGCTGCCCTGGCCCATCCGCGCGTCGGCCAGCGTATGCGCATTCGTCGGTACGTGCAACTAATGCAAGCCAGGCCAGGCGGCACCACGGCAGGCGATGATCGGGGCATGGAGGTTCTCAGCAGCCGCGTCCTGATCCGCCCGGCCGACCTGGAGTCGTCGCTGCGCTTCTACCGCGACGTGCTCGGGCTGGCCGTGTTCCGTGAGTTCGGGCCGCCCGAGCATCCGGGCGTGGTGTTCTTCCTCGGCCAGGGGCTGCTGGAGGTGTCCGGCCGATCCGACATCGGACCCATAGGGCCGGTCCGGATCTGGTTGCAGGTGCGCGACCTGCTCGCGGAGCACGAGCGGCTGGTTGCCCTGGGCGCGACGGTCGTACGCGAGCCGCGACGCGAGTTCTGGGGCCTCGACGAGATGTGGATCGAGGACCCGGACGGGGTGCCCATCGTGCTCGTCGAGGTGCCCGCCGACCATCCGCTGCGCCGCGACCTGCGCTGACCAGGCAGTAGGCGACTTGCCAAGCAGCCCTTCTTGCACTAGTACTTTATCTGTTACAGTACTCGACGTGCCCGATATACCTGACAGCGATACCTTCCTGGCGAGCGACGCGTTCGCCGCCGACCTCCTGCGAGGGCATACCGACACGATCGTGTTGGCGGTTCTCAGCCAGGGCGAGAGCTACGGCTTCGAGATCTTCAAGACGATCCGCGACGCCACCGGCGGCGCGTACGAGATCAAGGAGGCGACGCTCTACGCCAGCTACCGCCGCCTGCTCAAGGACGGCCTGGTCGAGGCCTACTGGGGCGACGAGACCCAGGGCGGCCGGCGCAAGTACTACCGCATCACCGACGCCGGACGCGCCGTGTACCACGACAACGTCAACGCCTGGGAGATCACCCGAGGCCTCATCGACACCCTGCTCGAACTGGGCAAGCCCGCTCGCACGGGCATCCCCCGACCCGGAAGGCGGCCGTGATGACCGACGACAGCCTGGCGATCCACCGCCTGCTCGACGAGGCGTACGCCGGAATCGAGATGACCCCCGAGGCGCGCGATCTCAAGGAGGAGATGCGCGCCAACCTGGTCGCCCGCATGGCCGAGCTCGGAGGATCCGGCGTGAGCGGAGCCGAGTCCGCGCGACGCGCGATGGCCGAACTGGGCGACATCCGCGCGATCGTGACCGAGACCGCCGCGACGTCGACCGCCGCGCCCTGGCTCGACCAGCGAGTGCGGCCACGACCGGCGTACGTCATCCGGACACTGCTGCTCTCGCTGCCGGCGGCAGCGGCACTGGCCGTGCTCGTCTGGTCCGTGCTCGACACGGCGGTGCACGGCTGGCAGCCGCTCGCCGCCGCGGTGCTGGCGCTGACCGGCGGCGTCATCGTGGCCGACGCGCTGCGGCAGGAGACCACCTCCAGCTATCCCCTGCCCACAACTCGCGCACTCGGCTACGGCGCGGCCGCGACACTCGGCCTGGCCGGTGCCGGATGCGTGGCGGCCGCCCGTCCCGAATGGCCGGTCGGGCTGCTGGTCGCCGCCGGGGTGCTGCTGGTCGCCTCCGCCGTCGCGTTCACCTACCTGGGCGTGACCCAGACCAACCGCCACAAGCCGTGGATGGTCCGGTTGCAGCGCGAGCACCAGGAGATGGCCGACGTGTTCGCGGGCGATCCGGCGGCCGCCGCCCGGTTCGGCATCTACACCGCGGCCATCTGGCTCGCCGCGCTCGCGGGCTTCGCGGTGCTGACCTTCACGGTCGGCTGGGCCTGGTCGTGGCTGGCCCTGCTAGGCGGCTTGCTGGCCATGCTGGTGATCATGGCCCGCACCATGTTCCGCCCGCGCGGCTCCGAGCCGCACCGCGCCGCCTAGCCATCTCCGGCCGGGTGCCCCGGCACCCGGCCGGTCATCCGGCGGACAGCCGCCAGGCCGCGTAGGCGATGCCGGCGAACAAGGCGGCCACGCGCCCGTCGCCGGCGGCCGTCAGCCGCCCAGGGCGACCAGCATGCCTTCGCAGCTGCGTACCACGGCTGCGGCCGCGCGCCGCTGATGCAGGCCCAGCCGCGGGTCCTCGGCGTGCTGCTGCCAGCGGTGCATGGCGTCGGCGGTCCGGTCCCACAGCTCGCCGCCGGACAGCTCGTGGTCGGCCCCCAGCCGCACCGCGGCGTCGGTGCCGTGGCCGCCCAACAGCCGGTGCGCCTCCGCGCCGGCCTCGCCGGTGAACGCGACCTGCCCGGACCGCATAGCCGCCAGCAGCCGCAGCTCACGGAAGTCGTGCGCGGTGGCGAGCAGCTGTTCCACCCGTGCGCGCAGGTGGACGCCGTCCTGGCCGGGCAGCCGGCGGGCGAGCCGGTCCAGGCCCGCCAGCGCGGTGCGGGCCTTGAGCACGGTGCGCCGTTCGACGAAGCAGCCGTTGACGACCTCGCGGAGTTCGGCCAGACCGCTGCGCCGCACGAGTTCGGCGGCGAGTTCGGCGCGGGTGGCGCAGCCGGTGCGGGCCAGCGTCAGGCTCGTGACCCGAACCCGCTGACCGCGCGTGAGCAGGAGGTCGCCGATCTCGTGCTGGCCGGGCTCACCTATCGCCAGATCGGCGAGAAGCTGTTCATCTCCGCCAAGACCGTGGAGCACCACATGGCCCGGATCCGCCGGCGGCTCGGCTGCGACAGCCGCAGCGAGCTGCTCGCGAAGCTCAGGGCGATGGCGGCCGAGCCAGGGCTACGCGATCCGGTATGACACGTCGGCCGTCATCGCGATGCCGATCCCGCCGACGACCCTCAGCTCCCCCGCGCCGGCCACCATCGCCGGGCGCTGCGAGCGCGCGTCCCTGACCTGGAAGGAGAAGCCCTGCCGGATCGTGTCGTCACCGCGCGGCTGGGCGACGTAGAACCGCTCGTCGCCGCCGAACGTCCACCCGCCGTCGGCGGTCCTGGCGAACAGGTAGACCGTGTCGAAGCTGTTGCGGGGCACCGCGATGGGCACGGTCTGGCCCTGCCCGTCCGGCAGCAGCCGCCACCCCACCGCGTGGGAGTCCCGGCCGCCGCACAGGGCGACGAACAGGGCGCGGCCGCTGTGGTTGTGCACCGTCAGCCGCCGGTTCGTGTCGGTCACCAGCCACGTCCCACCACCGCTGCCGGTCCCCAAGATCTCGAAAGGATCCATGCGCCGCCGTCTTCCCGAGGCTTCCAGGACACCGTCATGGTATCGACGAACATGACATCGGAAAGGGCTTGGCAATGACAACTGCGTGTCCTGACGATGTCCCGGCGGCGAGCACCATCGGGATCGGACCATCGCCCGAACAGGAGCCGCGCGCGGGTAAATGCTTTGCGCAGCCGAGAGACCGTCACGAGACTCCTCTGCCATGAACGAATCCACCTGGAAGCTCTTCGATCGCGTCGCCGCCGACTACGACCAGGTGGCCCCGTTCTTCGCCGAGTTCGGCCGCGCCATCGTGGACGTGCTCGACCCGCCCGCCGGCTGCCGGCTGCTCGACCTCGGCTCCGGACGGGGCGCGCTGACCGCGCCGGCCCTGGCCCGGGGCTGCGCCGTGACGGCCGTCGACGCGGCGCCGGCGATGGTCGAGCGGCTGGCCGCCGACCATCCGGCCGCGGTAGCCCACGTCATGGACGCCCAGGCCCTGGACCTTCCCTCGGACGCCTTCGACCTCGTCGTCTCCTCGTTCGTCGTCCACGTGCTCGACGATCCGGCAGCCGGCGTCGCCGAGGCGTATCGCGTGGCCGCGCCGGGCGGGCGGTTCGCGTTCACCGGCGGCAGCGCCCGCACCGCCGAGTTCGAGCGGGACACGCGGCCGGCCGCCGCAGCGCCGCCGCTCGCCCGCCGGATGGACGCCCTGTTCGAGGAGTTCGCGGTCCACCTGCCCCCGAACGGGAGCATGGGCCGGGTCGTGGACGCCGCGGACCTGCTGCAAGAGGCGGGTTTCGTGGACCTGCGGGTGGACCACGCCACGATCGCCGTCGAGTTCGCCGACAACGCGATGCTGTGGCGCTGGGCGATGAGCCACGGCTACCGGGCGTTCATCGAGGACCTGCCGGACGAGCACCGCCAGGAGTTCCACCGCCGGTGGATGGAGCTGCCCGCGACGGACCGGGTCCTGCAGCGGACCGCGGGGGTCTGGTCCGGCCGCAAACCCGGCTGAGCGTACGCGCGAACACGCCGTCGGCCGCTCGGGAAAATACCGGTGCGCGATCACCAACTCGCCGGCGGCGAACCGCGTGTTGGTGGCGGAGGTGACGGATGGACAGGTACGACGGTTTCCACGACTTCGTCGTCGCGCGGGGTGGTGCGCTGTCGCGCACGGCATACCTGCTCACGGGTGAGCATCACGCGGCCGAGGACCTGGTGCAGACCGCGCTGGCCAAGGCGGCGGCCCGGTGGCGGCAGATCGTGGACCAGGGCCAGCCCGAGGCGTACGTGCGCCGGATCATGGTCAACGAGCGGATCACGTGGTGGCGGCGGCGTCCGGCCAAGCCCGTCGCGTACGTGCCCGACCTGCCCGGCCCCGACGAACCCCACCAGATCGTCGACCGGATCGCGCTCGGGCAGGCGCTGGACACGCTGAGCCCGCGTCAGCGCACCGTCGTGGTGCTGCGCTTCTACGAGGACCTGTCCGAAGCGGAGACCGCCGCCGCCATGGGCTGCTCGATCGGCACCGTCAAGAGCCAGACCCACGTGGCGCTGGGCCACCTGCGCCGCGCACTGCCGTTGTTCGCCGAGCAGGCCGGACAGTACGCCGACGCGAACGCCGCGGTCGCCACGGCAGCCCGGCGGCGAGCCCGGCGCGCGGCCGTGGTCGCGGCACTGGCGCTGGTGCCGCTCGCCCTCGGGTTGATCGTCTACGCGACCCTCGGCCCCGCGAAGGCCCCGCCGCCGCTGACCCCCACGCCCATCTCGTCACCGCGCCCGTCGCTGGTCGCGCCGCCCGGCTCGCCCGCGCTGCCGGAGCGCGTGCCGGTGGCCGGGGCGGTGCTGCCGGACCTGCCGAAGGACCGCGGTGTCGGGCCCGCGTCGCTGCTGCGCGCGGACCTCGACGGCGGCGTGATGACGGTGCAGATAGCCGCCGCGTCAGGCTGGTACCAGCTGCGGATAACCGCCCCGGAACCGCATGTGCCCACACTCTGGCTGTCACCCGACGGCCGCTGGCTGAGCTGGACCGAGCAGAACGGGCAGGTCATGCTGCGCGACCTGACCGGCACCTCGCAGCGGCGCCTGGCCGGCAGCCCCTCCTTTTGGTCCCGCTCGGGCAACTGGCTCGTCATCGACGTGCCCTACCCGGCTGACGCTTTCGGCACGCGGCTGGTCCCGCTGGCCGGCGGCAAGGAGTATCCGTTGGCCCGCAGCGGCCGGTGGGACGACATCAAGGGCGTGCTCGACACCGGCGAGGTGCTGAGCGGCACCGCCGACAAACCCGGCAGGACCAGTTTCTCGCTGTCGGTGACCGATCCGCGTACCGGCCGTTCCCGCCGTGTCGACGTGGACGTCTCAGCCCTGCTGAAACCGGATGACCACGTGCTCGCTCACGCGGACCTGCCCGTTGTCGTCCCCGTCACCGGCAGCACCGCGGCGGTCCTGGTCTTCACGGCCGAGGACCGCGAGCACCGTGCCACGTACGTCGAGTTCTCGCTGGTGGACGGCACAGCGATGCATCGGATCGACCTGGCCGGGCACCGCGGGTCGGCCGAGATCTCGGCGTTCCCGTGCCTGCAGGGCCGCGACCTGATCTGGAGCGACGGGAAGGTGCTGCGGCGGGCCGTCTTCGGGACGACGACCGGCGGCGCGGCGCTCGACCTGCCCGCCGACGGTTTCTCCTATCGCCTCCCCGGCTGCCGGCGCGAGGCCGCGTACCGGGAGGGCTGAGACCGCTCTTGCCGGCCGGTGGCACCCGCGAAGTGGTGCCACCGGCCGTTGCTGAGTCCCCGTGGCGAGCCCCGCGAAACCGGGACTCGCATGACATAGTGACGCCTCCCCGGGCGCGTGTTGACAGGTGACACGAGGGAGGAACCTGATGGATGAGCTCGCCGAGCGCGAGTTCCGGGAGTATGTGGCGGTGCGGCAAGGGGCCCTGTACCGCGTCGCCTACCTGCTCACCGGGCATCACCAGGACGCCGAGGATCTGCTGCAGGTCGCGCTGACGAAGCTGGCGCTGCACTGGCCCAGGGTGCACCGGTCGGGGTCACCCGACGCGTACGTCCGCAAGATCCTGTATCGCCAGCACATCAGCGTCTGGCGGGTCAGCCGCAACCGCCGCGAGTATGCGACGGAGCTGGTGCCCGAGCGGGGCGCTGTCGAGGACCCGGCCGGTGAGACGGTCCTCAAGCTGGCGCTGGCGCGGGTGCTGGGCGAGCTGACCCGCAGGCAGCGGGCGGTGGTGGTGCTGCGCTACTACGAGGACCTGCCCGAGGCCGAGGTGGCCGCGCTGATGGGCACGTCGATCGGGACCGTTCGCAGTCAGGTCCATCGCACCCTGACGCGCCTTCGTGTGCTGTGTCCGGAGCTGAGATACATCGAGGAGCCAGTGTGAACACACCACCTGAACCTGAACTGAGAGAGGCGATGCGGCGGCTGTCGGAGGTCGCCGGGCCGGCGGACCTCGCCGATGCCGCGCTGCGGGGCGCGAAGGGCATGCGGCGCAGGCGCGCACTGGTGACGGCGGTGGCCGCGGTGACCGCGACCGCGGCGCTGGCCGTGCCGTTCGCGATGCGGGGCACGGCGCCGGCGAGTTCGCCCGGACTCACTCTGCCTGTGGGCGCCGCCGCGTCGCCGGCGAGCCTGGGTGAATGCCGGAACGCGCCGATGGTCAACCCCAGCACCAAGGAGGTCGCGCAGGAGCACTGGCCCGAGTATGTGCGGACGGTGCTGCGGCTGCTGCCCGACCGGGACGACTACGTCGTGCAGAACACCTACGACGTCTGCAACTGGGGCGAGCCGGGAGCCTCCAACGCCTACACGGTGATCAACCTGGGGCACCTTCGCGAGCACGGCCATCTGACCGTGAACCTGTACGTGTACGAGACGGCGGCGTGGGTGCCGCAGTCCTGCGCCGACCTGACCGCGTCCGCGGGCGCGGCACAGGACCTGGCTGTGCTGTTCTGCGAGGAGGGTGTCGGTGCCGCGCCGCTGCTCTACGGGACGGCCTATTCCAATACCACGGTCACGGTCGGGGCCGTCTACCCGGATCACCGGGCGGTGGTCATGGAGCGCAACGGCGTGGAGGCGGTCCCGGTGATCGACGTGGATGATCTGAAGACAGTGGTCGCCGACCAGGAGCTGCTGAGCCTCGTCCCGACTGCGGCAAACCCGCTGCCCACTCCGTCGGCGAACGTGCCTGAGGTCAAGGCGACCACCGCGCCGAAGAGCTGAACCGGTGGGCGATCACCTGCGGGAAGTCCCGCAGGTGATCGCCCTCGTCCGGCGGGAGCCGGGAGTTCGCCGTCCGGTCAGCTCCGGTGCAGCACGATCAGTTCGGCATCGTGGTCGGCGGTCCACTGGACCGGCAGGCCGACGGCGCTCAGGTGGCTGCCGGAGTACTCCGGTCCGTCCTGCTGCCGGTAGACGTCCCGGCGGCCGAGGCCGCGCAGGGGCAGGCGCACCGGCCGCGAGGGCAGCAGCCCGGGTCCGTCGAGGCGCCCGGTGTTCCAGGCGAGCACGACCACGGTCGCGCCGTCGGGCGCGGTGTACTGCACGGCGCAGCGGGCCTGGTCGGGGCCGCCGATCAGGTGCACCTCGCCGCGTTGGATCACCTGGCGGATCTGCTTGTACCGGGCGATCCATGAAGCCGCTTCGGCGCGCTGCTGCTCGTTCCAGTGCCGGATGTCGGCGCCGATGCCGAGCACGCCCGCCATGGCGAGCACGAACCGGAACGCCAGCGAGCGTGGCCGCGGGTCGAACAGGCCGGGCGCGTCGGTGACCCAGGAGCTGAGCAGGTGCGGCGCGTTGGCGTGCAGGAAGCCGTGCTGGATGGCGAGCCGGTCGAGCGGGCCGGTGTTGTCGCTGGGCCAGACCACGTCGGCGCGGGCGGCCATGGCCAGGTCGGTGCGGCCGCCGCCGCCCGCGCACGCCTCGATGATCACATCGGGGTGGTCGCGGCGCAGCTGCTCGTAGATGCGGTGCAGGTTGGCCACGTGTGCGCCGTCGAGGTCGACGGGTGCGGCGGTTCCGGCCCGGCCGGGTTCGGTGCGGGGGCGGTTGAAGTCCCACTTGAGGTAGCCGATGTCGTGGCGGCGCAGCAGCCCGTCGACGGTGCCGTGCACGAACTCGGCGACCTCGGGCCGGCCGAGGTCGAGCAGCAGCTGGTTGCGCACGAGGGTCTGCGGGCGGCCGTCGACGGCGTACACCCAGTCGGGGTGCTCGGCGTACAGCCGGGAGGCGGGGCTGACGCATTCGGGTTCGACCCACAGGCCGAAGGTGAGTCCCATGGCGCGGATCTGCGCGATGAACGTGTCGAACCCGTCGGGGAATTTGGCCTCGTCGACGGTCCAGTCGCCGAGCCCGCCGCGGTCGTCGTGGCGGCCGATGAACCAGCCGTCGTCGACGACGAACGCCTCCGCGCCGATGTCGGCGGCGGTGCGGGCCAGGGCGAGCTGGTTGCCGGCGTCGACGGCGAAGCCGGTGGCTTCCCACGAGTTGTAGAGCACCGGCCGGACCCGGTCGAGCCGATCGCCTGCGAGTCTGCGCTGGTAGGTGTGCCAGACGCGGGCGAGGCCGTCGAGGCCTTCACCGCTGTACGCGCCGGCGGCGACCGGCAGCGTGATCGTGCCGCCCGGGAGCAGTTCGAGCGGGCCGTCGGCGAGGTGGCGGCCCGCGGTGACGCGGGTCAGGCCGCCGGTGTCGCGCTGGGCGCTGATCTCCCAGGAGCCGGTCCAGGCCAGCGCGACGCCCCAGGCCGGGCCGGTCTCGTCGGCGCGGTCGCGCACGGCGAGCCAGGGCACGAACAGGTGCCCTGGCACGCCCTGGGCGCTGCCGACGGCGAACCGGCCCTGGCCGAGGTCGACGTGGTCGAGCTGGAACTCCTGCGCCCACTGGCCCCACTGGTAGCTGATCCGGGCCCCGTGCGGGGTGGGCAGGTTGAACCCGGCGGAGGCGGCCTGGACCAGGCGCAGCGTGGTGTCGCCGGGGTTGTGCAGTTCGGTCCACCGTTCGACGACGTCGGTGCCGTCGGGCATGCGGTAGCAGTGCTCGGCGCGCAGCCCGGTGACCGGGTCGGTGAACAGCACGCGCAGCTGCCGCTGGTCGCCGATCGCCTCCTGGAAGTCCCAGGACACGCGCCGGTCGCCGGTGGGCGGCTCGACGATCAGTTCCGCACCGGCGAAGGGCCGTACGCCGTCGGTGGCGTATTCGACCGGGGCGTAGTCCCCGGCGGTGAGGAACGGTGTCGGCCCGGTGTAGGCGACCGGCGACGGGCCCGCGCCGACGCCGTGCTGGCCCCAGGCGACCAGTTCCAGCCACCGGCCGTGGTCGGGCACGGCGACGGTGTACTCGGTGTGCTCGCCGCGCAGGGTCCACTGTCGGTTGCTCATTTGACTGCTCCGATCGCCAGGCCCGAGATGAAGTGGCGCTGGAAGGCGAGGAACACCGCGACCGTCGGCACGGCGGCGATGACCGTCCCGGCGGCGATGACGCTCCAGGACGACACGAACTGGCCCTGCAGGCCGAGCAGTGCCGGGGTGACCGGCATCGTGGCCTCGGTGCGGATGACGGTGATCGCCCACAGCAGGTCGTTGAAGATCCAGGTGAACGACAGCGCGCCGAGGGCGGCCAGGGCCGGTCGGGTCAGCGGCAGGATGACCCGGGTGAAGATCTGCCCGACGCCGGCCCCGTCGATGGTCGCGGCCTCCTGGATCTCGTTGGGCAGGTCGCGCATGAAGCCGTGCAGCACGAAGGTGTAGAACCCGAGTCCGAAGCCGACCTGCACGGCGATGAGCGCCCAGAGGGTGTCGTACAGGCCGGTCAGCTCGCTGAACTTGCTGACCGGGATGAGCACGATCTGCGGTGGGAGCAGGTTGCCGGCGAGCATCAGCAGCAGGATGGTGCGCCGGCCGGGGATGCGGTAGCGGCTCAGGGCGAAGGCCCCCATCGCGCCCAGGCCGAGGCTGAGCAGGACCGCGGGCACGGTGACCAGCAGGCTGTTGATGAGGGCCTGCAGCTGGCCGCCGTCGGTCCACGCCTGGACATAGGTGTCGAGGGTGAACGAGTGCGGCAGGCTGCCCACCCCGTTGCTGGCGATGTCGTCGAAGGTGCGGGTGGACAGGACGACGACCCAGATGATCGGGCCGAGCCACAGCAGCGACACGGCGATCATGGCGGCGTGGTAGCCGCCGGTGCGCAGCTTGCTGATCATGACTCCTCCCGGAAGGCGCGGACCAGGTAGCCGATGATGACCACGAGGGCGAGCAGGAAGATCACCACGGCGATCGCCGAGCCGTAGCCCAGGCGCAGGCTCTGGAACGCGGCCGAGTACATGTAGGTGCTCAGCAGTTCCGAGGAGTGGTACGGGCCGCCGCGGGTCAGCGACCAGACGATGTCGAACGAGCGCAGCGAGTCGATGACGATGACCGACAGGATGACCGCGTTGACGCCCTTGAGCTGCGGGACGGTGACGTGCCACAGCCGCTGCCAGCTGCTGGCGCCGTCGACTTTCGCCGCTTCGTGCACGGCCGGGTCGACGGCCTTGAGCCCGGCCAGGTAGAGCACCATGATGTAGCCGATCTGCCGCCACAGCGACGGGATGATCACGGCGTAGAACGCGGTTTCCGGGTCGGCCAGCCACGGCCGGATGAGGTGTTCGAGACCGACCGCGGTCAGCACCTGGTCGACGAGCCCGTCGGGCTGGTAGAAGACCCGCCAGACGAGCGCCGTGACGACCAGTGAGAACACGACCGGCAGGAACAGTGCGGCCCGGTAGAAACCGACGCCGCGGCGCTCGCGCTGCAGCGCCAGCGCCATGCCGAAGCCGCCGATGATGGACAGGCCGCCGAACAGCAGCAGCCACAGGACCGTGTTGCCGAGGGCGCCCCGGAAGACCGGGTCGCCGGCCAGCTCGACGTAGTTGTCGAAGCCGACGGGCACCGGGGCGGCCAACCCGTCCCACCGCGTGAACGAGAAGAAGACCCCTTGGATCGCGGGCCAGAACACCCAGATGCTCTCGACCACGAACGGCACCAGAACGAAGGTGAGCAGGAGCGGCGACGGCCGAAACGACCGCCGCCGCCGTGCAGTGCTGTTGGTGGAGCTGACCGCGGTCACGTCAGCCCTTGAAGACCTTCTCGGCGTTCTTCTGCCACTCGGCGAGGATCGCGTCGATCTGGTCGGGCTTGTCGATGAACCTGGTCAGCGCCGTGTCCGCGGTGGGCTGCAGCGCGTCGCTGGAGTCGCGGTTGAAGAACTGGGTGAGCTCGGCGGCGCCGGCCAGCATCGCCTTGCCCTTGGCGACCAGCGGCGTTTCGGCCGCCTTGGCCTTGGGGTGGGCGGGCAGGATGATGCCTGCGCTGTTGGCGACGTAGGCCTCCTGCGCCTCCACGGAGGCCACGTAGGTCAGCAGCGCCTTGGTGGCGGCCGGGTTGGCCGTCTTGGCGCTGGCGAACAGGCCGTCGGTGGGCGCCTCCTCCGCGACCGGGACCGCCGGGTCGATGATCGGGAACTGGAAGAAGTCGAGGTCCTCGACGACGTCCTTGGCGGTGGCGTCGGCCAGGAAGGTGCCGATGAGGAACATGCCGGTCTTGCCCGCGAGCAGGGCGGTGGTCGCCTCCTGGAACGGGTACGCCTTGCCCTTGGGGTCGAAGTACGGCAGGACCTCGCTCCACTTGGCGAAGACGGCCTTGACCTTGGGGTCGTCGAAGCGCTGCTTGCCGGCGAGCAGTTCGCGGTGGAACGGCGCGCCGTTGACGCGGATGTTGAGGTAGTCGAACCAGGCGGAGGCGACCCACGGGGTGTCGCCCAGGCCGATGCCGATCGGCGGGATGCCCTTGCTCTTGAGCGTCTGGCACAGGGTCAGGAACTCGGCCCAGGTCTTCGGCGGCTGCACGCCCCACTTGGCGAAGTTGGACTTGCGGTAGAAGAAGCCCCACCAGTAGTTGTTCATGGGGACGAAGATCTGCTTGCCGGTCTCGTCGGTGGACACGTTGCGCATCGCCGGGGTGTAGTCGCCCAGGCCCTGCCACACGTCGGACACGTCGAGCAGCAGGTTCTTGCGGGAGTACGCGTTGGCGACCGAGCCCGAGTACCAGGTGTACAGGTCCGGCGGGTTGGCGGAGCTGAGGTAGGTCGGCAGCTGGGTGCGGTAGATCTCGGTCGCGACGGTGTTCAGCGTCGCGGTGCCCTTGCCGAGCTTGTTGAAGTCGGCGATGAGCTTCTCGAGGCCGGACTTGGCCGCGCCGGTGAGGTTCGACTGGAGGGTGATGCCGCCGCCGGCGGGGGTGTTGCCGGAACCGGCGGAGCTGGCGCAGGCGCTGAGCAGGGGGCCCGCGCCGAGGGCGCCGAGGCCGGCGAGGCCGAGGCCGAGCAGCCGGCGACGACTGGGATCGAAGTCGCTCACTGAGGACATCCTTCCTGAGGGATGCTGGGGGTGACTGTGCGTATGTCGATCACGTAAATCCGTATGACGAACAGGTTGCATCGCGCCCCGGCAACTGTCAAGATATCTTCGTAATTAATGATTAGATCTCGAGTGGGGATCACTACTCCGGCAGATGGGGAGCCAGTCTATGCGCGGCCTTGACGGCAAGAACGCCCTGATCACAGGGGCGGCCGGCGGCATCGGCGCGGCCACCGCCCGCCGGCTGGCCGCCGAGGGCGTCGCCGTGGGCCTGCTCGACATCGCCGAAACCGGCCCGCTCGCCGACGAGATCAACCGCGCCGGAGGGCGCGCACTGTCAGTGACCGTCGATGTCTCCGACGAGGACGCCTGGACCGAGGCCGCCGCCACTGTTCGCGAAGCCTTCGGGCCGATCGGCATCCTGGTCAGCAACGCCTACGCCGTCGAGGTCACCCCGGCCCACCTGACCACCCGGCAGTCCTGGGACCACCAGCTCGCCGTCAGCCTCACCGGGACGTTCCTAGGCGTGCGCGCGTGTCTTGCCGACCTGCGCGCCGAGCACGGCGCGGTCGTGGTCGTCTCCTCGGTCCACGCCCTGGTCGGGCTGCCCGGCCGCCCCGCGTACGCCGCCGCCAAGGGCGGCCTGGTGGCCCTGGCCCGCCAGCTCGCCGTCGAGTACGGTCCCGAGATCCGCGTCAACACCGTGCTGCCCGGCCCGATCCTCACCGCCGCGTGGGACGACGTGTCCGAAGCGGACCGGCGGGCCAGCGTGGCCGAGACTGTGGCCAAGCGGTTCGGCACCCCCGACGAGGTCGCCGCCACGATAGCGTTCCTCGCCTCCGCCGACGCCGCCTACATCACCGGGACCAGCCTGGTGGTCGACGGCGGCTGGACCGCGACCAAGGCCTCGGCCTGACCTGACCGGCACCGACGAGCGAGAAGGCGCGAAGCATTGGCACAGTACACAGGACGCGGCGTCCACGGGCAGACCGTCGAGATCATCGCCGGGCGGATCCTCGCCGGCGAGATCGCCGAAGGCTCGACGATCAACCTCGCCGCGCTGCAGGCGGAACTCGACATCAGCCTCACCGTGATGCGTGAGGCGCTCAAGGTGCTCACCGCCAAGGGCCTGGTCGACGCCCGCCCCAAACGCGGCACGTTCGTGCGCCCCCGCGCCGCCTGGAACCTGCTCGACGCCGACGTCATCCGCTGGCAGTTCGCCGGCGGCGCCGACGCCTCGCTGCTCGACCAGCTGCACGAGGTACGCGCCATCATGGAACCCGCCGCCGCGAGACTCGCCGCCGCCCGCGCCACCGACGACGACCTCGCCGCGCTCGACGCCGCGCTGGCCCAGATGGCCGACGCCCAGGACGACCCGGCCGCCGCCGTCGCCGCCGACCTGAACTTCCACCGTGCCCTGCTGCACGCCGCCCACAACGAGTGGCTCGAACGGATGAAGGTCGTCATGGAGACCGGCCTGGCCGAACGCGACAAGCTCGTGCACGGCGCGCAGCACCACGACGACCCTGTCCCCAGTCACCAGGCCGTCGTGGCCGCGATCCGCGCCCGCGACGCTGCGGCCGCCGAACGCGCCATGGGTGACCTGCTGGACAAGGCAGCACAGGACGTCGACCACGTCCGCAAGCAGAAGGACACCCGGTGAAGATCGACCGTATCGAGACCTTCCTCGTCGCGCCACGCTGGCTGTTCTGCCGCGTACAGACCGACGACGGGCTGGTCGGCTGGGGCGAGCCCGTCGTGGAAGGCCGGGCCGAAGTCGTCCGGGCCGCCGTCGACACGCTCGCCGAACTCCTCATCGGCGAGGACCCGCTGCGCATCGAGCACCACTGGCAGGTGCTGACCAAGGGCGGCTTCTACCGCGGCGGCCCCGTGCTGTCCAGCGCCGTCGCCGGGCTCGACCAGGCCCTGTGGGACATCGCCGGGCAGGCGTACGGCGCGCCCGTGCACGCCCTGCTCGGTGGCCCGGTCCGCGACCGGGTGCGCGTCTACGCCTGGATCGGCGGCGACGACCCGTCCGAGATCGGCGAACAGGCCGCCGCACAGGTCGCCGCCGGGATGACCGCGGTCAAGATGAACGCCTCCGGCCGGCTGTCCCCCATCCCGACCTCCGCCGAGGTCGACGCCGTCGTCAGCCGCGTCGCCGCCGCCCGCGAGGCCCTCGGCGAGCACCGCGACATCGCCGTGGACTTCCACGGCCGGGCCGGGTCGGCGGCCGTACGCCGCATCCTGCCCGAGATCGCGCCGCTGCGGCCGTTCTTCGCCGAGGAGCCGGTCCTGCCCGACCAGGCCCACCGCCTGCACGACATCGTGACCTGCTCCCCCGTGCCGATCGCCACCGGCGAGCGCCTCTACGGCCGGGCCGAGTTCCTCGCCCCGCTGCAGGCCGGTGTCGCGGTCGTGCAGCCCGACCTGTCCCACGCGGGCGGCATCTCCGAGGTGCGGCGCATCGCCGCGCTCGCCGAGACCCACGGCGCGGTGCTCGCCCCGCACTGCCCGCTGGGCCCGATCTCGCTGGCCGCGAGCCTGCAGGTCGCGCTGGCCACGCCGAACTTCCTGATCCAGGAACAGAGCATCGGCATCCACTACCACCAGGGCAGCGAGCTGCTCGACTACCTGGTCGACCCGGCGCCGTTCGCGTTCGTCGACGGCCACATCAACCGCCTGGACGCCCCGGGGCTGGGCATCACCGTCGACGAGGCCGCCGTACGCAAGGCCGACGCGACCGGTCACGCCTGGCGCAACCCGGTCTGGCGGCACGACGACGGCTCCTTCGCCGAATGGTGACCGACGCACCGATCGCGCTGCACGCCGAGCTGGACCCCGCCCACGGCGGCCGGTGGACCAGCCTGTCCGGCGGCGGCCGCGAATGGCTCTGGCACCGCCCCGGCACCGGCCGCGACGACGTCCGCCCCGGTGACGCCTTCGTCGACGCCGGCGGCCTGGAGGAATGCCTGCCGACCGTACGCGGCCTGCCCGACCACGGCGACCTCTGGCCCCACACCTGGCAGCAGGACCCGGGCCGGCGCACCGACCCGGGCGGGCGACACCCCCACGCCTGCGGTGGCGGCGAAGCCGGACGCGACAGCGGCGGTTCCGGCTACGACGGCGCCGCGACCAGCGACGAGCCCGCGTCCCGCGCGACGATCACCCGGCCCGAGTTCACCTTGACCAGGACCGTGCACCACCGCGACGGCGCGGTCGTCGTCGGCTACACCCTGGCTGCCGACCCCGGCTACCGGTTCGTGTGGGCCGCCCACGCCCTGCTCGACCTGAGCCCCACCGCCCGCCTGGACGCACCCGACGGCACCACCACCAGGCTGTACCCCGAAGCCGCACCGCTGCTCGCCGAACCCTGGCCCGGCGACCGCCCCTGGCTCGAAGGTCCCTGGCCCGCCCCGGCCGGGCTGGCCCTGGACAGGCTCGGCCCCGACGACGGCACCGCGCTCGGCGCGATCCTCACCGACTGCCCGACCGTGCACGTCACCGACGGAGCCGACCGGCTCACCCTGCGCCTGGACTGCGACGGCCAGCCCCGCTCCACCGCCCTGTGGCGCAACCTGCGCGGCTGGCCCCAGCCCGGCCCCTACCGCAGCATCGGCGTCGAACCGATGCTCGGCGCCGTCTTCGACCTCGCCGAAGCAGGCTCCGGCGACGCCGCCGAAGTGCCCGCGTCCGGCCAGATCACCTGGCGGCTCACCATCACCGCTCACCGCCGCGGAGGCACCACCCGATGAACCTGCTCGACACCCTGCGCGCCCACCGGCTGCTCGCGATCGTGCGCGGCCCCGACCCGCAGGCCGCCCTGGACAGCGTGCTCGCCCTCGCCGACAGCGGCGTCAACCTGATCGAGGTGTCGCTGACCGCCGCCGGAGCGCTGGACACGATCCGCCGCGCCCGCGCCGCGCTCGGCCCCGGGTTCGCGCTCGGCGCGGGGACGGTGCTCACCGAGACCGACGCCCGCCAGGCCGCCGACGCCGGAGCGACCTTCCTGGTCACCCCCGCGATCGCGCCCAGTCTCGCCGAAGCCGCCCGTCTCGGCCTGCCCGTGCTGGCCGGTGCGCTGACCCCCAGCGAGGTCGTGCAGGCCACGCTCGCCGGGGCGGCGGCGGTCAAGCTGTTCCCCGCCTCCATCGGCGGCCCCGGCTACCTGCGGGCGCTGCGCGACCCGTTCCCGCAGACCGCGTTCGTGCCCGTCGGCGGCGTCGACGCCACCCTGGCCCCGCAGTACCTGCAGGCGGGCGCGATCGCGGTCGGGGTCGGGTCGCCGCTGCTCGGCGATGCCGTACGGGGCGGCGACCTGGCCGCGCTGCGCGAGCGCGCCCAGGCGTTCCTCGCTGGAGCGGCCGCATGACTGACGTGCTCACCCTCGGCGAGACCATGGCCGCGTTCCGGATGGCCGGGCCCTTGCGGCTCGGCGGCCCGGCGCACCTGTCGATCGCCGGTTCCGAGTCCACCGTCGCGATCGGGCTGGCCCGGCTCGGCCACCGGGTGAGCTGGCTCGGCGTCACCGGCGCGGACGAGCCCGGTGAACTGGTACGCCGCAGCCTGCGCGCCGAAGGCGTCGACATCTCTTTGGCGCGCATCGACGCCCACGCCCCCACCGGGCTGATCCTGTTCGAGCCCCGGGTCGGCGACCTCACCCGGGTCGTCTACCACCGCACCGGCTCGGCCGGCTCCCGGCTGACCGCCGACGACGTGCATCCCGCGTTCGCCGACGGCCGCACGCCGCGGATCGTGCACGTCACCGGCATCACCTGCGCCCTCGGCGACGGCCCGTACGAGGCGGTGCGGTACGCCGTCGGACACGCGCGGGCCGCGGGCAGCCTGGTCAGCCTCGACGTCAACCACCGCAGCCGGCTCTGGTCGGTGCGGCAGGCCGCGGAAGCGCTACGGCCCCTGCTGCCCTCCCTCGACCTGGTCATCGCCTCCGACGACGAACTCGCGGTGCTCACCGACGACCTCGACCCGGTCGCCGCGCTGCTGGCCGCGGGCGTACGCGAAGTCGTGGTCAAGCACGGCGCGGGCGGCGCGACCAGCCACGGCGAGCACGGCACACTGCACCGGCCCGCCCGGCGGGTGCCGGTCGTCGACACCGTCGGCGCGGGCGACGCGTTCGTGGCCGGCTACCTGTCCGGCGTGCTCGACGGTGCCGACGCGGCGGCACGGCTCGACCGCGCCGTCACCGTCGGGGCGTTCGCGGTCGCCACCCGCGGCGACTGGGAAGGGCTGCCGTCTCGCGACGACCTCGCCCTGCTCGACCACGACCCCGGCAGCGCCGTCCGCTGAAGCCCTTCCCTCGGAGAGGAACACCATGACGACGCAGGAGCACACGATCCTGAGCGAGCCGGTGGCGTGGAGCGACGACCGGCTCGAACTCGGCGAAGGAGCCCGCTGGGTCGACGGCCGCCTCGTGCTCGTGGACCTGCTCGCCGGGCGGCTGCTGGAGACCGGCGGCGACGCGCCCGGCCCGCTGCGTGAGCTGTACCGGCTGGATGTGCCGCTGGGCGCGGTCGCGCCGGTGGCCGGACAGCCCGGCCGGTGGCTGGCCGCCGCCGGCACCGGCCTGGTCCTGCTCGACGGCGGACTGGTCCACCCGCTGACCGACCTGGAGTCCACCAACCCCGTCCCGGCGCGGATGAACGACGCGGTCGCCGACCCGCGCGGGCGGTTCTGGGCCGGGAGCATGACCTACGACGCCACGCCGGGCGGCGGCACGCTGTTCCGCCACGACGGCATGACGCAGGCGGCGGTCACGGGGCTGACCATCACCAACGGCCCGGCGTTCGACGCGACCGGCACGGTCATGTACCTCGCGGACACGCCGCTGGGCCAGGTCGACCGGTTCACCGTCGACCCGGCCACCGGCGAGCTCTCGGAGCAGACGCCGTTCCTGCGGCTGACCGCCGACGACGGGTTCCCCGACGGCATGACCGTCGACGTCGCGGGCAACCTGTGGGTGGCGCTGTGGGGCGGCCACGCCGTACGCCGCTACCGGCCCGACGGCACCCTCGACCGGCAGATCCGCCTCGCCGCAGCCCAGCCGACCAGCGTGTGCCTGGGCGGCCCGGACATGCGGCGGCTGTTCGTCACCACCGCGTCCTATGGGCTCTCCGCGCCCTCGCCACTCGACGGAGCACTGCTGGCGGAGGACGTCGACATCCCCGGTTCACCTGCCGCCGCCGCGGACCTTGCACGTGGATGAGGCGGCGGCACGGCAGCCGACCCGTCACCGCCCGGCGCAGGCGGCCTCCAGGGCGGTCAGGTACGAGCGGGCCCAGGCCTGGATGTCGTTGGCGCGCACCTGCGCCCGCATGGCGGCCATCTGCGGGTTCGGCTCGGCCGGGTCGGCTTCCAGTGCCTCGATCATGGTGTCCTTGAGGCCCTCCACGTCGTGCGGGTTGACCAGGTAGGCCTGCGTCAGCTCCGCGGCGGCCCCGGCGAACTCGCTGAGCAGCAGCGCCCCGCACCCGTCGACGCGAGCGGCGACGTACTCCTTGGCGACCAGGTTCATGCCGTCGCGCAGCGGGGTGACCGCCATGACGTCGGCGGCGCGGTACAGTGCGGCCAGTTCGGTGCGGTCGAAGACCTGGCTGAGGTAGTGCACCGGGGCGACGCCGAGCCGGCCGAAGTCGCCGTTGATCCGGCCGACCTCGCGCTCGACCCGGTCGCGCAGCAGCCGGTACTGCTCGACGCGTTCCCGGCCCGGGATGGCGACCTGCACCAGGACCGTCTCGGGGACCTTGAGCCGGCCGTCGGCGAGCAGTTCCCGGTAGGCCTTGAGGCGGTGCTCGATGCCCTTGGTGTAGTCGAGCCGGTCCACGCTGAGGATCACCCGCTGCGGGTCGCCCAGGTCGGCCCGTAGTTTCGCGGCCTTGTGCACGACCTCGTCGCGGCTGGCCAGTGCCTCCATCTCGGCGGTGTCGATCGACACCGGGAACGCGCCGGTGCTGGTGACGCGGCCGTCGAGTTCGACGCCGCGCTCGTCGACGTTCGCGCCGAGCACCTTCGCGACCAGTTGTCGGAAGTTGTGGACCGCCTGGATGCGCTGGAATCCGATCAGGTCGGCGCCGAGCATGCCGCGCAGCAGTTCGGCGCGGCGCGGGAGCTGCATGAACAGCTCCGGGGGCGGGAACGGCACGTGCAGGAAGAAGCCGATGCGCAGGTCGGGGCGTTGTGCGCGCAGCATCGCGGGCAGCAGTTGCAGGTGGTAGTCCTGCACCCAGACCACGGCGCCGTGGGCGGCTTCGCGGGCGGTGCGGTCGGCGTAGCGCTGGTTGACCCGCTGGTAGGCCTCCCACCAGCGGCGGTGGTGCACCGCGGGTTCGACGGCGTCGTGGTAGAGCGGCCACAGGGTGGAGTTGGCGAAGCCCTCGTAGTGGTCGCGGATGTCGTCCTCGGACAGCTCGACCGGGATCAGGTGCACGCCGTCGACGTCGGGCAGCGGTGGGGTGGGGCCGGGCTTGTCGGCCCAGCCGATCCAGGTGGCCGGCTTGTTGATGAGCACGGGATGCAGGGCTTCGCCCAGGCCACCGGGGCTGCGCCGCCACTCGAAGACTCCTTCGGAGGCGGCGGCGTCGTTGATGGGCAGACGGCTGGCGACCACGACTAGCGAGGCGTCCCGCATCGGGTGCCCCCTTTCCGGGCTTTTACTGACATGAGGACGGTTCGTGCGGCTCTGCGGTTATTGATCGGGCCACGCGAACTTGTACCAACCCAAAGTTACGCCGCGATTACAGAACGCACTTCCTTCGTTCGTGCCAGTCTTTCTCACAGTAATCGCAGAGTTCCTCGCGATCCATGTTCGTCTCATCACGCCGTACACAATGGACGGTTTGATTACGCAGCTCGCACGTGCGAGAAGCAGGCGTGAACGTGAATCACGCCCCGATTCCAGCTCAGGTCCGACCTCACTGTCCGCACATCCGCGCGCTGTCGGCCCACTCACCAGGTGATGAAGATTAGCTTCTTGACCTTGCTCATATATGTAGCTAACTTTCACGTAGCCGAACAACTCTCTCGGAGGCTGTCGATGAAACATCTCGCCGCCGCCGTCGCAGCCCTGGCGGTCGCTCTGCCCGCCCCCGCCGCGGCACGGCCCGCCCCGCCCCCCGCCGCCGAACACGGCTGGGTCACCTCGACCCTGCGGCGCATGAGCCTCGAACAGAAGGTCGGCCAGCTGTTCGTCACCTACGTGTACGGCTCCGACGCCGACGACCCCGCCCCGGCCGACCGCACCGCGAACCTCGCCGCCTTCGGCGTCGAGACCCCCGCCGAGGTCGTGGACCGGTTCCACCTCGGCGGCGTGGTCTACTTCGCCTGGTCGCACAACCTCGACAACGTGCGGCAGATCGCCACGCTGTCCAACGGGCTGCAGGCCGCGTCACTGAGCCCCGGCGGCAAGGACGAGGTCCCGCTGCTCATCTCCACCGACCAGGAGCAGGGCGTCGTGCAGCGGATGCCCGCGCCGTCGGCCCAGTTCCCGGGCTCGATGGCGCTGGGCGCGGCCCGGTCCCCGGCAGCCGCCCACCTCGCGGCCGAGGTCACCGGCCGCGAGCTGAGCGCGGTCGGCGTACGCCAGCCGTACGCGCCGGTCGCCGACGTCAACGTCAACCCCGCCAACCCCGTGATCGGCGTACGCTCCTTCGGCGCGGACCCCGCCGCTGTCGCGGGCCTCACCGCGGCCCAGGTCGCCGGATTCGAGCAGGGCGCGGGAGTGACCGCGGTCGCCAAGCACTTCCCCGGCCACGGCGACACCGCCACCGACAGCCACACCGGCCTGCCGGTCATCCACCACACCCGCGAGCAGTGGGAGCGCATCGACGCCCCCGCGTTCCGGGCGGCGATCGCCGCCGGCGTCGACTCGATCATGACCGCGCACATCGTCGTGCCCGCGCTCGACCCGTCCGGCGATCCGGCCACCCTGTCGCCGACCATCCTCACCGGAGTGCTGCGCCAGGAGTTCGGCTACCAGGGCGTGGTCGTCACCGACGCGCTCAACATGGCCGGGGTGCGCACCAGGTACGGCGACGCCCGCGTGCCCGTACTGGCCCTGAAAGCCGGCGCGGACCAGCTCCTGATGCCGCCGAACCTGGCCCTGGCCTACGACTCGGTGCTGCGGGCCGTGCGCGACGGGGAGCTGACCGAGCGCCGCATCGACGAATCGGTGCGCCGCATCCTGTCGGTCAAGTACCGCCAGGGGCTGAGCCGCTCGCCCTACGTCGACGTCGAGGCCGCGGTCTCATCCGTCGGCGCGGCCGACCACCTGGCGGCGGTCGCCGAGGTCACCGACCAGACCCTCACCGCCGTACGCAACGACGCCGGGCTGCTGCCGCTGCCGGGCGCCGACCGGTCCGTGCTCGTCACCGGCTGGAACAACGCGGCCTTCAACCCGATCGGCAGGCTCGCCGACGGCTTCACCAGCCGCGGCTCGCGCACGACCGCGCTGCCCGCGACACTGCCGTCTACCCAGGCCATAGCAAACGCCGCAGCCCAGGCCGCCCAGCACGACCTCACCGTCGTCCTGGTCAACAAGGCCTGGGACACCGCCGTCGGCGACCCGCGCGCCAGCCAGCAGCAACTCGTCGCCGCCCTGGTCGCCACCGGCAAGCCCGTCATCGTCGTCGCCGTGCGCGACCCGTACGACATCGCCCACCTGCCCGGGGTCAGCACCTACCTGGCGGCCTACACCTACACCCCCGCGGCCATGGACACCCTGGTCCGGGTGTTGCACGGCGACCTGTCCCCGCACGGACGGCTGCCGGTCACGATCGTCGCCGCCACCGACCCCGCCACGACCCTCTACCCCGCCGGCCACGGCCTCACCTGGTAGGAGAAACCCTTGTTACGCAGAAACCTCATCACCGGCGGCATCGCCGCGGGCGCGCTCGGCGCGACCGCGCTCGCCGTGCCCGCCGGGGCCGCGCCGAAGCCGCGCCGGGTCCAGACCGGACTGGATCGGCTGGTCGCCGAGGGGTTCGCCACCCTCGCCGGGCAGAAGGTCGGCGTGGTGTCGAACCCGACCGGCGTCGACGCCGACTACCGGCACCTGGTCGACCTCATCCACGAGTCCGGCCGGGTGAACCTGGTCGCGGCGTTCGGGCCCGAGCACGGCTTCCGCGGCTCCGCGCAGGCCGGCGGCAGCGAGGGCACCGGCATCGACGCCCGCACCGGCGTCACCGTCTACGACGCGTACGGCGCCTCGCAGGCCAAGTGGGAAGAGCTGATGACCCGGGCCGGGGTCGAGACCGTCGTGTTCGACATCCAGGACGTCGGCGTGCGCTTCTACACCTACATCTGGACCATGTACACCTCGATGGTCGCCGCGGCCCGGCTGGGCCTGCGCTACGTGGTGCTCGACCGGCCCAACCCGATCGGCGGGCGGGCCTACGGGCCGATGATGACCCCCGAGTTCACCTCCGGCGTGGGCCTCAAGGAGATCATCCAGCAGCACGGGATGACGGTCGGCGAGCTGGCCCGCTTCTTCAACGCCGAGTTCCTGCCCGCCGAGGCGGGCCGCCCGGTCGAGCTGGACGTGGTGGCGTGCAAGCACTGGAGGCGCGACATGTTCGCCGCCGACACCGACGTGCCGTGGGTCATGCCCAGCCCCAACATGCCGACCCCGGACACCGCGCTGACCTACCCGGGCACCGGCCTGTTCGAGGGCGTGTCCTCGATCAGTGAGGGCCGGGGCACCACCCGGCCGTTCGAGCTGGTCGGCGGGCTGGCCACCGACTTCGACTACCACTGGTCCGACCGGCTCAACGACCGTGACCTGCCGGGTGTGCGGTTCCGGGAGGCGTACTTCGTACCGACGATCGCGGGGCACCACCCACCGCTGCTCAACAAGCTGTGTGCCGGGGTGGAGGTCAAGGTGACCGACCGGGCGGCGTACGACCCGATCCGGACCGCGGTCGCGATGCTGGTCGAGGCACGCAAGTATGCGGCGTTCGCGTGGCGGGCCGACTCCTACGACCCGGTGCGGCCGTACTGGGTGGACAAGCTCACCGGCTCGTCCCGGCTGCGCACGATGATCGACGCGGGCGCGGACGTCGACGAGGTGGTGGGCGCCTGGTCACAGGAGCTGGCGGCGTTCGAGCAGCGACGCCGACCGTACCTGCTGTACTGACAGCGCGCAGTGCCCCCCGGCCGCCGGTCCTCATCGGAACCCGGCGCCGGGGTGCGCTCATCGCGGTCCTCGCCACCAGTTCGCCTCACCCGTGAGCAGGACCTCGACGCCTTCCGGCGTCTCCCGGACCGTCAAGCACACCTGCTCGTACGCGGCCCCCACGCGGGACAGGATCCCCGTGACCGGACGGCACTCCCGCGTCCAGCCGTAACCGGCCAGCACCGCGCGCACCTGTGACACGGTCAGTTCGCCCTCCAGGAGCACCGTCCTGGCGCACAGCGCCCCGTTCTGGCCGCAGCCCTCGTCCCACTCCCGGGCGATCGACAGACCCGACCCCCACGGCACGGCATCCCTGGCCGAGGGCATCCGCGCGCCGGGAAATTTCGCCCCCACGAAACCCCAGCAGCCCACGAGCAGCATCGCCGCGCCCAGGGCGGTCAGACTTTCGAACCGCCGGCCGCGCACCGAGCGCCCCACGAGCATCACCACCACAGGCACCAGCGAGGCCAGCGCCGTGTACGGCAGCAGCCAGTCCTGGTCCGGTGCCAGCGGCCCGCTGTTCAACCACACGTGTGACGCCAGCAGGCACCCCACCAGCGCGATCGACTGCACCGCGAACGCGGTCACCGCCACTCGCAGCGTGGCAGCGACCACCACGACGACCAGCATCGGCACGAGCACGATCAGCGCGCACACCACCGCGATCCAGGGCTCCCCGAGGTGCCACCGACCGATCAGCGCCACCACCGTGATCACGGCCGGCACCGCATACGCCATCCGCCCCCGCCACCCGGCGGGCCGCCACCACGTCTTCAGCACGTGCGTATCTTGCAGGCTCCGGCGGCTCGCGCGCTGACCCGCGACCCGGCACCGCGGTCAGACCGGCCGGCCCGGCGGCAGGATCCGCTGCCACTCGCTGGAGTAGACGGTGCCGAACAGCCGCAGCTGGTCGCCTCTGCAGCTGTAGGTCTCGGGGGTGATCGTGGCCTTGAGCCGCTCCTTGGCACGCTGGCTTCCGTTGACCTTCAACGTGGTCCAGCCGGTCGCCTGCGGGTTGCTGTAGTTGATGGTCTTGTCGTCGGCCACGTAGTTGAGCTTCGTCGTGCCATTGTGGATCATCTCGAACCGGTCGCCGTAGCCGGAGCCGCGCCGGGTCGTCTTGTCGACGGTGGTCATCGTGCCATCGGCCTTGATCTGCATCAGCGTGCCCGAGCCCGTGAACTGGATCTTGTTGCCGTACATCTCCCAGTTGGCCGTGAAAGCGGTCTCCCGCCAGCTGCCGATCAGGCAGTCGGCCGGAGCCGCGCTCGGCAGCGGTGCCGGTGGCGAGGGCGAAGGGGACGCGGCGGCCGTCGGCGAAGGGCTCGGCGGCGCGGCCGGTTCAACGCGCAGGGCCAGGTAGGCCGCGGCACCCCCGGCCAGGCAGAGCACCAGCAGCGCGACGAGCGCCACCACGCCCACCACCACGGGCATGGTCCAATCACGACGGGGCGGAGTCGGCTGCACGAGAACAGCATCCGCAAGGATCACCGTGACGACAAGTCCCGAATCGATCACACAGCCGATAGTCGAGACGCGTCGCGGTCATTTGCCGGGCAGTACCTCGTCCAGGAAGTCGATGCCCTGCTCGATCAGGCCGCCGATGTCGTCGTGGCCCTCGAAGCAGTGGTCTGCCCCGGGCACGAGCACCAGGTCGGCCCGCACCCCGACTGCGCGCAGCGCCTCGGTGAAGGCCTGCCCCTGGCCGGGGCCCACGATCCGGTCGGCGGTGCCGTGCACGGTCAGGAACGGCGGCGCCCCGGCGTGCACCCGGCTGATCGGGTTGCCGAACGCGACGAACTCCCGCCGGCCGCTGACCGGCCCGCCGAACAGCAGCGCGGGCGGGGCGGCCGGGTCGTCCAGGTCATCGAAGTCGAACAGGTCGACCGCGCCGTACCAGTTGACGACCGCCTGGATCGCGGTGTCGCCGGTGCCGGTGAGCCCGGCCATCGCGGCGAGGTGGCCGCCCGCCGACTCGCCGAGCGCGGCGAACCGCGCCGGGTCCAGTTTCAGCTGGTCCGCGTAGAGGCGCAGCCAGCGTACGGCGGACTGGACGTCGAGCAGCTGGGCCGGGTACTGCGCCTCCTGCGCGAGCCGGTAGTCGATGTCGGCGACCGCCCAGCCGCGGTCGAGGAAGCGCTGGTGGAACCGGTGCGGTGCGACCGTCGCCGGCAGGCCCACCCGGCTGCCCTCCAGCCAGCCGCCGCCGTGCACCCACAGCAGCACCGGGAACGGCCCGTCGCCGGGCGGCAGGTGCAGGTCCAGGTGCAGCGGCCGGTAGCCGGGCACGACCGCCACGGTGCAGTCGGCGTAGGTGACGGTGGGCCGCGGCTCCGGTGGCGGGTATCCGGTCACGGGCGCACTCCATTCATGATCACTACGATGTGCCGAGAATACATCGAATGACGGCCGTGGCCGGCCGCAGCGAGCCCACCACCCCCGGAGGACATCACCATGACCATTCCCCGCCTGTCACCTGCCGGTTGGACGATCGCGGTCTTCGGCCTCGCTGCGCTGCTGCTGGGTGCGGTCGGCCTGATCAGCCCAGCCACGCTGCTGGCCGCGATGGGGTTCACCCACGACGGCACCGCCGCCCGTGCCGCGGACGACTACACGCTCGTGTTCGTCCGGACCTCGGCGATGGCCTCGTTCAACATGGGCGTGTACTACCTGCTCGCCGCCGTGAAGGACTGGACGGCGTTCTTCGCCTTCACCGTGGCGTTCCGGCTGGTGACGTTCGCCGTGTTCACCACCCTGGTGCTGACCGATGCCGCCCCCGCCGGCTTCTTCGCCGTGGCGGCCTGGGAAGGGGCGGGCGCACTAGCCACCTTCATTGCACTGCGTGCCGGACGAACCACAGCACAGCAGGTAGCCGCTGTATGACCCCCACCGCGTCGGCTGCGCTCGGCAGCCGGCCGGCGGGTGGGCGAGCCGGACCGCAGCGTTGTTCCGGTCCGCGGCTCACGCAAGCTCCGAGGCCACCTTTCGCCTGTTCAGCCACTCCCCTGCAGGCTCTGCCCACTTCCGCTCCGGCCACAGGCGAAAGGCCAGCCATTCGCGTGCCGCCGCGAGTCGGTCGGACATGTCGAATCGATCGGGGGTGGCGCGATACTCGCGTAGTGGTCGATGACCGAGAGCGACGATTCCCACGAGATCAGGCCGGTTCAACCGCCTCGACCAGAAGAGCACACGGGCCTCGGCACGGGGTTCGCGGGCCGCTGCCGCTTGCAGCCACCAGCCGAGGGCGTCGTCGGCATCCTCCAGACGTTCGGCCCACAGCGCAAGATCCCTGAGCACTCCCGGCGATCTCGGCTCCGGAAGACTCAACAGGATCGACTGACCGAGCAGGTTCAGTTGCGGATGCTCGACACCGTGTCTCCAGCAGAAGCCCGCAGCTCCCTCCGCATCATGATCTGCCCAATCCACTATCACGCTGACTGCGTGCGCATACTCGCCTTTTTCCATCAACAACATCGCGTACACCTCGGAAGCAGCGGCCTGACCCTCGCCGGCTGCCCGGTGAAGCACCTGGATCGCCTCACCACGAATGAGTTCATCGCGCTCGCTACGGCCGCCCACGATCGCCCTCAGCGCCTGGATCTCATACTCGCCGAGAACCCAGCCGGGGTATTCAGCAGAGGCGGTCTCCCGGCGCAACGGCAGCTGCCCGCCCAGGTACTGGTGGAATGTCTGCATTTCGAGCCGGTCACTTCGCAGCGCAGCAGCGAGGGTGTCGTGAGCAGCGGTGAGCCTCCCGACGCCGGCAGCGAACAGGAGAACCCCGAGCAGAACACCTGGCGCAGCGATCAGCAGAGGCAGACGGCCGTACGACCCCAGCACCATCAGATTGACGCACAGCGCGAACGCAACCGCCGAACGGAACTCACCCTCGGCTCGCAAGCGGTCGTACTCACCGAACAGCTCGGGTTCTCGACCGAGCAAGCGCATAGGCACGAGTGCGAACTCCCGCTCCAGATCCCGCAGACAGCGCTCGACGTCGACACGCCGCTCGATGATCGCGTGGCGCGTACGCATCGGGACGGACAAGGAAACCATCGTGGCCAGTTCAGCCGTGATCGGGTCTGCCAGGAAGGCCTGACGCGCCTCCCCGTCTCGGCTCAGCACCTGATCAAGACGGATCACGGCGGCTTCGTGGATCGTGAGTCTTCCCACTCCGCTCATCCTCATGCGGCCCGACCGCACGATGACCCCCAGCAGCGCGCTCGAGAGCACCTCGCTCAGTACGCCCACAAGGTATCCAGCGACGGTGGCGGCCGCGAGGGCCGGGGTCTGCCCGACGGCTTCGATCAGGCGATAGATCGCGCTCAGCACACCAACCGCGTCCTGCGGTCGCGGCAGGTACTCGCCAAGGAGCAGCCAGAGTCCGATCAACCAGATGAGACCCGCCACCAATGGCGCGCGGAGTTGCCGCACGCCTGGCAGAAGTGAGGTGAGCACACCTCCTCCCTATCAGATCGGCGGTGCAATGTGGATGGCTCGGGTGCTTCGTAGGCCGGGCAGAAGGAAGGGCCGGGAGAATCGGCTCCCGGCCCTTCCTTCGCCCCTGGGCGCCGCTCACAGCGCCTAGCGGTCCTCAGTCTTGCTAGGGGTTGACCACGCTCACCGTCAGGACGCCGCCGGACTGGCCGGTGACGGTGGCGATGACGCCGAGGCCGGCGACCTTCACGCTGCCCTGCGGGTTGGCGGTGCTGTAGTACGCGTCCGGGTTGGTGTCGTCGAACGTGGCGATGCCCGCGTTGGCCGGGGCGCAGGCCGCCACGGTCTGCACGGTCTGGGTCTTGCCGCTGCCGACCAGCACCTCCTTGTGCAGGCACAGCTCCGGCACCGGCTGGATGCCGAACGTCGCGTCGAACGGCTGGCGGCGGTTGCTGGGCCGGGTGCCGTCGGGGTACGCGAACGGCGCGGGCCGGGCGTCGACCGGCAGCGACAGGCCGGTGCCGGGGTGCTCGGAGGTGTTGTTGTCCTCGACGGTGTGGTTGACGTACCACACGAGCATGCCGGGGCGGAACGAGAAGAACTCGACCTTGTCCGGCGCGCTCAGGTTGTAGCTGAACTGGTAGGGGCCGGTGCGCAGGGTGTCGTCGTAGCCGACGTACTGGCGGTTCTCCAGCAGGTAGTAGCGGTCGGCGGTGGTGGTCACCGTGCCGGTCGAGCGCTGCCACTGGCCCGTCGCGGTCCAGGCTCCGGGCTGCTCGACGTCGTCGGTCAGCACGGTGGTGTTGCCGGCCTTGACGACGACGTCGTCGATGAACGCGCCGGCGAAGTGCACGCCGCCGTCGGTCTGGTAGCGGAACCGGAACTGCGTCGCGGCGCCGCCGGCGGTGTAGGACAGGCGCAGCGTGGTCCACTTGCCGTTCGACGAGCCGGTGATCGGCTGGCCGATCTGCGACCAGGTCGTGCCGCCGTCGGTGGAGTACTCGCCGTACAGGTAGTCGAAGCCGGCCTCGATGTCGTACCAGGCCTTGGCGGTCACGGTGACCTTCGAGGCGGCCGGCACGGCGTGCGACAGGGACTCGTTGAGCTGGTCGGCGCTGCCGGTCCACCAGGCGTACTGGCCCGAGGAGGGCGTGGTGTACGTCGTCGAGGTGGTCGCGGCGGGCAGGTTGACCTTGATCGCCTGGGCGTTGGCGGCGTCGGCGTCCTGGGCCGGGTCCAGCAGGATGGTGCCGCTCTGGCCGGGGTTGACCTCGCGGTAGTCGAGCCAGCCGAGGAACAGCTTCTCCTCGGGGCCCATCAGGCCGGGCGTGGTGCCGATGCCGTTGTTGGCCTCCGCGCCGTGGCCGAGCCACGAGCCGGAGCTCATCAGCGTCCAGAACGCGGTGGTGTTCTCGCCGCCGGCGGTGTCGTAGTAGTCCGGCAGGCCGAGGTCGTGGCCGAACTCGTGGGCGAACACGCCCAGGCCGCCGTTCTCCGGCTCGGTGGTGTAGTCGCCGAGCCAGTAGTTCGAGTTGCCGATGCGGGCGCCGCCGGACAGGTTCTGCTGGCCGCCGACGCTGGGGCCGGACACGCCGTAGTCGGTGGCGTTGACGTACCAGCGGTGCGACCAGATGGCGTCCTCGCCCTGCGCGCCGCCGCCGGCGTCCTCGCCCTCACCGGCGTGCACCGCCTGGAAGTGGTCGATGTAGCCGTCGGACTCGTCGAAGTTGCCGTCGTTGTCGAAGTCGTAGCGGTCCCAGACGTCGAACTGCGCGAGGTACGCGTTGATCTGGTCGGGGGTCATGGTCGCCAGGGCGTGCTGGTACCAGGCGTTGCCGGTGTCGCCGATGAACGCCCAGGAGCCGCCGTTGTCCTCGATGGCGTTGTCGCCGTAGTAGGACGCGTTGTAGGGCACCTTCACCCAGTCGCTGACGGTGTTGGTCACCGAGTACCGGCCGGAGGACAGGTCCTCGTAGAAGGTCTTCATCGACTCGCCGGAGCCGTTGAACAGCTGCTCGTAGTGGGCGGTGTCGAAGTCGGGGGCCCATTCGGTGGAGTTGTTCACCGAGCGGTCGGGGGCGGGGATCTCGTTGTGCAGGGGGCCGGGGGCGGTGCCGTACTTGCCCACGCTCTGCGTGCCGAACTCGGACAGGATCGTGAAGATCTTGTCGGTCTTCTCGAACGCCACCTCGACGACGTTGTCCGTCGCGGCGTCGACGGTGACGTTGCCCTTCGCGTCGATGCGCGCCTTGCCGCGGGCGACCATCTCGAGAGCTGCCTTGCGCTTGGCGAGCCACTGCTCGGTGCGCGGGCCGGGCCGGTTGTCCGGCCGGTGGGCGGCGGCGGCCTGCGCGCCGCCTGCCGCGTTCCCGCTGGGGGCAGGTGCTGCACCGGCCGGCCATTGCAGGGCAGCGACTACCATCGCCGCGCCGGCCGCGCCGGCGACAGCGGAGATGGTGAGCTTCCTCATCGTGTTGATCCCTCCGGGGCGGAAATTATGAAGCAGTTTTCGCTTCACTTTGCGGAGCCTCACACAGAACGACGAGTTCATCTCTCCGCCGCCGAGCCGGGTGGTCCGTGACACGGATGTCGCGGTCGCGTCGCGGACGTCGGCCGGCACCGTCATCACCGGGCCGGCTGCGGTCGCGTGGGCAATCCTGCAACACCGGGAGCCGACGGCGAGGGCACCCAGGCCCCGCATCCACTACATATCGACCAACGTCGCTGCAAATGTGGGCGCGAACGGCTCCGACATCGAGATTGGCCAGTTGACTGCGTTCCACGGGCTCGTCTAACGTCGCCGGGAAGCGCTTTCCAGCGCCTTCACGACCGGGTTACCGCAGCAGACGGCCCGGTGCCAGGCACGTCCCATGCCGTCGCCCAACGGCATGGTCCGCTCCCAGCACAAAGGACGCACACCGATGAAACCGCACACACCTCACCGCCGGCGCGCACGCCTCGCCGCACTGGTCACCGCCGCGGCCGCGGCCGCGCTGACCGTCATCGCCGGCACCCTGCTGACCACTCCCGCCAGCGCCGCGACGCTGTTCAGCGCCGACTTCGAATCCGGCGCGAGCGGCTGGTCCAAGTCCGGCGGCGACTGGACCGTCGTCGCCGACGGGTCCCAGGTGTTCCAGCAGGCCAGCGCCACCACCGACCGCGCCCGCCAGTTCGCCGGCTCCAGCAGCTGGACCGACTACACCGTGCAGGCGCGGGTCAAGCCGCTGACGTTCGGGTCCGGCGGCGTCGCGGCCCTGGTGTCGCGGTCCAGCGGAGCCACCGTCATGTACCGGCTCGCGCTGACCGGCGGCAACCGGGTCGAGCTGCAGTACATGAACGGCAGCAGCATCACGGTCCTGGCGGGCGTGTCCCGCACCGTGTCGACCGGCACCTGGTACACCCTGCGGATCACCACCAGCGGCACCACCGTCAGCGGCTACGTCGACGGCACCCTGGTCGGCTCCGCGGCCAGCACGGCGATCGCGGCCGGCCGCATCGGCCTGTTCACCGGGTACGCCAGTGCCCGCTTCGACGACGTCAGCGTGACCGACAGCGTCACCACCCCACCCAGCAGCCCGGCTCCGTCGGGCAGCAGCGCTTCGCCGTCGCCGTCGAGCGCGTCCCCGTCACCGTCGAGCGCGTCGCCGTCGCCGTCCAGCGCGTCGCCGTCGCCCAGCGTCAGCCAGCCGCCGTCCGGCACGCTGTACGTGGCGCCCAACGGCAGCGCGAGCGCGGCCGGCACCCTGGCCAGCCCGACGACGCTCGCCTCCGCGATCACCCGCGTCACCGCGGGCGGCACGATCTTCATGCGCGGCGGGACCTACAGCTTCTCCTCCACGGTGACCGTCGAGACCGGAAACAACGGCACGTCCAGCGCCCGCAAGAAGATCGCGGCGTACCAGAACGAGGTCCCGGTGCTGAACTTCTCGGCCCAGGCCGAGGACCCGGCCAACCGCGGGCTCGCCGTGAACGGCAACTACTGGCACGTGTACGGCATCGTCGTGGAGCGGGCCGGTGACAACGGCATCTTCGTCGGCGGCAGCAACAACGTCTTCGAGCGCACGATCACCCGGTTCAACCGCGACACCGGGCTGCAGCTGTCGCGGACCCTGTCCAGCACCCCGCAGAGCCTGTGGCCGGCCAACAACCTGATCCTGAGCGCGGAGTCGCACGACAACGCCGACTCCG
This sequence comes from Catellatospora sp. NPDC049133, assembly GCF_040648455.1. NCBI lineage: Bacteria > Bacillati > Actinomycetota > Actinomycetes > Micromonosporales > Micromonosporaceae > Catellatospora > Catellatospora sp. NPDC049133. The sequence goes on from NZ_JBEZDT010000020.1 coordinate 107,369, forward strand.
ACGGTGAGGACGCCGACGGCTTCGCCGCGAAGCTGACCGTCGGCTCGGGCAACGTGTTCCGCTACGCCGTGTCGCACAACAACATCGACGACGGCTGGGACCTGTACACCAAGACCGACACCGGGCCGATCGGCGTGGTGACCATCGAGGACTCGATCGCGTACAACAACGGCACGCTCAGCAACGGCGGCCAGGCCGGCGCGGGTGACCGCAACGGCTACAAGCTGGGCGGCGAGGACATCGGGGTCAACCACATCGTGCGGCGCAACATCGCCTTCAACAACGGCAAGCACGGGTTCACCTACAACAGCAACCCGGGTTCGATGACGGTGTCGAACAACATCAGCATCGACAACGACGAGCGCAACTTCTCCTTCGACGCGGGTTCGTCGGTGTTCCGCAACAACACCTCGTGCCGGTTCAGCAGCGGAACCAACGACCGCATCGTGGGCAACTCCGACAGCTCGAACCAGTTCTGGTCGGGCACGAACGGGTCGCGGTGCTCCGGGCTCAGCGGTGCCCTGGGCTGGTCCTTCGCCAGTGACGGCCGGCTGGTGGTGACGCTGGGCGGCGCGGTGGTCACCCCGTAACCGCAACGCGAGGCGGGGCCGTCGACCGGCTGGTCGACGGCCCCGCCCTGTCTGTGCGCGCAGGCGCGACCGGCCGTCATCGCTCACTCGGCGAGCAGTGCCCCGGTCAACGCCGGCAGGGTCAGCGGCAGCGCGAGGTGGTAGCCCTGGGCGAAGGAAACCCCGACGCGGGCGAGCGCGGCGAGCTGCTCGCGGGTCTCGACGCCCTCGGCGGTGACGTGCAGCCCGAGGGTGTGGGCCATGTCGGTGAGCATCTTGACGATGGCGTGGTCGCGCGGGTTGTGCAGCATGCCGGCCACGAACTCCCGGTCGATCTTGATGCCCTGGATGGCGAGGCGGGACAGGTAGCGCAGGTCGGTCGAACCCGCGCCCATGTCGTCCAGGGCCACGCCGACGCCGCGGCGGATCAGCCTCTTGAGCCGGGGGCCGGCGTGGACGAGGGTCTTGAGGTCGGCGCCTTCGCACAGCTCCAGCCGCAGCCGGTGCGCGGCCAGCCCGGCGTCGCGCAGCGCGGCGGTGACCATGCCGGTGAAGTCGGTCGCCAGGGTGGCCGCGGACAGGTTGACGTTGACGTGCGCGGGCGCCGCGTGACCGAGGGATGCGGCGAGCGCGGCCATGTCGGCGCAGGCCCGGTCGAGGACCCAGCGGTCGAGCAGGGTCAGGTGCCCGCCGTGGTCGGCCGCGGGCAGGAAGCGGTCGGGGGTGATCAGGCCCAGGGTCGGGTGCTGCCAGCGCACCAGCGCCTCCACCGCCACGACGGTGCGGTCGGCGAGCCGCACGATCGGCTGGTAGAGCAGCCGCAGCTCGCCGTGGGCCACGGCCTGGGCGACGGTGCGCCCGGCGACGTGCGCCGCGTCCTGCGGGCGGGCGGCGGCGCGCCCGCTCCATCGTCTGACCAGGCGCAGCAGTGCCGCCACGTACGGCAGGGCGGTGATGCTGTCGACGAGGCTGATGAACCAAAGCGACATCGGGATGTGTACGGCCATCGGGAGGCTCCCCTCGGGCGACGGAGGTCGTCCTCGGCTGAGGACGTGCGTCAACTGTCGCCGCCGCGGGCTCGCCACGAGCCCGTGTCCGGCACTGGTCGAACGGTTGCGGTCGGTTTCGCGGGTGCCCGGGCCGACGGGTCGGGCAGCCCGTGGCGACCCGGGGTTCGGGACTGGTGTCCGTTTCCAGGGACCCCTGGTCGTCAACTAGATGGATTAGATTGAGGAGGTATCCACGGCGTGGCGGGCTCGGTGTCGAGCGCGGCCTCGCGGAGTTCCCGGCGTGAGCTGATGGCGAGCTTGGTGAAGACCTTGCGCAGATGCCACTCGACGGTGCGCGGGCTGATGTACAGCTCGGCGCCGATCTCGGAGTTCGTACGCCCGTCCCGGGCCAGCGAGGCGATCAGGGACTCCTGGGGCGTGAGGTCGAGCAGCGACTCGGGCGTACGCTTGCGCACCGTCTCCCCCACGGCCTGCAGCTCGTTGCGGGTGCGCTCGGCGAACGCCTCGGCGCCCATGACCGTGAACATCTCGTGGGCGCGGCGCAGATGCTCGCGGGCGTCCGCGCGGCGGTTCTCCCGGCGCAGCCACTCCCCGTACACCAGGTGCGCCCGGGCCAGGTGCGCGTTCATCCGGCAGGCCGCGAGCCGGTCGATCGCCTCACGGTAGAGCTGCTCGGCGGCCGGGCCCTCGCTCACCAGCGCCCGCGAGCGGGCTTCGAGGCCCAGCGCCCACTGCGTGCCGCTGGCCTGCGTGCGTTCGGTGAGCTGTTCCAGCGCCTGCGCGGCGGCCTCGGGCTGCCCGGCCCGCGCGGCGGCCTCCACCAGTTCGGCCAGCGCCCACGACCGGGCCACGAACAGGTCGCCGGTGGTGACGCGTTCAGCGGCGGCCTGCGCCGAGGAGTAGCGGCCCAGGCTGTTGTCCAGCACCGCGGCGGCGTACTCCGTCAGCACCAGCGCACTGCCCTCGCCTCGCGGGAAGGCGTCGGCGATGCCGTCTTGGGTCAGCTGGGCGGTGGCCTGCTGGTCGCCGCGCCACGCGGCCAGCATCAGCGGCGTGTACGGCGGGGGCGACACCCGGATGGCGGACTCCAGCACCGCTGCCTCGTCGTCGCACGCGGCCGCGGCCGCGAAGTCCCCGGCCTGCACGTAGTAGCTGCCGAGGTAGTCCAGAGCCATCGGCAGCAGGCTCAGCTTCCCCGTCTGCCGGGCCGAGCCCACCCTGCGTTCGAGCAGGTCCCGCCACGCCGTTTCCTCCCACAGCTCCGCCGCCACCAGCGCGGCGATGAGGCAGATCCAGGTGAGGTCCTGTTCGACGGCGCGGACGGCCTCCATCGCTCGCCGCAGGGTGGGCACCGCCTGCGGGTACCCGTCGGTGAACTTGATCGACAACCCCTCGAGCAGCAGGTCGACGGGCTGCTGCGAGCCGGGTTCCGACAGCGCCGCGCGGGCGGACTCGGCCACGGTGCGCACGCCGAACTCGGGTTCGAGCCGTCCGGCACCGGCGAACACCGCCGCGAGCAGCGCCTCCAGGTAGGTCTCGCGGGCCAGCGCGCCGTCCAGCGGGACGAGCCGCTGCGCGGCGTGCAGCAGCAGGCCAGGCGCTTCGCTGCCGCGACTGCGCAGGAATGTCAGCTGCGCGCGCAGCCGTTCCAGCCGCGCCCGCTGCAGCCGGTCCAGCGGGCTCAGCTCCGCCGTGGCCAGCAGGTCGTTTGCCATGTCGGGCGCCCCGGCTTCGAACGCGGCCTGCGCGGCGGCCAGGGCGCGTTCCCCGCGGCGGCCCAGGTCCGGAGTGAGTTCAGCGGCCCGCCGCAGGAAGGCCGCGGCTGCCGCTGCGCCGCCGCGGGACTGGGCACGCTCGGCCGAGCGCTCCAGGTCCTGCGCGACCTGTTCGTCGGGCACCGCCGTCGCGGCCGCGAGGTGCCAGGCGCGCCGGTCGGGGTCGGCGACGCTGTCGGTCGCCGCGGCCAGGGCGCGGTGCACCTGCCGACGTTCGGCGGGCGTGGCCGAGCGGTAGACGGTGGAACGCACCAGCGGGTGGGTGAACCGCACCAGGGTCCCGATCGTGATCAGGCTGGCTGCTTCGGCGGGTGCTGCCGCGTCGGCGGACAGCCCGAGACCGGAGGCGGCGCGCCACAGCAGTGCGGGGTCGCCGACGGGGTCCGCGGCGGCGACCAGCAGCAGCCGTCGCGTCGGCGGCGGAAGTTCGCCCAGGCGGCGCAGATAGCACTGCTCGATCCGGCTGACCTGGCTGAGCGACGGCCGGCTCCGGGGCAGGCCGTACCCGCCGGCCAGCTCGGGCAGGGTCAGTTCGTTGGGCAGCTCCCGCAGGGCCAGCGGATTGCCGCGGGCCTCGGCCAGGATCCGGTCGCGTACCCGCTCGTCGAGCCGTCCGGGCACCACCGACGCGAGCAGCGATCGTGCGTCGCGGTCGTCGAGGCCCGCCACCACCAGTTCGGGCAGGCCGAGCAGTTCCCGGTCGCCGGGCTGGAGTTCGTCCTGGGGAACCCGTACGGCGAAGACGAGGCCGATCGGGTCGGCCGTCGGCCGTCGCGCGACGAAGGCCAGGGCCTGCCTTGACGCCTGGTCCAGCCACTGGAAGTCGTCGACCAGGCACAGCAGCGGCCGGCCGGCTGCCACCTCGGACAGCAGGGTCAGGGCAGCCAGGCCGACCAGGAACCGGTCCGGCGGAGGCCCTTCGGCGAGCCCGAACGCGCTGCGCAGCGCGTCGCGTTGCGGGGCGGGCAGGCGGTCGAGCTGGTCGAGCATCGGGCCGCAGAGCTGGTGCAGGCCGGCGTAGGCCAGTTCCATTTCGGACTCGATGCCGGATACGCGGTGGGTGCGGATGTTCGACGCGTTGTCGGCGAGATAGTCCAGCAGCGCGGTCTTGCCCTCGCCGGGCTCCCCGCGCAGCACCAGGACCGCGTGCCCGCCCTCCCCGATCTCGCTCAACAGCCGGTCGAGCGCCTCGCATTCGGTGCGCCGACCGTAGAGTTCGTGACCCGCAGACATGTCAGACATCTCCCGTGAGGAGCCGTCGACCGGGATGCCGCCGCGGCCCACCGGCCCGGAGCACGATCATCGTTTCGGGTGCCATCAGCCTATCGCCCGGGACGGCGGGGCCGGGCGGGAACGAGGCCCCCGGCCGGACGCCCGGCAGCAGACCGCCCCTTGCGCTACGGCGGCGCACCCGACAGCATGGAAACAGCGTTTCCGTTGGAGGTCGTTCGTGCGGTACCTGATCGTCGGCATGGAACTGGCCGCCCACTGGACCGCGGACGGCCACGCCGTCACCGGGACGACCACAACCCCCGAGCGGGTGGCGCAACTGCGCGACGCGTGCACGGACGTGGCGGTGCTGCGCGGCGACGACCGGGACGCGCTGTCCGCGGCAGCCGCCGGGGCGGACGCGGTCGTGGTGACCGTCAGCCCGCGCTTCTCCCGCGCCGTCGACCCGGCCGAGCGCGCCGGCGAGTACGCGCTCGCCCTCACCGCCACCGCGCGCACCGCCGCGGCCGTCCACCACCGCGTCGTCTTCGCGTCGTCCACCTGACAGCCCGGACCGGAAAGTTCCGGAACTTTCAGTTCCGGCAGCCAATTCGCCGCGTACAGCTGGGCTCCGCGATCACCAACGACGAACAGCGGTCAGCTCTTTAACGATGAATGTCGTTCCGATAGTTACCGGAAGTCGTTGACTTCGCGATCGGCGCTGCCCGACGATTCGTCTATCGATGAACGTGATCGCGTCAGGCCGGATCGGACTCCGGCCGGGCTCCTCCCGGTCGTCGACCCGTCCCGATCCGCGGTCCGGTGCCCGTACCCGACGTCCCTCACGGATCCTCCCGCACGCCGGCTCGCACCCACACCTCCTGGCTCGCCCAGGCCTCACGAGTAGGTGGACCACATGCCCGACACCCCCGACCGCCCGACCGGTCGCCGGCCCGGCCGCCTGCGGCTGCTGTTCGGCGCCGCCTGCGCCGCGGCACTGGCCGTCGCGGCCGTGCTGCCGGCCGGCAACGCCAACGCCGACACGACCGTCACCACCAACCAGACCGGCACCGACAACGGCTTCTACTACTCGTTCTGGAAGGACAGCGGCAACGTCTCCATGACCATGGGCGCCGGCGGCCAGTACAGCACTCAGTGGAGCAACGTCAACAACTTCGTCGCCGGCAAGGGCTGGAAGCCCGGCACCCGCCGGACCGTCAGCTACTCCGGCAGCTTCAACCCGTCCGGCAACGCCTACCTCACCCTGTACGGCTGGACCCGCAACCCGCTGATCGAGTACTACATCGTCGACAACTGGGGCACCTACCGGCCCACCGGCACATTCATGGGCACCGTCACCAGTGACGGCGGCACCTACGACATCTACCGCACCCAGCGCGTCAACCAGCCCTCCATCGAGGGCACCGCGACGTTCTACCAGTACTGGAGCGTCCGCCAGTCGAAGAAGACCGGCGGCACCATCACCGCGGGCAACCACTTCGACGCCTGGGCGAGCAAGGGCATGAACCTCGGCAGCCACGACTACCAGATCATGGCGACCGAGGGCTACCAGAGCAGCGGCAACTCCAACATCACCGTCAGCGAGGGATCCGGCGGCGGGGGTGGCGGAGGCGGCGGCGGCAGCAACGGCTGCACCGTCACGACCACCCGCGCCGACGAGTGGTCCGACCGGTTCAACGTGAACTTGGCCGTCAGCGGCAGCAGCGCCTGGACCGTCTCGATCGGGCTCAACGGCGGCCAGAGTCTGCAGAGCAGCTGGAACGCGACCGTCACCGGCAGCACCGGCACCCTCACCGCCAGGCCCAACGGCTCCGGCAACAACTTCGGCATCACGGTCTACAAGAACGGCAACAACACCACCCCGACCGCGAGCTGCTCCGCCTCAGGAGGCGGCGGCAACCCCACACCCACACCCTCGCCCTCCCCGACCGGAGGCGGCGGCGGAGGCGGCAACAGCTGCTCGGCCGGCTACGTCGGGCTGACCTTCGACGACGGCCCCAACACCGGCACGACGAGTCAACTGGTCAACACCCTGCGCCAGTACAACGCGACCGCGACGGTGTTCCCGACCGGCTCCAACGCCCAGTCGAACCCGTCGCTGATGCAGGCCTACCGCAGTGCCGGGCTGCAGATCGGCAACCACAGCTGGGACCACCCACACCTGATCAACATGAGCTCCAGCGACATCCAGTCGCAGCTGACCCGCACCCAGCAGGCGATCCAGCAGACGGCGGGCGTCACACCGAACCTGTTCCGCCCGCCGTACGGGGAGACGAACTCCACCCTGCAGCAGATCGAGAACTCGCTCGGCCTGCGCGAGATCATCTGGGACGTCGACTCGCAGGACTGGAACAACGCCAGCGCGAGCGCGATCCGCCAGGCCGCGGCACGCCTGACCAACGGCCAGATCATCCTCATGCACGACTGGCCGCAGAACACGATCTCGGCGCTGCCCGGCATCATTCAGGACCTGCAGTCGCGCAACCTGTGCACCGGCCACATCTCGGCGAGCACCGGCCGTGCCGTCGCCCCGTCCGGCAGCGGTGGCGGGGGTGGCGGCGGGGGCGGTAGCTGCTCGGTCAGCGTCAGCCGTGCCGACGAGTGGAGCGACCGGTTCAACGTGACCCTCGCCGTCAGCGGCAGCAGCAACTGGACCGTCACCATCAACCTCAACGGCGGCCAGAGCCTGCAGAGCAGCTGGAACGCGACCGTCACCGGCAGCACCGGCACCCTCACCGCCCGGCCCAACGGCTCCGGCAACAGCTTCGGCGTCACGCTCTACAAGAACGGCAACAACACCACCCCGACCGCGAGCTGCGCCGCGGCCTGATCCGCAGCGGTGGGGACGTCGCATCTCGGGCGTCCCCACCGCACACCCGCGCGAAGCCCGCCCCAACAGGCACGAAAGCCGTGTTCGGGCAGCCATCAGCCCAACATCTGCGCAGGTAGGCCCTTGCTTATAGTCCTCGCGTGCCTACCAAGATTGAAATCGAAGACGAGATCATCCGCATCCTGCGGGCGCTGCGCAGCGCGGACCGCGAGCGGCACACGATGCTGGCCCGCGACCTCGCGGCGACCATGGTGGCACTGCGCGAGCACTACCTGACCCCCGAGGGCCGCCCGGACTGGACCGGCCGCAACTGGCAGTACCGTGACGCCGTCCGCAACATCTACGGCCGTGCCGACTACACCGCCGAGGAACGCGCCACCACGCAGACCTCCGTCCGCTACCACATCGGCAACCTGATCCGTCAGCACCTGTCCCCGGCCGAGCTCGAAGCCGCGGGCATCACCGCGCCCAGCCCGCACGCCCGGCAGGCAGGCCGCCGCCGGCGCGCCTCGACGATCCTCGCCGCCCTCGCACCCGACGCCACCACCGCCGACGCTCCCCTGGCGGACAAGGTCGCCGAGCTGCGCACGGTCCTGGCCACGCTGTCCGTCGAGCGCGTCAAGAAGCACACCCTCGCCCTGCCCGAGAACGCCGAGGCCGCCGACGCGCTCGCGCGGCTGCTGGAGGCGATCCGCGACCGCGCCGCCTCACTGCTGGGCGAGGTCGAGCGCGCCCGCGCCTGACGGCCGACCGGACCGCGGCGGCGGCATCCGTACACTGCCGCCGTGAGCCGGAAGAGCTTCTACGACCTGCGTTTCGGCGTCGCCCCGGGCGGCGCCCGCAAGGACGCCCACTACCTGCGCGGCACCATCGACGAGGTCAAGGCCGACCTGGCCGCCGAGCTCGCCGACGGCGGCAACCTCTACCTGCTCTGCTGGTACGGCGCGGACCTGGCGCTCGACGTCTACCAGCACGGCAGGCGCACCCGGTCGATCGACCTGCACCCGTTCGTCACCATCGAGGTCGAGGGCTATCCGCGGATCACGTTCACCGGGCCGGGCGAGCCGGTCGGGCACGACTTCGGCTCCGATGAGGAGCAGAGCGTCGACGACGGCAGCCTGTCGGACCTGTTCTTCATGGGCGCGGTCGAGCAGGTGACCACCGTGACCGTCGACTGGGCCGCCGTCGACGTGCCCGCGCTGCGCGGAGAGCCGGCCCGCCCCGGCGACCTAGTCATCATGGACGAACGGATGATCGAGGACGCCGAGGCCGACGCCGTCTGCGACGACGCGATGCCCGAAGCCGAAATGCGGTACGGCTACACCGACTTCGAGGCGTGACCCGGGCTCAGCAGGAGCCCCCCGGCGAACCCGGGGGCGGCGCGTTTTCAGCAGCCGCCCACGCCGCCGGCGGGTCACCGGGTGACGGTGACCGTGTACCTGCCGCTGGCGCAGCCGGTGACCTGCCAGCCGCCGGGCACCCGCGCCGACGCCGCGTCGGTGACGCCCTGGGCGTCCAGCCGCAGCGGCGCTTCGCCGGGCACCCAGATGTCGAGGCGGCAGTCGGACTCGGTGTCGGCCGTCGCGGTGAAGGTGAGGGTCCCGCTTGCGGGGTCGGCGGTGAGCTTGTCGAGACGGCCGGGGAACGCCCGCGGGTACGCCCTGGTCAAGGGCTGGATGAAGCCGGTGGGCGGGGCGATCGCGGCCCCGGTCGCGCAGTCGATCCGGGCGAGGTTGCCCGACGTCTCGGCGTCGGGGCCGGTCTCCGGCGAGCCGCAGCCCTGCTTCCACACCCAGAACGCGCCGCCGATGCCGAGCCGGTCCTGGGCCGCGCCGAAGCGGGTCACCTTCGCCCCGTCGACCGCCGGGTCGCCGAACCAGCCCCACTCGCCGGGCCAGTACGCCGCGCCGTAGGCCGCCGCGGCCCGCGCCGACACGGTCAGGTTCCGTTCGATCGAGGCGATGGTCAGCCCGAAGCCCTGGTCCATCGTGATCGATTCGCTGTAGGGGTGGGGTGCGAACACCGGCTGCCGGTCGTCGGTGAAGCCCGGCGGCGGTGTCACGTCGAAGGCCAGTCCCGACCAGAGCACGCTCGGCTCGAAGAAGACCAGGTGTGCGAAGCCCTGCCCGGCCTGCTCGGCCTCGCGGATCGCGGTGATCGCCGCGGCGTAGTAGCGGCCGAGCAGCAGCCCGGAGCTGATCGGCGGGTTCGCGCCGATGCCGGGCTCGTTGAGCAGGTCGTATCCGGCCACGGCCGGCTCGTTCGCGAACGCCCGCGCCACGAGGGCCCAGGTGCGGACGAGTTCGCTCTGGATGCCGTCCCGGTCGGTGTAGAAGTTGCCGAACGCGGTCGCGACCGCCGGGGCCAGGTCACGGGCCAGGAACTGGCAGTGCGCCGTCCCGTCGGTGACGGTCGCCCAGGCCGGTGCGCCGTCCCAGCCGGTGGTGGGGCTGGTGCCGCCGCCGCACTGCTCGTCCGGTTTGGCCAGGGCGTTGCCCCAGGCGTCCTGGTGCATGTCGAGCACGACGTAGACGCCGTGCGCCTTGGCCGACGCCACGGCCGTGCTGATCTGCTGCAGATACGCCTGGTCGAACTCCCCGCGCCGGGGCTGCAGCCGCGACCAGGACATGCCCAGGCGTACGACGTTGAAGCCCATGGCGGCGATCTGCGCGAAGTCGGCGTCGGTGAGCGGCTCGGTGGCCGGGATCGCGGGATCGCGCAGGTGGTAGTCGATCAGCTGGTTCACGTTGACGCCGCGCAGGATCACCTGACGGCCGGTGACGTCGCCGATGACGGGCACCCCGTCCGCACCCGAGGCCGGGAGCAGGTGCAGTCGCTGCATGCCCGCTGCCGCCGCCACCGGCGCGACCGGCCGCGGCGCGGGTGCGGTGTACGACCCGATCAGCAGCGGCAGCGCCGCCAGCAGCACCACGGCCGTCGCGACCACCGGCCGCCGCCGGGCCGGGCGGGGCACGCCGGCGAGCGCGGACCGCCACCGCTGGGCCGTGCCCGCGCCGACGGCGGCGATCAGCCCGACCGTGGCGCCGTAGCCGACGCCGGTTCCGGCGCTGAGCAGCGTCGTGCCGATCCACCAGCTGTCCGGGCCGTCGGCCGGCCCGGCCGGGGAGGACAGGGCGGCCGCGACAGCGCCGGCCACGCCGATGCCGAGTCCGGCCACGGTCGCCGCCGACCAGACCGTCACGGCCACGGCCGACGGCCTGTGGGCGGCGAGCCGACGCTGCAGCGCCCAGACCGTCACCCCGAAGACGCCGAGGAACACGACCAGTCCGCCCAGGTGGCCGACCGGCCCGGCGGACGCGCTGGGGGCGAGCAGCACGCCCGTGAACGCATACCCGGCCGGCCCGCCCCGCCACCACGACGCGCCGAAGGTGACCGCCGCGAGCGCCACCACCACGAACATGACCGCCACGGCCGTTGCGGCGGCGGGCGCGGACCGGTCCGGGTCGTCGGCGATGGCCTCGTCCTTCGGGCCGAACCGGTACGCGAGCGCTGCCGCGGTGGCGACCAGCGGGCCGACGAGCAGGAACTTGAGCGCCGCGAACCCGCTGGTGGCGAACGCGAACCGCAGCACGAGGCCGAACGGCAGGTGCGGACCGGTCAGCGGCGCGGCGGCGGCCAGACCGGTGACGGCGGTGGCCAGCGCGGCCGCGCCGACGACCGAGGTCCAGGTGAGCAGGAAGACCCACCATGCCGACCGCTTCGCCCGGCCCGCACCGGTCACGAGGATCGGCACGGCCGTGGCGGCGAGCAGGACCGGCAGCCCGACCAGCAGCGGAGCCCAGCGGTAGACCGCGCCGGTGCCCAGCGGCGGCAGACCGCGACCCCCCACCGGCGCCAGCAGGCCGGAGGGGTCCCATACGGCTCCTGCGGCGACGGCGGCGGCGAGCGCGACGGCCGCCGCGACGCTGGCACGGCGGGCGGGATGCGGCAGCTGCGAGCGCCGCGTCGTCGCGCTCGTCGGGGTGAGGTCGGTCATAGTGATCGGGAAGCGTAGTCACCGGAGATCGTCCGGCCTGCCCTCGATTCGGCCGGTCGCCGGGCACCGTCACGTCCGGCTACGCCACCGAACGGCTGAGGATCTTGTCAGCGTGCGGGGCCGACGCCGATCACACGCCTCGGCTCACCAGACCCCACGGCGAATCCGTGCCCGCCGGGCCCCGGGCCTGGCAGACCGACCCGAAACGTTCGTGGTGGTAGTCGAGGCGGTCGTTACGCTCGGCCTGCGGCACCCGCTGCCATGCGCCCTGGCTCTCGGTCCACCAGCTGCCGTCGGTCTTGGCGATGGTGTTGATCGTCGAGGACATCGGCGTGACGAGGCCTTGCTGCCACCGCGCCACCATCGCCTCGTGTGTCATTTCGGTCAATGCACTCATATCGGAACGCGAGGGTGGCAGGTTGTCGGCAGGCACTGTGGCGTTCCTTACGCAGGGGGCGGGGTTACCTCGAACTATGCGCTGCGCAGCGGCGAATGGGCAAGCGTTCCCAGGACGCGATGTGGTCTCACCTGCCGAAGACGGTCATCAGGGCCGAAACCGTTCCCTTCGTCGTCGCGTTCAGGAAAGCACGAGGGTCACGTGTGCGCCGGAGGCGTCGTGCACGAAGGCGACGGTCCCGCAAAGCCCTGCCAGCTGCCCGGTTCCGGAGCCGGGCACGATGTGCCCGAAGGCGTACGGAGCGTCGCCGTCGTCGAGCCCGCAGTGCTGGAAGACCAGGGTTCCGGTCCGGCCCTCGACCGCGCCGACGAACCGTTCGCAGGCCACGTAGCCGCGGCCGGCCGGGCCGGCCGCGGTGAGGACCTCGGCGACGCTCGTCCCGTCGACGACCCCGCGAAAGGTCTTGCGGACGACGACCCGGGCCAGGGCAGGGCCTTCGCCGGGCTCGTCGTAGACATTCGGTTCCCACCCGGTGACCTCGAACTGCGCGACAAGCGTCCGGGCGGCGGGAGCGGGGCTGGTCGACTTCGTCATGCCCGGACCGTACGGGCCGGTCACGTGGGCGTATTGAACAATCGCGCCAACCTTCGCCGGCGTGCTATGACGCGCGCAGCATCCAGTGCCCATCCGTGGTCCAGCCCAGCAGCCGGCGGCCTGTGCCGACCCGACCGTCCCGGTCGAACCTCGCGCCGCCGATGACCTGCGCGAGCCCGGTCACCGCCGGAGCGAGCCGGGCCCGGACGTGATCGGGCTGGGCGGCCAGCCGCTCGGCGGCGAACGCGGCGAACGCCGCCTGCTCGTCCCCATCCGACAGGGACAGGAAGAACAGCATCTGCCGCCACGCGTACGCCGCGTTCTTGACGGTGCCCAGCGGTCGCGGGTTGTGGTGCAGCCGTGCCGTCAGCCGCAGCACCGTGTGCAGGCACCGTCTGGCCAGCTCCGGCCAGGGCAGGTCCAGGTCGAGCTCGACGATGGTCGCCAGGTTGTGCGTGGTGAGGATCTGCGCCTGCTCGATGACGGTCCCGTTGGCAGCGACGCTGTGCCCGCCGGGGCGGCCGGCCCTTTCCCGGCACAGGTCGTCGAAGGCCCGCGAGGTCCGCGCGCCCTTGGCCGACCGGTCGCCGGCCTCGCCGAGCGCGGCGACCGCCGGATAGTCGACGTCGTAGTACCGCGCGTACAGGCTGCCTGCCAGCAGGCGGTCCGCGGCCTGGGTCGCCTGGAGGAACTTCGCCGAGAACCTGCCCATGAAGATGTCGGCCGCGAGCTCCTCGACCCAGGGCAGGTTCAGCTTCGCCTGCTTCGACAGCGCCGCCAGCTCACCGACGAGCGGGTTCGGCACGACCGTGGCCGGGAACCCGGCCACGGCGGCGCGGGCGAGCCTGGCCAGGGTGCGGCCGGCCTGGTCACGGGTGTCGCCGGTGTCGATCCGGGCGGACGCGACCGCCTGGACCCAGGGCAGCTCGGTGATCCGCACCTGGTGCTGCAGGTTCAGCAGCAGCAGCGAACGCCGGGCACGGAAGGCGTTGTGGGTGGCGTCCATCAGCACACGCAGCGCCGGATCCGGGTACGCCGAGGCCGCGGTCGCTGCCGCGAGCCGGGTGGTGAGCCCTGCCAGCACCTCTGCCGAGGCGATGACCCCGCGGTCGATCAGCTGCTCCGGGGTTCCGGCGGCGGCGCGGGCGACGATGCGGGCGATCGGTCGGGGCACCGGCCAGTCCGCGACCAGGCCGGCGAGACGGGCCTCGTCGGCGTCGACCGGGCGCACCGCGTGGTCGACGTCGCCGATGCCGCTGCCCTGGGGCAGGTCGGCCAGGCGCGAGGCGACAAGCTGCGCGAGCTGGTGGTGGCGGGGCAGCGCCGCCTCGCGGGCCTGCTGGTCACGCAGCGCCGCGTGTTCGGGACTGCCCGGACGGCCCCGCTTGCGCAGCATCCCGTCCACCACGACCTGGAGGCGACCGTGCTCGCGGGCGGTGAGCTCCTGCCCGGCGACCCGTCGCTGCAGCGCCGTGCGCATGGTGCCGATGCTGCTCTTGGCGCGGCGGTGCCTGGTGCACAGGGTGTGCTCGGCGGCGAGGTGCTCGTAGCGGTCGAGCAGCTGCGCGGCCCGCGCCGGCCAGTCCTGCGGGGTGACCGCGCCGACCGTGCCGCCGTCGGTGGTTTCGCACCACAGCGACAGCAGCTCGTCGGCGAACGGGTTCCACACCGTGAGCGCCTCGCGCATGGCCTCGATCGGCCCATTGGGTCCCCGCTGCTGCAGGGCGTGGCGGGTCTGCCCGGCCGTCTGCCGGAACACCACGTCCGGATCGGCGGCCCGCCGGTCGCTGGGAGCGGGGGTGAACTGGAGCCGGTCGGCGAACGGCGCGATCGTGTCCAGCACGTCCAGGGCGGCCTCGCGGTCTCCGGCGCGCAGCAGCCACACCACCACCGGCAGCGCCGCCTGCTCGGCGTACTCCATGCGGTAGCGGCCGCCGTCGAGCAGCTCCCCCAGCTCGGCCAGCCCGTCGTCGGTGAGCCAGGTGCCGAACAGCGCCCCGCGCTCGGCGGGCACACCCCACCGCTGGGCACGTTCGGTCTCGTCGGGCCGCAGCGGGCCGCCGGCCGCCGGCTGCCCGGTGGCGAAACCGCCGTGGACGACCTCCGGTGTCACCCATGCGGGCAGGCCCTCCACGGGCGTCCGCGAACCGATGTCCAGGCGGTCCTGCGCCATCCCGGCGAGCACCTCCTGCCAGCGCCGGACCCGCTGCTCGGCCCGAAGGCGGGTGGCCGGGTCCTCGTGCGTGCGGGCAGTGGTCAGGGCACGCGCCAGTCGGCCCAGCGGATAACCTGCGCCGATGCGGATGTCGGTGTCGCTCACGCCAGCGTGACGGGTCCTGCCCCCGCGCCCTCCGGGAGAAGCCCGGTGCTCTGCCTACTGAGCTACACGCCGATGCCGCGACACTCTACGCAGCTCACCGCGCTGCGCGCAGCCGAGATAACCGACGTGGTGCGCACCATCTAGGTTGGCTGCGTGCCAGGAGTCCGCGACTTCCCCATCGAGATCGAACACCCGGTCACCGACGTGCAGGCGTACCTGTCCAGCGCCGGCGGGGTGCGGCCGTATGCCCTGGCCGCTGCCGACTTCGAACCGCTGCCGGTCGGCGAGGACCGCACGGACGTGCTCGCGTTCGTCAACGAGGTGCCCGCCGACGAGCTGCCACCGCGGTTCGCGGTGGCGTTCGGCGAAGGCGCCATGGCTCAGCTGCGGCAGTGGTCCTACCGGGGTGTTCCGCCGTATGCGCTGCGCATCCGGCTACGCGACGCGCGCTGGCGCGAGCAGGAGTCCAGCGAAGCCGGATTCGGGTGGGCCGGCCGGCGGGCGGCACGCGAGGCTGCCCGGTGCATCGAGAACGACGCCCGACCGCGCGCCTATGTCAAACGCTGGCCGGCGCCCCGTACCGCCGCGTTCTCGCCGCCCGGACACTACCTCCCGCAGGGCTGGACGAGCCCGGTGTTCCACCCGGTCCGCGATGTGCACATCCGCCTCGTCACCGCCTCCGCCTGCGGTGTCTTCGCCATCGCCACCGCCGACTTCGAGCCGCTGCCCGCCGGATCGGACCTGCTCTTCGAATTCGAGTGCGAGCTCACCGACAGCCGCCTGCCCCACGAGTACGCCGAAGCCTTCGAACTCGGTGTGCACGAGACGCTGTGCGCCGCGGGCACCGGCCGGTTGCCGACCGCGGCGGTGCGCGTGCGCCTGCACGACGCGAAGTGGCACCCGGTCGATTCCAACGAGCGCATCTTCATCGAAGCGGGCCGCCGCGCCGCGGCCGAAGCGTTGCGCTGCCAGACCGAAGGCGGCTCCCCCGTCCCCGTGGACCACTGGCCGATCCGCGGCCCCAGACCGGCCGAAGCGTGAGCGGTCAACGGCCTTCATGGCGGGTACCCGGGTCGAACACGGGCCGCTACAGTGCCCGATCATGGACGCCCTCATCGTCTGCCTGTGGGTCTGCGCCGGCGTGTGCGCCGCGACGTGGCTCGCCTCCCTGATCACCGACGAGCACTCGTGGGTGGACCGGATCTGGTCGATCGTCCCGGTGGTGTACGTCGCCGTGTTCGCGGCCGCGGCCGACTTCGCCGACACCCGGCTGAACGTGCTCGCGGTGCTGGTGCTGCTGTGGGGCGCCCGGCTGACGTTCAACTTCGCCCGGCGCGGCGGCTACGCCCCCGGCGGTGAGGACTACCGCTGGGCGATCCTGCGCGCGCGGCTGTCGCGGTGGCAGTTCCAGCTGTTCAACCTGCTGTTCATCACGGTGTACCAGAACATCATCCTGCTGCTGATCGCCCTTCCGGCATACACGGCGCTGACGCACCCGAGCCCGTTCGGTGTGCTCGACGCCGTGCTCGCCGTGGTGTTCCTGGGGCTGCTCGCCGGGGAGACCGTCGCCGACCAGCAGCAGTGGGACTTCCACCGGCGCAAGCACGCCGAGCTCGCCGAAGGCCGGCAGCCGCGGTCGCGGTTCCTGCGCAGCGGGCTGTTCCGCTACTCGCGCCACCCCAACTACTTCTTCGAGCAGGCGCAGTGGTGGGTGGTGTTCGGCATCGGCGCCGCCGCGGCCGGTTCGGTGCTGCAGTGGACGGTCGTCGGCCCGGTGCTGCTCACCGCGCTGTTCGTCGGCTCGACGATGTTCACCGAGAGCATCACCCTGTCGCGGTACCCGGAGTACGCCGACTACCGGGCGGTCACCTCGCCGATCGTGCCCTGGCCGCCGCGCCGCGTCGGCACGTCCAGCGCTGCCGATCGGGCTTGACGTCAACCGGCGATGCGGACCCGCGCCACCGATCGCGCAGTCCTGGATCTAGATGATTTGTTGCCGCCGGGACGACAACAAATCATCTAGATCCAGCAACGGGCGCTGCTCCCGTGGCTCGCGGAGTCGTGTCCGGTCAGCGGAGACGTCGAGCCAGGACGATCACCAACGCGACGAACAGGACCGCAGCGCAGACGGCGACCAGGCTGAGGCCGCCGGTGAACGCGGCGTGCGCGACGTCCCGGAGCCGGCCGGCCGGTCCGGCGGGAAGCGTGGCGGCCGCGGCCGCGGCTCCGGCAACGGACTCGCGTGCAACGTCCGGCACTTCGCCGAATCCGGCCAGCCGGGCGTGGTAGACCCCTGCCGCGACCGTCCCGAACAGGGCGATGCCTACTGTGCCACCCAGATAGTTGCTGGTCTCCGACAGCGCCGCGGCCGACCCGGCCTGCTCCGGCGCGACAGAGCCGATCACCACGCCGGTGCCCAGCGCGAACAGCGGGCCGGTGCCGAACGCGATCACCGCGGCCCCGGCGACGACCGTCACCGAGCCGTCGGCCAGCGCCACCGGCAGGAAGCCGAGCGTGGAGGCGGCCAGGCCCGCGACGATCGCCGCGCCGGGAGACAACCACCGCCCGGTCAGGGGCGCGAGCGTGCAACCGGCGGCCATGGCCAGTCCCATCGGCGCGAACCACACGGCCGACGCCAGCGGCGAGAACCCGCACACGAGCTGCAGGTACTGCGTGGTGAGCAGGCCGACGCCGGCCAGCCCTGCGCCGGTGACGACCATCGCCGTCAGCACCGCGCCGACGGTGCGGTCGCGCAGCAGGTCGAGCCGCAGCAGCGGATCGCGCAGGCCGCGCTGGCGGCGGACGAACAGCACGGCGAACAGCGCGCCGACGGCGACCGCGGCCAGGGCGGCGGGCGCGTCGGCCAGGTCCGCGCCGAGCTGCTTGACGCCGTAGGTGAGCGGCAGGATCGCGGCCAGGGACAGCAGGACACTGGTCAGGTCGAGCCGACCCGCGTCGGGGTTGCGGGAGTCGGGCAGCGTCAGCGGGGCGGCGACCAGCAGCACGGCCATCGTCGGGGCACCGATCAGGAACACCGACCCCCACCAGTAGTGCGTGAGCAGCACCCCGCCGAGCACCGGCCCGAGCGCCGCCCCGGCGAACACGCACGTGGACCATGCGGTGATGGCCAGGCCGCGCTGCCGGGCGTCGGTGAACATGGCGCTGATCAGGCCGAGCGTCGACGGCATCAGGGTCGCGCCGGCAACGCCCAGCAGCAGCCGGGCCGCGATCAGCATCGCCGGGCCGGTCGCGTAGGCGGAGGCCACCGACAGCACGCCGAACGCCGCGGCGCCGATCATGAGCAGTCGTCGCCGGCCGATCCGGTCGCCGAGGGTGCCCATGGTGACGACGAACCCGGCCACCATGAGCCCGTACCCGTCGGCGATCCACAGCTGCTGCACCGCGCCGGCGCCGAGGTCGGCGCTCAGGTGCGGCAGCGCCAGGAACACCGAGTTGATGTCCAGCGCGACCAGCAGGGTGGGCAGCGCGAGCACCACCAGGCCCAGCCATTCGCGCAGGCCAGCCCGTCGGGCTCGGTCCAGGGACGTTATCGTGGCCATGGCGGCTCCTCCTCGTCGAAGCGATGTCGCGAGGAGGTCGGCACCGGGCGCGGATTCTTGCGCCCACGGCACGCAGAAATTTCTCCGGCGTATGTCAAGAACGCGCGGTGTGCTCCGACTGCGGGGTGACGGGACCGCCACGGACCCGCGGACCCCAGGAGGCCAGAAGTGAAGTTCCTGCTGCTGCTGCACAACAACCCGGCCGTGCTGAACGCGCTCACCGACGACCAGCGCACCGCGATCATGAACGGCCACGGCACCTTCATCAAGACGATCCAGGAATCCGGCGAGCTGATCGTCACCCAGGCGCTGGCCGATCCGTCCAACAGCGCCGTGGTGCGGGTGCGCGACGGTGTCCCGGCTGTCACCGACGGCCCGTACCTGGAGGCGAAGGAGTTCCTCGGCGGCTACTACCTGGTCGAATGCGCCGACCGGGACCGGGCGCTGGAGCTGGCCGCGATGATTCCCGACGCGGCTGTCGACGGGCTCGGCGTGGAGGTGCGGCCCGTGATGTTCTCCAGCGGGATGGAGATGTGACCGCCCGCACCGAGGACCTGCTCCGGGAACTCGCCCCGCGGGTCCTCGGTGCGCTCGCGCGCCGCTACGGGGAGTTCGACGCCTGCGAGGACGCGGTGCAGGAGGCCCTGATCGCCGCGTCGCAGCAGTGGCCCACCGCCGGGGTGCCGGACAATCCGCGCGCCTGGTTGAGCGCCGTGGCGACCCGGCGGCTGGTCGACCACGTACGCAGTGAGGTCGCCCGCCGCCGCCGGGAGGCGACCGCCGCCGCGCTGGCCGGCGCCCCCGTGGTCCCCGGCGTCGCCTCCGAGCAGGTGCCGGAGGCCGATGACACACTCACCCTGCTGTTCATGTGTTGTCATCCGTCGCTGACCCCGGCTTCGCAGGTGGCGTTGACGCTGCGTGCCCTGGGCGGCCTGCCGACGGCGCAGGTCGCGGCGGCGTTCCTGGTGCCCGAGGCGACGATGGCTCCGCGGATCAGCCGGGCCAAGCAGCGGATCAAGCAGGCGGGGGCCACCTTCGACCTGCCGCCGAAGTCGGAGTGGCACGACCGGCTGCAGGTGGTCCGGCACGTGCTGTACCTGATCTTCAACGAGGGGTACACGGCCAGTTCCGGCACGGAGTTGCAACGACCCGACCTGGTCGCCGAGGCGATCCGGTTGACCCGCTCGCTGCACCGGATCCTTCCCGACGACGGCGAGGTCGCCGGGCTGCTCGCGCTGATGCTGCTCACCGACGCGCGCCGCCCGGCCCGCACCGGCCCCGACGGGATGCTGGTGCCGCTGGCCGAGCAAGACCGCACCCGGTGGAGCGCCGACGTCGCCGAGGAGGGCCTGGCCCTGATCACCCGCGCGATGGCCACGTTCCCGCCTGGTCCGTACCAGTTGCAGGCGGCGATCGCGGCGGTGCACATGGAGGCCGCCAGTGCCGCGGAAACCGACTGGCCGCAGATCGCCGCGCTGTACCGGATCCTGGAAGGGCTGTCGCCGAACCCGATGGTCACCCTCAACCGGGCGGTCGCCGTGGCCATGACCGACGGGCCGCTGGCGGGGTTGGACCTGCTCGACACGCTTGAGGCCGACGAGCGCATGGCCCGGCACCACCGGCTGCCCGCCGTCCGCGCCCACCTGCTGGAGATGGCCGGCGACACCGCCGCGGCCCGGGAGGCGTACCGGCTGGCCGCGAAACGGACCGCGAGCCTGCCCGAGCAGCGCTACCTCACCGAACGCGCCAGGCGGCTCGGCTGAGCAGGTGCGTCTGCGGTGTACCGGCGGGTAGCGGCCGGGCCGGTTACCGTTGCCCGCGTGCAAGGGGAACCGGGAGCTGCGTTCGGATTCTCGGTGCTCGGCTCCATCAGGATCAACCGCGCCGGCGCCGAGCTGACGCTGGGCACCCGCCAGCAGCGCCTGGTGCTGGCGTTGCTGCTGGCCAGGGCGGGTTCACCGGTCTCCCTGGCCGAGCTGGTCGACCTGCTCTGGGACGAGCAGGCCCCGGCCAGCGCCGTGAACGTCGTGCACCGCCACATCGGGGAGCTGCGGCGGCTGCTCGAACCCGGTCTGCCCACGCGATCCACGGGCCGACACATCCTGCGCGAGCTGTCGGGCTACCGGCTGCGCGTCGACGAGCAGTCCCTCGACCTGCTGAGATTCAGGGCGCTGAGCCGCTCGGCTCGCCGGAGCCTGCAGGACGGCGACCCGGAGTCGGCGCTGCGGCATGGCCTGGACGGGCTGGCGCTGTGGCGCGGCAGGTGCGCCGCGGGCCTGGAACCGGCCTCGCGGCGGCATCCGGTGTTCCTGGCCGTGGAGGCCGAACGCGCCCAGACCGTACGCGAGGCCGCCGACGCCGCCGAGCGGTGCGGCCGGCTCGGCGAGGTGCTGGCGCCGCTGCGGCAGGCCGCCGAGCTGCACCCGCTGGACGAGTCGTTACAGAGCCGGTTGCTGCTGGCGCTGGCCGCCGACGGCCGGCAGGCCGAAGCCGTCGAGGTGTACCGGATGGTGCGGCGGCGGCTCGCCGACGACCTGGGCGTCGAACCGGGCGAGGAGCTGCGGGAGGCGTACGACCGGCTGCTGCACCAGCGCACCCGGCCGGTGCCTGCCGGTCCCTCGTCGGCGCTGCCCCGGCCCGCGCAACTGCCGCCGGACCTGCCCGCCTTCCACGGCCGCGACGAGCTGATCGCCGAGGCCCGGGCAGCCCTCGCCCGTCCGGACGGGCCGGCGGTGCTGGCGATCGACGGCATGCCCGGGGTCGGCAAGACCGCCCTGGCCGTGCACTTGGCGCACGAGCTGGCCGCCGGTTACCCGGACGGGCAGTTGTACGTCGACCTTCGTGGCCACGGCCGGGAGGTGGTGATGGGCGCGGACGAGGCGCTGCGCGGCTTGCTCGGCTCGCTCGGGGTGCCCCGGGACGGCATCCCCGCTGAGCTGCACGCCCAGGCCGGCCTGTACCGCAGCAGGCTCGCCGGTCGGCGGCTGCTGATCGTGCTGGACAACTGCCGTGACGCCGAGCAGGTCCGGCACCTGCTGCCGGGCGGCTCCGGCTGCCTGGTGATCGTCACCAGCCGTAGCCGGCTGGACGCCTTGCAGACCACGGCCGGCGCGCACCGGCTGCCGCTGGGCCTGCCGGGCGACGGCGAGGCTCGGGCGATGCTGCTGGACCTGCTGGGCGGGCACGGCCCGGCGGATCCGTCCGCGGTGGACGCCGTCGTGGCCGCCTGCGGGCGGCTGCCGCTCGCGCTGGCGATCGCGGCGGCGCGCGCGGCGAGCCGGGCGCAGACCTCGTCGGCGCAGCTCGCCGATGCCGGATCACCCACCGACCTGGACGGTTTCGACGGCGACGATCCACAGACCGGGCTGCGTGCCGTCTTCTCCTGGTCGTACGAGGCGCTGTCCGCCCCCGCCGCCCGGCTGTTCCGGTTGCTGCCGCTGCATCCCGGCCCCGACATCTCCGTCGCCGGGGCGGCGGCCCTGGCCGGGGTCCCGCCGCGGGTCGGGCGGGCGCTGCTCGGGGAACTGAGCCGCGCGCACCTGATCAGCGAGGATGCGCCGGGCCACTTCGGTGTCCACGGTCTGCTGCTGGCCTTTGCCGCAGAGCTCGGAGAGGACGGCGACAGCCCGGCCGAACGGGCCGCCGCGCGGTCGCGCTGTCTCCTCTTCCATCGTACCGGCGGGTAGGCCACCGACGGTCACGCCGCAGCCCATGGCTGGTGGCGCAGGGGGACGGCACTGAATCGGCTCTCTGCGTCAGTCAGATCACATCGACCGCCCTAGGCTCGTGACGCACTCATCCGTTCCACCTGTCTTTGGGGGTTGGCCGCAGTTCCCAATTCTCTCGGCAACATGGTGATACATGGTCATGTATGGTGACCGTGTGTTGTTTCGCCTGCTGCCCGCCGACCGTAAGGTCGTCTGGTCACGTCCTGCCGGTGGGAGCAGCCGGGCGTGAAAAAGTTCGAGGCGCGGGCTGGTTTCGTGATGCAGGCGTACCGGTTTGCTCTTGACCCGAATGTGGGTCAGGAGCAGGGGTTGCGGTCGCATTGTGGTGCGGCACGGGCTGCCTACAACTGGGCGGTGTCGTGGGTGACGGCGACGTGGTGGCAGCGCAGGGCTGAGCAGTCCTACGGCGTCGCCGAGGAGCAGTTGACGCCATGGCGGCCGATGTCGCTGCCTTCGCTGCGGAAGGCTTTCAACGAGGTCAAGCACACTGATGCTCGTTTCGCCGGCTGGTGGGCCGACAATTCCAAGGAGGCTTACAGCACCGGGCTGGCCAACGCGGCGGCAGCGTTCGACAACTACACCAAGTCCAAGCAGGGTGCGCGTGCGGGCCGCCAAGTGGGCAGGCCCCGGCGTAAGTCGAAGCGTGGGGCAAGGTTGTCGTGCCGGTTCACGACCGGCACGATCCGGGTCGAGGCCGACCGGCGGCATGTGACGTTGCCCCGACTGGGCGCGATCCGCACCCACGAGAACACCCGCAAACTCCAGCGCCGTCTCACCGCCGGTACCGCCCGGATCCTGTCCGCGACGGTGAGTCTCACGCGCGGTCGGTGGTTCGTCTCGTTCCAGGTCGAGGTCATCCGCGACGCGCGCCCCCCGTCCCGGCAACCGGACACGGTGGTCGGGGTCGATCTCGGAGTCAAGCATCTGGCGGTGCTGGCCGACAGCACCGGAAAGATCAGGTATGTGCCGAACCCCGGGCACTACGACAACGCCCTGGCGAAGCTGCGTCGGCTGTCGCGGCGGGTATCGCGCCGTGAGGGACCGGACCGGCGCACCGGGCGCACCGCGTCACGGCGGTGGCTCAAAGCCAATGCCGAACGCAACCGGGTCCATCACCGGATCGCGAACCTACGCGCCGATGCCCTGCACAAACTCACCACCGAGATCCGGGCCGAGTACGCGACGGTGGTGGTCGAGAACCTCAACGTCGCCGGGATGCTGGCCAACCGGCGCCTGGCCCGGAAGATCGCCGACGCCGGGTTCGGGCAGATCAGACGCCAGATTGAATACAAAGGCGAATGGGCCGGCGGTGTGACCGTCAAGGCCGACCGCTGGTACCCGTCCTCGAAGACCTGCTCGGAGTGCGGTGTGGTGAAAGACAAGCTGCCGCTGCACGTCCGGGTGTTCGCCTGCGAACAGTGCCCCCTGGTGATGAACCGTGACGCGAATGCGGCCCGTAATCTCGCCGCCCTCGCGGCGGCTGTAGTAGCTGGTACCGGAGTGGCCGGAGACCAGGACGCGAAAGCGTCGAACCCCCGTGGAGCCGACCGTCAGACCCGCGCCACCACCCGACCGCGCAAGCGGCCGGGTGGGCGGGCAGGTGGCGCAATCCCGCACCAGCGGACAGAAACGGGGATCTTCGCCGAACCGGAGCGGTCACGCTCCGGTGATGGCAAGAACTTTACCGACCGAAAGGTCGGGATTGCTGATGTCCGACTGTGGAATCAGTAACGGAATTGCCGTGCTGCTGGCACACCCCAACCGACCGGCCGAACCCCGCCCCAACCGAGCGCATGACCACGTTGCACGCGGACCACGCCGTGGCCATGCTGCGGCTCCAGTTCGTACTGACACGCGGCCATCCGCGGCCCGCCGACGCGACATCATGGCCGTAGCCGGCCGCCATCCGGCCGCCGGGCTGTTCCGGCTACTGCCGTTCCATCCAGACCTCGATACCTCGTTCGCCGGGGCTGCGGCCCTGGCCGGTGTCTCGCGCGCAGCGGGCAGGCGCTGCTCGGCGAGTTTAGCCGCGCCCGCCTGGTCAGCAAGGACCTACCGTGCTGGTACCGCGCCCACGCGCTGCTGCCGGCCTGAAATTGGCGAGCAGCTATACAGCCCTGCCGAGCGGGCTGACGCACGGCTCCGCAGCCTGCAGTTCCACATGGCCGTCAGGTGGCAACTGCGCCGACCGCTCGAGGGCTGGCGCAGCTCGCGCCGGGTTACGCCGCATCCGTGAGCGATTGCCCAGGGTGACGGCACTGAATCCGCACTTGTACGTCAGTCCAACCGCATCGACCGTCCCTAGGCTCATGCCTGACTCACCTGTCGCGTCTGCCCATGGGGGAACACCGTGCTGCTGGCACCTGACGTTTCCGCCGCCGCCCAGGCCGAGCGCATGACCGCACTGCATGCGGACCATTCCCGTGCCGTGCTGCGGTTGCTTTTAGTGCTGACCCACGGCAAGAGGCAGACTGCTGAGGATCTGCTCCAGGAAACGATGCTGCGGGCGTGGCGGCATCTGGACTCGGTGCCGGTCGAGGCCGACGCCGCCCGGCGGTGGCTACTCACGGTCGCTCGGCGGCTGGTCATCGACGGCGCGCGGCTGCGGCTCAACCGCCCAGCGGAGGTCCACCTGGTTGACATGACCTGGATTCCGGCCGATGACGACACCACCGGCACGGCGCTGGCGTCACACGCGATGCGGCAGGCGCTCGGCCTGCTGAGTCCGGCGCAGCGCAGCCTGCTGTGCGAGGTCTACCTGGTCGGGCGGTCGCCGAAGGAGGTCGCGGGGCGGTTGGGCATGCCGGTCGGCACGGTGAAGTCGCGGACCCACCATGCGCTGTGCGCCCTGCGCAGCGGGCTCAAGGCCGCCTGAGACGCACCCGGCAGGGCCGCGGTTCCGGCGGCCGGCCAAGATCACACCGCCGCGAGGCCGGTACAGGCCATGGTGGGAGCCCTGCCACGCTACGGAGATCGTGACAACCAGCGCCGACCGGATCGCACCGCCATGACCGGCCCGCTCACCTTCGCTGTCCTCGGCCCGGTGCGTGCCTGGCGCGGCAGCTCCGAGATAGACCTCGGCACCAGGCAGCAACGGCTGATCCTGGCGCTGCTGCTGGCCCGTGCCGGTGACGCGGTCAGCGTCGCCGAGTTCGTCGACCTGCTCTGGGAATCCGATCCCCCACCGAGCGCCGTCAACGTGGTGCACCGCCACGTCGGGGTGCTCCGGCGGGCCTTCGAACCGGACCTGCCCGCACGCGCGACCGGGTCGGTGCTGGTCCGCGACGGCGCGCAGTACCGGCTGCTGGTCGACGAGCAGTCGCTGGACCTGCTGCGTTTCCGGCGTCTGGTCGCCGAGGCGGCGGGCATCTCCGGCGAGGCGGCCGTCGAGCTGTACCGGCAGGCGCTCGCGCTGTGGCGCGACCGGTGCGCCTCGGGCCTGCACACCGACGGCCGGGCTCACCCGGAGTTCGTCGCCGTCGACGGCGAGCGTTTCGCGGCGGTGCGGGCGGCGACCGACGCGGCGTTGCGGGCCGGGTGCGTGCACGTGGTGCTGCCGGCGATCCGGCTGGCCGCCGAGTACGAGCCGCTGGACGAGGCGCTGCAGGCGCGGCTGCTGCTCGCGCTGGCCGCTGACGGGCGGCGGGCCGAGGCCCTGGCGGCGTACACCGGCATCGAGCACCGGCTCGCCGACGAGCTGGGCATCCAGCCGGGGGCGGAGTTGCGCGCGGCTCGCGACGGGCTGCTCGACCAGGACGTCGCGGTGCCGGGCCGGGCCGAGCCGCCGGCGCAGTTGCCGGCCGACCATCCGTACTTCACCGGCCGGCGCGAGGCGATCGCCGCCGTGGAGGAGTTGCTGGCCGGTGGGCAGCGGACCACGGCGCTGGTCGTCGACGGAATGCCGGGGGTCGGCAAGACCACCCTGTCGGTGCACCTGTCGCACCGGCTGGCCGCCCGCTACCCGGACGGCCAGTTGCATGCGGACCTGCGCGGGTTCGACTCGGGCGAGTCGGTGATGACCCCGGCGGAGGCGCTGCGCGGTTTCCTGTGGTCGCTGGGGGTGGCCCCGGCGGAGATCCCGGACGAGCTGCACGCCCAGGCGGGGCTGTACCGCAGCATCCTGGCCGAGCGCCGGATGCTGATCCTGCTCGACAACTGCCGTGACTGGGATCAGATCCGGCATCTGCTGCCGGGCACCGGCGGCAGTCTGGTGATCGCGACGAGTCGCCGACGGATCGCGGGCGCGGCCGGTGCGGCGGGTGCGTTCGCGCTGCACCTGGATGTGCTCAGCGACGACGAGGCGCGGGAGTTGCTGGCCCGGCGGCTGGGTGACGCGGTGGCCGCCGATCCCGCCGCCGTCGGCGAGATCATCGTGCGGTGCGGGCGGCTGCCGCTGGCGCTGGCGCTGGTCGCGACCCGCAGCGTGGGCCGGCCGGGGCTGAGCCTGCCGGCGGTGCTGGGTGAGCTGGCCGAGGCCGACGGCCGGCTGTCGGGGTTCGGTGACGCGCACGCCGACCTGGAGGCGATCTTCTCGTGGTCGTACCGGGCGTTGACGCCCGCGGCGGCGCGGCTGTTCCGGCTGCTGCCGCTGCACCCGGCCGGTGGGCTGAGCTCGGAGGCGGCGGCGGCGCTGGGCGGTTTGCCGCTGCGGGCGGCGCGGGGGCTGCTCGCCGAGTTGGGGGCGCAGTTGCTGGTCGAGCCGGGTGAGGGCCGGTGGCGGATGCACGATCTGCTGCGCGCGTACGCCGCCGAGCTCGGCGAGGAGCACGACAGCGCGGCCGAGCGGGCCGCCGCGGTGGCGCGGCTGTATGACCATTACCAGCTCAGCGCGTACGCGGCGCAGCTGCTGTTGCTGCCGCAGGTGCCGTTGCCGGAGCCGGAGCCGTCCGCGCATGGGGTCACCGGCCGTGGTTTCACCGGCCGGGCCGACGCGATGGCGTGGTTCGCCGCGGAGCAGCGGGTGCTGACGGAGGTCGTCGCGCAGGCCGCGCGGCGTGGCCGGCCCCGTGCGGCGTGGCAGATCGCGCTGGCGATGCAGAACTTCTTCCAGGACACCGCCCAGTTCAAGCAGTGGACGGCGGTGGCCGGCGCGGGCCTGGCCGCGGCCGGCGACGATCCGGCCGCGCGGGCGCTGCTGCACCGCAGCCTGGCCGGGGCGTGCTACTTCCTGGCCGATCTGGACGGCGGGTTGTCGCACCTGGAGCAGGCCAGGGAGATCTTCGACCGGCTGGGTCTGCATGCCGAGCAGGGTCATGTGGAGAACAACATCGCCGAGATCCGGTTGGAGCAGCGGCGTTACGCCGAGGCGGTCCGCCATGCCGAGGCGGCGCGGGAGCTGTTCCGGGCCGAGGGCAACGTGCGGGGTGCGACGACGGCGCTGCTGGCGATCGCGCGGGCGCAGGGCTGGCTGGGCCGGCACGCGCAGGCGCTGGGCATGTTCGCGCAGGCGCAGCGGCAGTTCGAGGTGCTCGGTGACCTGCACGGGGTGGGCACGACGCAGGCGTGGATGGCGCACACGTACTCGATGATCGACGACCTGCCGCACGCGATGGCGATCTGGGAGCAGGCGGTCGACACGTTCCGGGGCGCCGGGGCCGCGCACCACACCGCGCAGGTGCTGGTCGCCGTCGGTGACGTGCACGCCGGCAACGGCGAGGCGGCGCTGGCCCGGCGGACGTGGCGGGAGGCGCTGGCCGAACTCGACGGGACGGACTCGCCGGTGGCCCGGCGCATCCGCGACCGGTTGGCCCGGTGACCCGGACGCGGCGCTGGCACGGCGCCGCGTCCGGATCGGTTTCTCAGTACCGGTAGGCGCGGATGACGGTCTGCTTGACCGTGTTGCCGCTGCTGTCGGTCGCCGCGGAGCGCAGCGACACGAAACCGGTGCCCTTCGGGTGGCAGATCCAGGCCGTGGCCTGCTCACCGAACCGCATGACGGGCAGCTTCTGCCAGGTCTTGCCGTCGTCGAAGGACGCCTCGACCGTCAGGGACCTGGTCCGGCCCGGTGCCGCGCCGACCTGCCGGTCGAGCGAGATCGGGATCGCGAACAGCCGGCCGGCCGGCGCCTTGTTGTCGACGTCCAGGGCCGGGGTGTATCGGATCGCGGTCAGCGGCAGCTTGACGAGTTCGCCGTCGGCCACGTGCCCGGACTTGAACGTCCACTCCGCCTCGACCACGGTCGACAGGGTGAACGCCGGGTCGCTGTGGAACGTCGCGGCCAGCCGGTAGTCACCGGTCTCGGCGGGCACCTGCCACACGTAGGGGACCTCGCTGGCGGTGCCGATCTCGACGCCGTCGCGGTAGAGGTTGACCTGCGCGCTGCCGCCGCGCACGTGCCGGAAGCCCATGTGCCCGGCGCCGTCGCCGTGCAGCGGCCCCGGCCCGCCGATGTTGTCGCCCCAGTAGCGGGTGGCGTACTGCTGGCCGAAGTTCGGCTGCGGGAACACCGGCCCGGCGACCGCGTTGGCCCACTTCACCGTGTACGTGCGGCCGGGCTTGAAGCTGGTCCAGTCCGACTGGTAGTAGGTGTAGCGGAACTGCGCCGAGGTCGACTGCCACTGCGCCTGCTTGTCCTGGTTGTAGTACTCGGTGACGGTGCTGGGCACGTCGTAGGTGAAGGTCGGCTGGACGTTGCGGTCGTCGCGGTACACCGGGGAGTTGCCCGGCGCGTGCGCGACCGCGTTGCGCCCGACCGGCACGCCGGCCACGTCCGCGCCGATCTGGGACCGGACCTTGGCGAAGTCGCTCGCACGCAGCCTGCGGTTCAGGCCGGCCATCATCTTCTGCGGCTCGTACAGGTAGACGCGGTAGACGTACGGGCTGTTGTGCAGGCCGCCGTCGGGGTCGACCTGGCCCCAGATGCCGTGCACGTAGGACACGAACCCGGGGGTCTTGCCCGTGCCGATCGGCGCGGTGCGCACGTGCTGGAAGCCGACGTTCATGAGCACGCCGAACGGGTCGTTGCTGCCCCAGATCTGCGGCTGCTCGGTGCGGATCGTCCACCCGGACTCCGGGTGCACCAGGGTCGCCTTCGTGTTCGGCACCGACACCGCGATCGGCTTGGCCTGCCGGGTGTCGACGGTGAGCGCCTGGTCCCTGGTCAGGTCGAGGGTCGGGCGCACCATGGTGGTGATGTCGGGCTCGCCGGGGTCGCCGGTGACCAGGTAGGTCTGGACCAGGTAGCGGCCCGCGCGGACCCGGTGCGTGGTGGCCGACGGGTCGTCCAGCACCAGCAGGACCTGCCGGTCCAGGTCCATCAGGACGGTCACCCAGCCCTGCTCGGCCTTGGGCGCGCCGCCGTCGGGGCCGACGAGCTTGAGCGACAGCTTGCTGCGTACGACGTCGAGCGCGACCGGGGTCTGCACCTGCGCGCCGCCGCCGGTGGCGGTGACCTCGCCGCCGAAGTAGCGGTCGGAAAGGCCGGTCGCGGCCTGCACGGTGACGTCCACGGTGGCGGTGCCGCCGGCCGGGACGGTCACCGAGGAGGCGCTGAGGCTGAACAGGCCCGCCGGCGCGGGCGCGCCGTCGGCGTCCTTGGCGTCCAGCGACAGGGCCAGGGTCAGGGCCGCGTTCCCGCTGTTGGTGTACGTGATGGTGCGGGTCTGCGCGGCGGCGGTGCGCTCGAAGGCGACGCTGACCGGGCCGGCCGTGACGGTCTGCCCGATCGCCCGTGCCATGTCGAGGAAGCCCGCGCCCTGCTCGTACACGCCGATCGTGGCACTGGGCTGGGCGGAGGCCATCAGCGTCGACTTGATCCGCTCCGGGGTCCAGTCGGGGTGCTGCTGGATCAGCATCGCCGCCGCGCCGGCCACGTGCGGGGTGGCCATCGAGGTGCCGGACAGGCTGGCGTACTGCGGGTTCTCGTCGTTCGGGTACAGGTCGGAGGTCGCGCTGCGGGCGGCGAGGATGCCGACGCCGGGCGCGGTGAGGTCCGGCTTGATGCCGGCGTCGTTGGCGCGCGGGCCGCGGCTGGAGAACTCGGCCAGCTCGCCGGTCTTGCTCACCGCGCCGACGGTCAGCGCCTCGGACACGCTGCCGGGCGAGTTGACGGTGGACTCCCCGCCCAGGCCGGAGTTGCCGGCGGCGACGACGAACAGGATGCCGTACTGGTGGGTGAGGTCGGCCACGGCCGCCTCGATCGGGTCGGTCGCCGCGCTGTCGGGGCCGCCGAGGCTCATGTTGGCGACCTTGACGCCCTGCTGGGCGGCCCAGGTCATGCCGGCCAGGATCGCCGACTCGGGGCAGCCGTCGATGGTGCAGACCTTGGCGCTGTACAGGCTCGCGCCGGGCGCCATGCCCTTGAAGCGGCCCTCGGACGCGGCACCGGTGCCGGCGATGGTGGACGCGACGTGGGTGCCGTGCCCGACGAGGTCGAGGGCGTCGGGCTCGGCGGTGAAGTTCTCCGCCGCGGCGACCCGGCCGGCCAGGTCGGGGTGGGTCTGGTCGACGCCGGTGTCGATGACGCCGACCTTCACGCCCGCACCGGTCAGCCCGGCCTGCCAGGCCGTCGGGGCGCCGGTCAGCGGGACGCTGACGTCCAGGGTCGGCTTGCGCAGACCGTCGAGCCAGATCTTGTCGTATCCGGCCCGCAGCCGCCGCTCGGCGCCGGCCTCGGCGGTGAGGCCGTTCCAGAACGACACCGCGTCGGCGCGGTTCTGCGCGACGGCGCTGATCCCGTCGAGTTCGCGGGTGGTCCGGCCGCCGGTGAGCCCGGCGGCGGTGCCGCTGTGCTCGATGAGCAGGGGCAGGGTGGCACGGGTGTCGTCGTAGCCGAAGCCGATCAGCGCCGAGACGTCGAACAGGCGCTCGTCGAGCTTGCCCCGGTTGAGCAGGCCGACGGCGTCGGCGGGGATGACCCGCACGTCGTCACCGGCGCTGTGGGTCAGGAACGGGATCTTTTCCCGGCCCTTGCCCGGCACCACGCTGACGGCGGTCTGGCCGTCCACCTTGCTGACGTGAACGGTGTCGCCGGTGAGCAGAGTGACCGTTCGGGGCTTGGACGCGACCTGGGGTGTGGTCGTCGGCTGCGGCGACTGGGGCTGGGCCGCGGCCGGTGACCCACCCGGGGCCACCGCCGAGACGCCCAGCACCAGCAGTGCCAGCGCCGATAACTTGCGAACTGACGGCATCGTTCTCCTAGACCATCGCGAGAGGTATCCGGGTGGTGATCCAGACGTGTCCGGCGAACGAAAGTTCGGATAAGTGACCTGGATCACATCCGCTGCCGCGCTCTGCCCACGATGGAGGTGGTCGGGTCACTCCCAGCGCGCGAACGGCATGTTGTGAACGGCCGGTCCGCGGCGCACCGCCCGGCACGTGCGCGATCGTGCGACAGGTCCTGCGGGAACCGGCGTCGCCGGTGGCGCGGCCAACTGCGACAAGGGCGTGTCGGGGCGGCTCGCGGCCCTGGCGGCCAGCACGGCGAGGCTCAGCGGCAGGCGCCCGCTGCCGGCGACGATCTCGTCGACCGCGGCCCGTTCGGCGCGGATCCGCTCGGGCCCGAGCCGCCGGATCAGGTACTGGCGGGCCTCGTCGGGTGATGGCAGGTCCAGCGGCAGCGGATGGGCGCGGCCGGCGGCGAGCAGCCCGGCGAGCGGGTGGCGGCTGGTCACGACGGCCAGGCAGCCGGGTGTGCCGGGCAGCAGGTGCCGTACGTGTTCGAAGTCGCGGCCGTTGTCCAGCACGACGAGGATCCGCCGCCCGGCGAGGATGCTGCGGTACAGCCCGGCCAGCGCGTGCAGCTCGGCGGGCAGGTGCTGCCGGGCGACGCCGAGTGAGCTGAGGAATCCGCGCAGCGCCTCGGCGGGGCTCATCGCGCGCCCGTCTGCGGCCGATCCGCGCAGGTCGGCGTACAGCTGCCCGTCGGGGTACGCGGCGGCGAGGCGGTGTCCGAGATGGATCGCCAGCGTGGTCTTGCCGATGCCTGCGGTCCCGTCGACGGCCAGCGCCATGGCGCGCCCGTTGCGGCGGTCCTGGTCGAGCAGCTCCTGCGCACGGGCGAGGACACCGGCACGGCCGACGAAGAACGGGTGGTCCGGTGGCAGTTGCGCCGGGATCGGCGGCACCGGCCACAGGTGAGCCGGGTCCGGGGGCGATGACACGGCAGCGGCGTGCTCGCCGTCGTCGGCCAGGCCGAACGGACCGACGGGGTCGGGTGACGAGCCGCGCTCCGGACCCGGCGTGATGCGCTGGTGCAGCAGCCGGTCGTAGGCGTCCAGCAGCTCGGGGCCGGGGTCGATGCCGAGCTGGTCGCACAGCCACCGGCGCACGTCCTGGAACGTCTCCATCGCCTCGGCCTGCCTGCCGTCGGCGGCGAGCGCGAGCATGAGCCGGGCCTGCAGCGCCTCGTCGAGCGGGTGCAGCGCGGCCGCCTGGCGCAGGGCCGGGATGACCAGGCGCGGCTGCCCGCAGCGCAGGGCGGTGTCGGCGGCGTCGCGTACGGCGTGGGCGCACTCGGCGTCGATCGCGGCGAACACCGCGGGCCTGCGCGCGTCGGTGTCCAG
Organism: Catellatospora sp. NPDC049133; assembly: GCF_040648455.1. Lineage (NCBI taxonomy): Bacteria > Bacillati > Actinomycetota > Actinomycetes > Micromonosporales > Micromonosporaceae > Catellatospora > Catellatospora sp. NPDC049133. The sequence goes on from NZ_JBEZDT010000020.1 coordinate 139,881, forward strand.
GCCGATCCCGCAGGGGCCGCGCCGCAGCGTCAGCGCCTCGGCGAACAGGCGTGCCGCCGCGGCGGGTTCGCTCGCCTGCCGGGCCTGGGCGACGAGGCGGCGCAACCGCAGCAGGTCGAGGGACTGCTCGTCGACCTTCAGCCGGTAGCCGGCGGCGTGGCGGATGAGGTGGCTGCCGACGGCGCGTACCGGCAGGTCGGGTTCGATGAGCCGGCGCAGGGTGCCGATGTAGCGGTGGACGACGTTGACCGCGCTGGCCGGCGGGTCCTGGTGCCAGATCGTGTCGACGAGTTCGGTGAGACTGACGACCGATCCGGCGTGGGCGAGCAGCAGGGCGAGCACGAGCCGCTGCTGGCGGCCGCCGAGTTCGAGCTCGACGCCGCCGCGCCGGGCCGCGACCGGGCCCAGGATGGTGAAGCGCACCGCCGTCGTCGACTCAGTCATGGCCTGCCTTCGCTGTCGGGTCGCGGTCTCGCACGGACCGGCTCGGCCCTCCATGCAACCAGCGGATCTGGCCGTCTACCAGGCAGAAGTTACGCAGAATCGGGTGGTGCACGTCCGGGGTCGTGTTCGCCGTTCGCGGCGGGATCGGCCCGGCGGCCGTCATCGCACGCCAAGGCGGCCGCAGTGCGGATCCGGTGGCATTCGAATGCCACGAGGACGACCCGCACTGCGGCCGCGACACGGGTGGCGGGTGAATCCCCCGATTTCCACCACCCGACACGGTTGGCAGGTGAGCCCCCCGGCCCCCGCCACCCGCTGCCCACCGCCCCCCTCAGCGCGGTCGGCTGTTTTCAGGTCAGTCGGTCTCGCGGGCCGCCCGCTCGATGAAGTCGGCGGTGTCGTCGGCCCGGGACACGAACACCGCGTGCGAGGCGCCCTTCTCGCGCTGCTTGACGCCGTGGGCGCGTTCGGCGCCGAAGTGCTGCAGCTTCGCCGGGATGGTCTTGTCGTCCTCGGCGATGAGGTGGTAGCTGGGGATGGTGCGCCAGGCCGGCTCGCCCGCCGCCGCCTCGTTGAGCGCCGCCGCGGTGGCGGGGCGCTGCGTCGCCGCCATGAGCGCGGCGTCCTTGGTCGGGACGTCGGCGGCGAACTGCTGGCGGAACATCTTCTGGTCCACGTACAGGTCGACGTTGCCGTCGGGCAGCGGGACCGGCCGCAGTGTCTGCGGCAGGGTGCTGCCCTCGAACTTCGACGCCAGTGTGAAGGCGCTCTCGCCGGTGTCCGGGGTGAACGCGGCGATGTAGACCAGCGCCTTGACGTTGGGGTTGCCGGTGGCCGCGGCCGAGATGACCATGCCGCCGTAGGAGTGGCCGACCAGGACGATCGGGCCGTCGATCTGCGCCAGTTTGGCCTTGAGCTGTGCGGCGTCGGAGGCGACACCGCGCAGCGGGTTCGGGGCGGCCACGACCGGGTAGCCGTCGCGGAGCAGTTCGCGGGTCACGCCGTTCCAGCCGCCCGAGTCGGCGAACGCGCCGTGCACCAGCACGACCGTCGGCTTCGGACCGCGGTCGTGGGTGGCCTGCGCGGCGCTGGGGGCGATCGCGGTGACGCCCGCCACGCCCAGCACTGCCGCCGCGGCCACACCGACAGCCAGGAACTTCTTTCTCGGTGACACGTGTCTTTCCTTCCTGAGGTCGGACCGCACCGCGGTAGCGGATGTGGTCCGGGTTGGTCCGGCCGCGGCGGGCCCGTTCGCGGGCCGGTCCGCCACCTGGGGCGACGCGATTCGTGTCGTCCCTGTCTGCTTCGACGCTAGGCGGGCCCAGTGCCGAAGCAGTGGCACCCGAGTGCGTTCACGAGTCCCGGCCCGCGCTCCCGCGTCACTCAGGCGTAAGCCCCCTGAACTGCGGGTACGTTGCCTCTTCCGTCGAGGGCCGCCAATGCGGCCTGCGCCACACCGATCGACGTGGTGCGGTGCTCGGCGCAGTGGACGCCGATGTGTGCGTGCTGTGCGATGCCCCGGTGCCAGGCCCATACCGGGATCTCCACCTCGCACAGCGCTCGCGTGCAGGACGGAGCCCGGCTCCCGGCCGTGCCGTGGCCGGAGTCGTGGCTGCCGAGCAGGTCGATCGCACGGGTGAGGTGCGCACGCGCCTGCTCGGTGGCCCCGAGCGCGGAGTGTGACCGGCCCAGCGTCAGGTGGACCCGGCCCGCGAAATGGGGTCCGTGCTCGCCGGCCAGCGGCAGCGCTCGCATCGCCTCGGCCAGCGACTGCGGCCAGCGACGCACGTCGCCCAGGCACCGGGCCAGCGCCGCGCGGGCCGTCATCGCGGCCATCCGCGCCGCCGCCGGATCGAGCGCACGCGCGTCGAGTTCGCGCAGCACGCCCCGGAACTCCTCGATCGCCTCGGCCGGCCTGCCGAACTCGACCAGCGCCTGCGCCAGGCCCATCCGGACCTGCACGTACCCGTCGTGGTCGCCGGCGGTGCCGGCCAGGTCCAGGGCGAGCCGGTACGCCGCCACGGCCCGGCAGGCGTCGGCGCCGAGCCGCCACGCGTGGGCGGCATGGTGCATCGCCGCGGCCTGCTCCCTGGTGTCGCCGAGGTCCTCGGCCAGCCGGTAGGCCTGCATCGCCAGGTCCACGCCGTAGGTGTGGCGGCGCTGGCAGACCGACACCGCCCAGCCGTGGTAGGCCAGATGGGCGATCTCCTGCCTGCGGTCGGGCAGCCGGGCCGCGGCCGCCCGCGACAGCCCGAACACCTCCGGCCACCGCCCCGTGTGGACGCACCGTTCGGCGTGCCAGTGCAGTGCCTCGCCGACGTCGGCGACCTGCTGGTGCCGGCCGTCGGCGGCGGCCGACCGCAGCGCGGGCAGCCAGTTGTCGGCCTCGGCGCGCAGCCAGGCACGCGCCTGCTCCGGCGAAGCCGGCGCGGGCAGACCGGGCCGGTCGTCCGGCCCCGGCCCGCCGCGCGCGCCGGCATCGGGTGCGAACCGCAGCCCGGCCGCGACCGCCGTGTCCAGCAGCCAGTCGACCATCCGCCGCCCGGTCCGCGCCCTGGCCTGCGCGGACTCCTCGCAGCGCAGCCGGTCGGCGGCGTAGAGCCGGATCAGGTCGTGGAACCGGTAGCGCTCGCAGCCCTCGTGCTGCAGCAGCCCCAGCTCGGTGAGCTCGTCCAGCCTGTCCTCGGCGTCGGCGGTGTCGACCTCGGCCAGGACCGCGGCGTGCGCGGCGGCGAAGTCCGCCCCCGGCACGTGGGCCAGCCGCCGGAACAGCACCTTCGCCGGGCCGGACAGCTGGGCGTACGACAACGCGAACGCCGCGGCCACGCCCAGGTCCCCGACCTGCAGGTTCGCCAGCCGCCGATCGGCGTCGGCCAGCCGCCCGGCCAGGTGGCCCATCGTCCACCCGGGACGGCTGGCCAGCCGGGTCCCGGCGATGCGCAGCGCCAGGGGCAGGTGCCCGCACAGCCGGGTCACCGCACCCAGCTCGTACCCGGGTGCCTGGTCGAAGGCCCGGCCCGCAACCGCCCGCAGCAGCTGCGCGGACTCGGCCGGGGTCAGCGGCGTCAAGCCGATCCGCAGCACCCCGGCCAGCCCGCCCAGCAGCCGGCGGCTCGTCACGACCACCATCCCGGCGCCCGCCCCGGGCAGCAGCGGCCGCACCTGGCCCTCGTCGGCCGCGTTGTCGAGCACCAGCAGGCAGCGTCGCTCACGGGTGATCGCGCGCAGCTGCCCGGCCCGCTCCTGCTCGTCTTCGGCGATGCCGCGGGATTCGACGCCTAGCGCACGCAGCAGCCGCCGCAGCGCCTCACCGGCCCCCATCGGTTCGGGGTCGGTGCCGCGCAGGTCGAGGTAGACCTGCCCGTCGGGGAACAGGTCGCGCATCTGCTCGGCCGCACGGATCGCCAGCGCCGTCTTGCCCAGCCCCGGCTGGCCGTGCACGAGCGCCACCGGTGTCCGGCCGCCGCCCGATGCGGCGTGGCCGCGCAGCTCCCGCAGCTCCTGCTCGCGGCCCACGAAGTCGCCGATCCCGCGGGGCAGCTCGCCGGTGCGCGGCCGGCCGACCCGGCTGCCCGCCCGCTCCGCGCGCACCAGCGCGACCAGCCCGGCACGGTCGGGGTCGGCGAGCCCCAGCGCGCCGGTCAGCGCGGCGAGGGTCCGTTCCTGCGGGGCCCGGCTGTGTCCGCGTTCCATGTCGCTGATCGCCCGGCCGCTCACACCCGACGCCGCGGACAGCTCCTCGATGGTCATCCCGGCCGACTGCCGGATCTCCCGCAGCCGCTCGCCGAACGCACAGCCGGTCATCACACGCCCCCATTGCCTCGTCGCCCACCCCCACCGAAGATCGCTTCGGTGTGCCGGGCAGGTCACGGTCGCGGTCAATCGTGGGCCGGTCAGGCGGCCGATGCCCAGCGAAGGGCCGGTCGCGGTGAGATCTTCGGCGGGCTGTCACAGATCCGGTGTCCGGGCGGTCTGCACTGCTCAGCGGAACGCCGAAAACGCCCAAGTAGGCACCGGACCGGCGATGGCTCCGGAGTTGCAGGTCGCATCCCGCACCACGCTGTCGACGACGAGGGCCGACTGCCGCGGGCGCTTCCGAAAAGCCAGCCTGGTGGCCGCCGGGCGCACGGTGGGGAGGGCGTTCACCGCGCTCGCGGCCGGCGGGCCGCCAGGCTGGGGCTTAGGGAGCAAGGTCAGTGCAGGGCCTCCAGCGCGGGCAGCACCGCCCGGTGGAAGGTCGGGTAGGCGTAGATCATGTGCTGCAGGCTGGTGACGGGGACCTGCGCGTGTACGGCCACAGCCAGCCCGTACAGCACCTCGCCGCCCGCCGGGCCGGCCGACGTCGCCCCGACCAGCACACCCCGGTCGACGTCGGCGACCAGCTTGACGAACCCGTCGTTGCCCGGCCCGTGGATCCAGCCCCGGGTCGACGAGTCGATCGGCACCAGGCTGGTCCGCACCCGCAGACCCTGCTCCCGGGCCTGCTGCTCGGTCAGGCCGACCGCGGCGATCTCCGGGTCGGTGAAGGTGACCCGGGGCAGCGCCCGGTAGTCGGCGGCCGGCCCCGGGCTGCCCAGGATGTCGCCGACCGCGATCTGCGCCTGGTACATCGCCATGTGCGTGAACGCGCCGACACCCGTGATGTCGCCGACCGCCCACAGCCCCGCCCCGGCGCGCATCCGGCTGTCCGTCGGCACCGACCGCGCCGCCGCGTCCAGCCCCACCGCCCCGACGCCGATCCCGGCCAGGTCCACGCCCCGGCCCGCCGCCACGAGCAGCCGCTGCCCGCGCAGCGGCTCCAGTTCACCCGCCAACCACACCGCGAACCCGGCACCGTCGTGCTCGACCCGCTCGGCCCGGACGCCGGTGAGCACCGACACCCCGTCGGCCCGCAACGCCGCCGCGGCCAGCTCACCTGCCTCCGGTTCCTCCCGTGACAGCAGCCGCTCACCGCCCTCGATCACGGTGACCGCGCAGCCGAACCACGCGAACACCTGGGCGATCTCCACCCCGACCGGTCCCCCGCCCAGCACCAGCAGCGACGCCGGCAGCTTCTCGACCTTCATGACGTCGCGGTTGGTCCAGTACGGCGTCGCGGCGAGCCCGTCGACCGCGGGGAGCCGCGGCCGGCTGCCGGTGGCCAGCACCACGCCGCGGCGTGCCTCGTACACCGTCTCGCCGACGGCGACCCGGCGCGGGCCGGTCAGGCGGCCCGTTCCCCGGACGAGCCGCACGCCCTTGGCGGTGAGCCGGTCGGCCGCCGCCCGGTCGTTCCAGCCGTCGGTGGCCTCCTCGCGGATCCGGTCGGCGACGCGGCCCCAGTCGGCGGTCACCTCGACGGTGCCGGCGAGGATCGCCGCCCGGCGGGCCTCGGCCAGCGAGTTCCCCGCCCGGATCATGATCTTGCTGGGTACGCACGCCCAGTACGGGCACTCCCCGCCGACCAGCTCCGCCTCGACGCCCACCACGTCCAGGCCCGCCTCGCCCAGCGCACCGGCCACGTGCTCGCCACCCGGCCCCAGACCCACCACGACGACGTCGGCCTGCTCGCCCATCCCGACTCCTCCACTCATCCCGCGACCAGGTCAGTGCGGCCGGGACCGGTGCCGCACGATGGCCAGCGGCGCATGCGCGTGGTGCAGCACCGCGTGGCTGACCGAGCCGAGCAGCAGCCCGCCGAGCATTCCCCGGCCGTGCGCGCCGACGACCACCAGCTGGGCGGTCTTCGACTGCTCCGCCAGCACGTGCGCCGGGGTGCCGCGCACCAGCAGGTGCTGGACCGCCACCTGCGGAAAGCTCTCGGCGTACCCGGCGACCGCCTCGGGCAGCACCCGGTCCAGTTCCTCACCGAGCCCGTCGACGTCGTGCACCCGGGGCACCGAGCCGTCGCGCAGCGCGGGCGTGGCGAACAGCCACGCGTGCACGGCGACCAGCGGGGCGCTGCGGTTGGCGGCCTCCTCGAACGCGAACCCGACCGCCTCGATCGACAGTTCCGAGCCGTCGACGCCGACCACGACCGGCCCGCGGGCGCGGGGCTCACCGCGTACCACCAGCACCGGGCACAGCGCCCGGGCCGTGACCTGCACGGTGACCGAGCCGATCAGCAGCTCGGCGAAGCCGCCCAGACCGCGGTTGCCGAGGACCAGCAGGGCCGCCCCGCGCGACTCGTGCACCATCACCGGGGTCGGCGCGCCGTCGACGACCACACCGGTGACCGGCACCTCGGGGGCGACCTGGCCCGCTTCAGCCATCGCCTGCTCGACGTACCGCTCGGCCTGGTGGCGCAGCCCGCCGTCGGCCGGGCCGCCGGGAGCGGGGCCGACCGGCACGTGCATCAGCGGCCAGATGAACGCGTGCACGATCCGCAGCGCACGCCGCCGGTGGGCCGCCTCCCGGGCCGCCACGCGCACCGCGGCCAGCCCTTCGGCCGAGCCGTCCACGCCCACCACGACAGGGGCCCCGGCATTGATCGTCATGGGATGTTCCTTCGCTCGTCCTCGGGCGACGCAGCGCGATACCGGCCGAACCGGCAGCAGCCGCCGCCCTCGTGCACCGACGACGCTACGGACGCCGAGTGCGCGGGCAGTGGCAATCGAGTGCGTGCTCGGCGTCACCCGGCCAGGTCGGCCGCGCACAGCCAGAAGCCGGCCGCGGCACGGCCGGCCCTTCGGTGTCGCGGCCTCGGACCGGTGAACCACCGGCCACGGCCCGATAGGATCAGAGATCGAAGGTCATGGTCTGCGGCGGCGAGGCGTGCTCGCGACGGCCCCGGCCATCAGGGAGGTGCCCGATGGACGAAGCCTCTCGCGGCGTCGGCACGACCGGTTCCGTCGACCTAACGCCCCTGGTGGACGCGCTGCCCGCCGACTGTGTCATCACCGACCCGGACAGCATGGACGCCTACCGGTGGGACCGCGCCAACGACCCGCTCGCCGGGGTGCCGCTCGCGGTCGTGCGGGCCACCTGCACCGCCGACGTGCAGGCCGTGATGCGGTTCGCCACGGCGCACCGCGTCGGCGTGGTGACCCGCGGCGCCGGGTCCGGCCTGTCCGGCGGCGCCTCGGCCGTGGCGGGGTGCCTGGTCGTCTCGACCGAGCGCATGCGCGCGATCACGGTGGACCCGTCGTCGCGCACCGCCGTCGTCGAGCCCGGCCTGCTCAACGCCGAAGTGAAGGCAGCCGCCGCCGAACACGGCCTGTGGTATCCGCCCGACCCGTCGTCGTACGAGTTCTGCTCGATCGGCGGCAACGTCGCCACCAACGCCGGCGGCCTGTGCTGCGTGAAGTACGGCGTCACCGGCGACTACGTCCTCGGGCTCACCGTCGTGCTCGCCGACGGCACCGCGGTCGAACTGGGCGGACCCCGGATCAAGGACGTCGCCGGGTTGTCGCTGACCAAGCTGTTCGTCGGCAGCGAGGGGACGCTGGGCGTCATCACCCGGATCGTGCTGCGCCTGCTGCCCGCCCAGCGGCCCCGGGCCACCCTGGTCGCCACGTTCGCGTCGCTCGACGACGCCACCGGCGCCGTGGTGGCCGTCACGCGTGGCCTGCGCCCGTCGATGCTGGAATTCATGGACCGCACGTCGATCAACGCCGTCGAGGATCTGACCAGGATGGGTCTGGACCGCGACGCCGAAGCCATGCTCGTCATCCAGTCCGACGAAGCCGGAGCGCACGCGGCGCAGGAGATCGCGCACATCGGCGAGTTCTGCCGCGCGAGTCACGCCGTCGAGGTGTTCACCACCGACGACCCGCAGACCGGTGAAGCGTTCACGGTCGCTCGGCGCATGGCGATCCCGGCGCTGGAGAAGAAGGGTTCGCTGCTGCTGGAGGACGTCGGCGTGCCGGTGCCCGCACTCGGTGCGCTGGTACGCGGCATCGAGGCGATCTCCCGGGCCCGCGATGTCCTGATCGCCGTCATCGCCCACGCCGGTGACGGCAACACGCATCCGCTGATCGTGTTCGACCCGATGGACGCCGGCCAGGCGGCGCGTGCCCAGCGCGCCTACGGCGAGGTCATGGACCTGGCGATCGCTCTGGGCGGCACGATCACCGGCGAGCACGGCGTCGGCCGGCTCAAGAAGGCGTGGCTGCCCGACTACCTCGGCCCGGATGCGCTGGAACTCAACCGTCGCATCAAGGACTGCCTCGACCCGGCGGGAATCCTCAACCCGGGGGCGGTCTTCTGACCCCGGCGGTCGCTGTCGGCCGATCCGTTCACCTGATCGTCGCCGTCCTGCGGAATACGGATACCTGAGCACACCGGATAGGCTGACCTATGTGGACGATCGCACCAGCCCCGTCACGCAGTTCTGCGCCAACCTCCGGGCCTTGTGGCAAACGTCGGGACGTGACCTGCCGAGCATCGCCCGGCAGGTGCGCATCAGCCGGACCCAGCTCTACGCGATCCTCGACGGGCAGATCAAACGGCCGCCGGACTTCGAGACCCTGGTGCGCCCGTTCGTGCTCGCCTGCGGCGCGAGCGAGGCCGAACTCGCCGAGTGGCGCCGCCGTCATGACGTGCTCGTCGGCGTCCACGAGGGACTGCGGCAGCGGGCCGGCGCCAAGACCGCCGGACCCCATCTGCTGCCCGCGATGGTCGGCAGCTTCGTCGGTCGCGCCGCTGTGCTGACCGCGCTGGACAACGTTGTCCAGCCCGTCACCGTGGTGTCCGGACCACCCGGCATCGGCAAGACCACGCTCGTCGTGCACTGGGCGGCGGGCCAGGCCGCGGCCTTCCCCGACGGCCGCCTGTACGCCGACCTGCGCGGATACGCTCGCGACGGGGACGTCCTCGACCCGGCCGACGCGATCCGCGTCTTCCTCGACGCGCTCGGCGTGCCCGCCCGGGACATCCCCGCGGACCCGGCCGCGCAAGCGGCCCGTTTCCGCGGCCTGGCCGCCGAGCGCCGGCTGCTCGTCGTGCTCGACAACGCCCGCGACACCGACCAGGTGCGCCCGCTGCTGGCCGCCGGCCCCGGCGTACGCACGATCGTGACCAGCCGCAGCCCGCTGACCTCGCTGGTCGCCGAGTACGCCGCCGTGCCGGTGCCCGTCGACCTGCCGAGCCAGGCCGAAGCCGTCGAGCTGGTCCGGTCCCGTCTGCCCGGCCCGGCCGACGACACCGCGGCCGCCGACGCCGTCGCCGTCTGCGGACGGCTGCCGCTGGCGCTCGCGCTGACCGCCGCCCGGGTGGCCCAGACGGGGTCGCCGCTGGCGACAGCCGCCGCCGACCTGCGCCGGGCCGGCTCGCGCAGCCACGACGGCCTGCACGCCGTGTTCTCCTGGTCGTACGCGGCGGTCAGCCCGGCCGCCGCGCGGCTGTTCCGCCGGCTCGGCCTCACCGCCGGACCCGACATCGCCGCCGACGCGGCCGCAGCCCTCGCCGGGGTGCACGACGCCCGTCCCGAACTCGACGAACTGGTCGACGCCGGCCTGCTGGTCGAGCACCGACCGGGCCGCTACCAGCTGCACGACCTGCTCCGCGACTACGCCCACGAGCTGGCCCGCACCGCCGACAGCGGCGACGAGCGCCGCGACGCGCTGACCAGGCTGCTCGACCACTACACGCGCAAGGCCCATGAGGCCGACCGGGTCCTGAACCCGATCCGCCCGGCGATCCCGCTGCCGGTGCCGCCCGCCGAGGGCAGCCACCGGCCCGACTACCGCACGGCGCTGGCCTGGCTGGAGGCCGAGCGTTCGGTGCTGTTGGCGACCTTGCGCCAGGCCCGCGACGACGGCCAGGACCAGTACGCGTGGCAGCTCGGCTGGGCCCTGGACACGTTCCTGTACGAGCAGCACCGCTGGCACGACGAAGGCGCGGCGTGGGCGGTGGCGCTGCGGGCGGCGACCGCGTCGATGGACCACGCGGCGGCGGCGCACGCCCACCGGTTCCTCGGGGCCGTCGCGGGGCGTCTGCGGCGGTTCGCCGACGCGTACACGCACATGCACGAGTCGATGCAGCTGTGCCGGGACGCCGGGGACCACCGCGGGCAGGCCGAGACCGAGTTCGTGCTGTCCTACGTGTGCTTCCTGCAGGGTGACCTCGGCAAGGCGCTGGCCCACGTCGAGCGGTCCCTGGAGCTGTGGTCGGGCCTGGACGACCCGAGCTGGGCGGGCCGGGCCGCCAACGCTGTCGGCCTGTACCTGGTCTACGGCGGGGACCCGGCGGCGGCGATCGGGTTCTTCCAGCGGGCCGCCGCCGACCAGCACCTGGCCGGTGACACCGTCAACGAGGTGGTGTCCCTGGACAACATCGGCCAGGCCCACCACGCTCTCGGCGCGTACGCCGCCGCGGTCGAGCAGTACGACATCGCCCGTGACCTGGTCCGGGAACTGGGCGATCCGATCCTGGACGCGCAGCTGGCCAACCATGCCGGCGACGCGTTCCAGGCGCTGGGCGATCACGCCACGGCCCGTGAACGCTGGGAGCACGCGTACAAGCTGTACGCCAACGCCGGTCATCCGGTCGCCGACGACGTCGCCCACAAGCTCGCCGTGCCGCAGCCGGATTCACCGCGTCGCTGACGACCCGGCGTCGCCTGCCATGTCGATCCGGCAGATGCTCAGGTAACGCAACGACTCGTCGTAGTCCACGAGAAGCACCTGCCGACCGTGCACACGCCAGCGGGGAAGGTCCACGGCGGCTGCGGCCCACAGGCCGGTGCAGGGCATGCCGTCGGGGGCACGTCGAGCGTCCGGCGGGATGGTGTCGGCGTTGGCGAACCAGCCCGCGCTGCCGATCACGTCGACGTGGCTGCCGTCGGCCGCCGCGTCGGCCACCGCCGCCGCGACGCGGGCGGCCACCTCGTCCGCGGGGACGTCGGTGGCCTGCTCGACCAGCATGCGCCCGGGTCCGGGCCCGGTTTCGAACACCAGCACGGCGACCGCGTCAGCCGTGGGGGTCACCGAGGCCGGCACCGCGCCGCGGTGCAGGCGCGTCTTCTGGTCCACGACCAGGACGAGGGCCCGCCGGACCGGGCCCGGCAGGATGTGCTCCGCGGCCAGGCGCAGTGCGGTGAAAGGAGCGGCCGTTCCCTGGTCGGACACCGCGAAGGTGAAGGCCTGGCCGCCCACGTGTTCTGCCAGCTGCGCCATCGGGAAGACGGGATCGGTGTCGGGCGTGGTGCCGGCCAGGATCGCCAGCTGGAACGGCGCTGCCGTGTGCCCGCTCATGGCCAGCAGGTCGTGGAAGGTGTTGCGCTGGACCGCGAACAGGTTCTCCTCCCAGGGCACGCCGTACATGCCCCACAGGTCCTGGAAGTAGCCCCGGCAGAAGTCGTCGAACGGCCGCCCGCCTGTCGCCACATGGTGCTCGACGTGCGTCAGTCGCAGGACGGCAGCGGCGGGCTCGTCCGTGTCCCGGTGAGGGTTCACGGAGCGCGATGTGACGTACATGGCACCCTTTCGCCAGGGGACGGAGCAACGGCTGCGGTCAGCAGGACAGCACCATTGCGGAGAAGGTCGCACCGAGCCCGACGGACGTCATCACGTAGCGGTCGCCGCTGCGCAGTCGGCCCTTCTCGCCTGCCGTCTCGCGGTTGAGGAAGGGGTCGGCCGCGAAGCAGTGCCCCGTCGACGCCAGGTTGTCCAGGAACAGCCGGTCGCCGCCGCGGATGCCGAGCTTGCGCAGCACCCGCACCCATGACATGCGGTTGACGTGGTGCGGAAGTATGAGCTTGATGTCGTCGATGGCCAGCCCGGCGCCGTCGAGCGCCGCCCGGATCACTTCGGCGAGTGCGTCGGCATACCCGTCGGCGAACTGGTTTTGCAGCTCCGCGGGCATCCGCGGGCCAAGATAATAACGTCCGTGTATCTGTGAGGCGTAGCTCAGCACCGTGTCGGGGCCGTCTCCTGGGGCGACCAGCACCGCCGCCGTGCTCTCCCCCATCACCGCGGTGAACGACAGCACCTGCGCGGACGAGGTGAACGTCTTCTCACCGACGAAGATCAACGCCAGTGCCTCGGGATCGCCGTCGCGTTCCAGCAGTCGTCCGGCGACCTCCACCGCCAGCAGGCCGGACGCGCATGCCTGCTGGTTCAGGCAGAAGGCGGTCGCGTGCGCCAAACCCAGCGCCGACCGCACGGCGTGCAGCGGATTCGTCGGGTAGGGCGCGGCGATGGGCATGGTCCGCGCCTGGATCACGTAGCGGATCCGGTGCCGCACCCGCGGCAGCTCCGCCAGCCGCGCGGCGGCCGCCAGCATCTGCTCGGCGAAGCCCATGCCTTCGGCGATGCGTATCTCCGAGAAACCGTAGTACCGCTCGTAGACCTTGGTCTGCGCCTCGTCCACCCCGTGCCGGGACAGGTAGTCCGCGATCGATACGCGGTGGGGCGGGTGGAAACTCGCAATCGCCGCGAGCGAAGTCACTGTCCCTCCCAGGATGCGGCACGGTGATGTCACGTCGAATCCCCGCCCGTTTCCGGCAGGCTCGACCCGGCCTGGGGCCGCACCCCCGCCTCGACCAAATGTGCCCGGCCGCGGGCCGGCGCAGAAGGGTCGCCCGGCCGCCCGGCCGCCCTGATCGAATGGGCGTGCCCGAAGGGCGTCACGGTGCCGCCGGGTTCCGAGCCTGCCCGCGTGGCGCCCGATCAGCACGGGCCCAGCCGGTCATGCCCGATCGAGGCCGCGACAACCCCGTGCCGCGGCGTAAGACTGGACCCGTCCGCGCACCACCGACAACGCCTGGCCGGCGGCCACCGCGCATCCGGGACGGCGGAAGGAGCCGTCTGACCGGCCATGAAGACCATCGTGACAGGTGGAGCAGGCTTTATCGGATCGCATCTGACCGCGCTCCTGCTCGAGCGCGGCCACCAGGTGATGGTGGTCGACGACTTCTCCACCGGGCGCGCCGAGAACCTCGAGGCGATCACCGCCGCGGGCGACTTGACGATCGCCGAGGCGGACATCGCCGGGCCCGAAGCCGCGCGGCTGGTGGACCAGGTGCGCCCGGACGTGGTGTTTCTGCTGGCCGCCCAGTCGACCGTCCAGGTCTCGATGCGCGACCCGGTGCTCGACGCGAAGGCGAACGTCGTCGGCCTGGTGAACATGCTCGAAGCGGCACGCCTGGCCGGCTGCCGAAAGATCGTTTTCGCGTCGAGCGGCGGCACGATCTACGGCCAGGTGGCCGCCGAGCGGCTTCCTGTGGCGGAGGACCACGCGCACGCCCCGCTGTCGTTCTACGGCGTCACCAAGGCGGTCGCGTCCGAATACCTCAGGCTGTACCGCACCGAGTACGGCCTGGATTACGCCGTGCTCGCGCTGGGCAACGTGTACGGGCCGAGGCAACGGCCGGACAGCGAGGGCGGCGTGGTCGCCACATTCGCGCATCGGCTCCTGCACGGCCTGCCCTGCCGGATCAACGGCGACGGCGCGACCACGCGGGACTACGTGCACGTGTCCGATGTGGCGGAGGCGTTCGTGGCGGCCGCCCGCAGCGGCACCGGGGTCTTCAACGTCGGCACCGGCGTGGAGACCTCGCTGCTGGAACTGCACCGTCTGCTGACCGAGCGGACAGGCTCGCACCTCGCGCCGGAGTTCGGCCCGCCCCTGCGAGGCGAAGTCCGCCGGATCCGGCTGGACGTCGCCCGCAGCGGCCGGCAACTGGGATGGCATCCGTCGATCGGTATCGAGGACGGCGTCGGCTCGGTCGTCGACTGGCTGCGGTCGGGTTCAGAAGCCCGGCGCGTGCCGGACGACCTGGAATTTCCCGCACGAGGGAGGCGTCAATGAGCTCGGTGCCCGAGCAGCGGCCGCAGCCGTTCGACGGCGGTTGCCCGCATCGCAGGTACGCGCGGCTGCACGCGAGCGGACGCCCGGTGCACCGCATCAGGACGCCTGACGGGCTGCAGGCATGGCTGGTCACCGGTTACGACGAGGTCGAGCAGTTGCTGGCCGACTCCCGGCTGGCGCGCAACATCACCCGGGCGGGCACCCGTGAACAGGTCGCCCGCAGCCGCGCGATGCCCATGCCCGCGCAGTTCACGACCCGTACGGTGGCGAGTCTGGACGGGCCGGAGCACACCCGGCTGCGGACGTTCCTGAACCGGACCTTGGCCCTGAAGCGGGTCAGGGCGCTGCGCCCGCGTTTGGAACAGGCCGCGGCGGAGGTCCTGGAGCCGTTGGGCGCCTCCGGCGCCGTCGACCTGATGACGGCGCTGGCGATCCCCTACCCGATGGTCGTGATATGCGACGTGCTCGGGATCCCGGCGGCCGACCGCGCCCGGTTCCAGCACTGGACCAATGTGATCATCGACATCGACCCGCCCGAGAGCCTTCCCGGCGGCAGGCGTGCGGCCGGGCGGGAGCTGCTGGCATACCTGGGCGATCTCGTCGCCCGGCGAAGGCGCGAGGACCCGCAGGACGACGCGGTCTCCGAGTGGGTCCACTCCCGCGACGAGCACGGTGTCCCACTCGACGACCACGAGCTGGTGGGGCTCGCCTTCGCGCTGCTGCTGGGCGCCTACGACACGTCCATCGGCATGATCGGCGCCGGTATACGCGAGTTGCTGCGCAGGCCGGAGCTGTTCGCCGCGCTGCGCAGCGACCCGGCCCTGATCCCGACGGCGGTGGAGGAGCTGCTGCGCAACTGCGGCGCGCTGCACACCGCCCGGCGGTTCGCCACCGAGGAGATGGACGTGGCGGGGGCACGTTTCGCGCGGTCCGACACCGTGCTGCTGTCCATCGCCGCCGCCGGACTCGATCCCGAACGTTTCGCGCACCCGGAGCAGCTCGACTTCAGCCGAACCGACATGCGGCACCTCGCCTTCGGCCGGGGGCGCCACTTCTGTCCCGGTGCGGAACTCACCAGGATCGAAATGGCCGTCGTCATCGAGCAGGTGACGACCCGGCTGCCGAACCTGGCACTGGCCGTGCCCGCCGACGAGGTGAGCTGGCGTCGGTCCTCCTACGTCGTCCAGGTGCCGACGGCGCTGCCGGTCACCTACTGACGGCATGCCGTCCGCCCGGCCGGGCGGGAGCGAATCAGCCTTGGTCGGAGCTGCGGGCTGCTGCGCCGGCCGGCGGTACGCCGCGGCGCAGCAGATCCTTGAAGACACCCAGCCGCTGGATGGTGCTGGTGCCTTCCATGTACTCCACCGCCCGCGCATCACGTGCCAGCTTGTCCAGCAGGGGATGCTCGAACCGCGCGCCCGGACCGAGCATCTGCAGCGCCGCGACGGTCACCCGCTCCGCCAGCCGGGCCGCGCTCACCTTCGCCACCGAGGCGAGGTGCCCGTCGTCGGCGTCGCGGTCGACCGCCTCGGCGCTGCGGCGCGTCAGCCGGCGGACCGTCTCGATGTCATGTGCCATGCGCGCGAGCCGGTCCCCCGCGTCGCCCCGGGCTGTCGGCCGCTGCGCCAGGACGTACTCGTAGGCCGCGCGCGCGACACCGACCCCCATGGTGGCGACGACCGGTCGCAGCAGGTTGAAGGTGCGCAGCCAGCCCAGCGCACCGCGGCGGGTCGCGGGCAGGTGCCGCCCCAGCACCTGCTCGTCGGGCACCGCCACCCCGGTCAGCCGGAGGGCTGCCAGCTGGGCTCCGCGGACGCCCAGCGTCGGGATCGGCTCGGCCGAGTAGCCCGGGGTGCCTGCCTCCACCAGCACGGCGCCCAGGCCGAGCGGGCCTCCGCCGATCCTGGCGAACACCACACCCAGGTCTGCCCGAGCCGCGTTGCCGACGTATCGCTTGTCCCCGTGCAGCCGCGCGGGCCCGCCGTCGGCCGGGCGCTCCAGCCGGCACTGCAGGTGGCCGGCGTCGGAGCCGCGGTCTGGTTCGGTGAGCGCGAAGAACGTCCAGGTCGGGCGGTCGAGCAGCCGGCCGAAGAAGGACTCCTTCTGTGCGGGGTCTCCCATCGCGTCGACCACGACGCCGCTCATCGGCGCGCCGGGCGAGGCGAGCGTGATGCCGAGGTCGCCGTATGCCGTCTCCTCGAGGAACACCACGCGTTCCAGGGCGCTGGTCAGATAGAAGCGCTCACCGGACAGCAGCAGCGGACGCGGGTTGTACTCGGCCGGGATCTGCAGTGTGCCCAGCCGTGAGAGCACCGCCAGGTGGGTGAGGGTCGAGATCGCATCGGGGTCGCGGTCCACCCGCAGGGCGTGCGGGCGCATCTCGTCGGCCCACTGGCGGGCCTCGGCCTGGAGCAGCAGCAGCCGACGGTCGAGTTCGCTCATGCCGGGACCGCCTCACTGCGCGCGTCGCCGTAGGCGTCGGCCAGCAGCTCCGACACATAGCCAGTGGCAGCGGGCCCGTCCAGCTCGTAGCCGTGCGCCCCGAACAGGTGCAACAGGCTGCGGTCGGCCCGGGTGATCCGGCGGTGCAGGTCCGCTGCCGCCGCAGGGTCGAGGCCCTCGGCCGAGTCGAGTTCGCAGCCGATCTCGAGATGTTCGATCACCAGGTCGGCGACGGCGACCTGCAGCGCCTGGTGGCGCAGCAGCGGCTGGCCGCCGGTGCTGCGTCGGCCGAGGTGGGCGACGGCACGGTCGAGCAGGCCCTGGGACAGACCGAGCCGGAGTCCGGCCAGGACGGTCGCCCACGGATACGGGTCGGCCGCGGCGGGCCGCGTGCCCACCCGCAGCGCCACCACGCCGGTGACCGGCACGGGCAGGGCCTGTTCGCGGGCCCGGTCACGCGCCAGGAAGGTCGTCCCGACGCGCAGCCGCACGGCGGTGCGTGACGCCTGCGGGCACAGCACCGCGTGGCCGGCGGGGCCGACCAGGATGGTTTCGGCGCCCGCCAGCGCGTGCAGGCGGGTCAGAGCCACTTGCCAGCCATGTTCTCGGCCCGCCTTGAGCAGCACGTGCCCGGGCTGTGCCGGTTCGGGCGCGGTGGCCGTGGGCCGTCCTGTCGTCATCGCTTGCCTCTGCGCGCGCGTCGGGCGGTGAGCAGCGGGCCGATCCGGTCGAACATGGTGAGCGCGGATCCGATGGCCATGTGCATGTCGAGGTACTGGTAGGTGCCGAGCCGCCCGCCGAAGAACACCGCTTTCTCCTCCTGGGCGCGTTTGCGGTAGCGCAGCAGCCGCTCGCGGTCGCGCGCGGTGTTGACCGGGTAGTACTGCTCGTCGTCGCGCGTGGCGAACCGGGAGTACTCCCGCACGATGACGGTGCGGTCGCGCGGGTAGTGGCGGCGTTGCGGGTAGAAGTGGCGGAACTCGTGGATCCGGGTGAACGGCACGTCCTGGTCGGGGTAGTTCATCTGGGAGGTGCCCTGGAAGTCGCCGATCGGCAGCACCTCGCGTTCGAAGTGCAGCGTGCGCCAGGCCAGCGGACCTTCGGCATAGTCGAAATAGCGGTCGATGGCACCGGTGTACACGATCGGCACTTTGCCGGCGAAGTCCGCTCGCACGTCGAAGAAGTCGACGTCCAGGCACACCTCGATACCGGGATGGTCGGCCATCCGTTCGAGCCATGGCGTGTATCCGTCGACCGGCAGCCCTTCGTACACGTCGTCGAAGTATCGGTCGTTGAACGTGTATCGGACCGGGAGGCGGGTGATGATGTCGGCGGGAAGCCGTCTGGGATCGGTCTCCCACTGCTTGGCCGTGTACCCGCGGATGAACGCCTCGTAGAGGGGCCGTCCGATCAGGGACACCGCCTTGTCCTCCAGGTTCTGCGGGTCGGTGACGTCGCGCGCCTGGTCGGCGATCAGGCGGCGGGCCTCCTGCGGCGACATCGCCCGGCCGAAGAACTGGCAGATGGTGCCGAGGTTGATGGGCATCGGATAGACGCGTCCACCCGCGAGGGAGAACACGCGGTGCCGGTAGTCGGTGAAGGAGGTGAACCGGTTGACGTAGTTCCAGACCCGCTCGTTGGAGGTGTGGAACACGTGCGTGCCGTAGCGATGCACCTCGATTCCGGACTCCGGATCGATCTCGCTGTAGGCGTTGCCGCCGACGTGTTTTCGCCGTTCGAGGATCAGCACGTTCAGACCGAGTTCGCTCGCGCAGCGTTCGGCGATGGTGAGACCGAACAGGCCTGACCCGACCACCAGCAGATCGGGGCTCATCTGCCGCGGCCCGTTCCGGTGGCCAGGTGCCGCTGTGCCCGCCACGCGCGCGCGTCGTCGCGGTCGGGTGGAGCTGCCGGGCATATCACGTACGTGTGTGGAGTCATGGTGCCCGACAGCGCGGGCAGTGCGGCGACGCAGCCCAGGTGGACCGTCTCGGGTGTGAGCGTGGCCGTCGGGTCGGCGACGAAGCCGACCAGCCGGGTTCCCTCCGCCTGGTCGTCGGCGGTGACCAGGCAGTCCTCGCCGACGACACCGGCCAGCAGGCGCCGCACCGTGCTCAGTTCCACCCAGCCGGAGTCCACGAAGCGCCAGCCGTCGCCGCGCACGGGCGCGCTGATCCCGGTCACCGTCGCCAGGTCGGCGAACCCGACCTCTCCGTCACCGGCGGCGATCAGCAGCTTCTCCACGGCTTCGGCCATCGCGACCACGTCCGCGGCGGAGAAGCAGCGGGGGTCGGCCCACAGTGCCGCGGCGAGCTCGCCCTCGACGGCCAGCAGGTCGAAGGAGAGCCGGGAGACGGCAGGCTCATCGGCCAGCCAGGCCATGCCGACGCCCAGGCGTCCGCGGGCGGGTGACGGGTCGTCGTGCCGGCCCACTTTCTCGATCAGGCCGTACCTGGTCGCGCTGAGCTGGTCCGCCTCGTCTGCGGGGGCGGCGCTCAGGGAGCTCATGTCGTTGAACACGAACTCCCGGGCGTGTGCGCGCACGCCCCGTTCGTGGGCGATCTCGTCGAACAGGCTCCACAGCCGGCCGGTGTCGAACCAGCCGTGCCAGTAGGCCCGGATCGTGTCGCGGGCGACCAGCCGCGCCGCGGCGTCGAAGGTCTCCGCGGTGCGCAGGTCGAGGCAGGCGAAGGCGTCCGAGGCGAGCTGGCCCACATAGTGCTGCATGCCGGGCAGGAAGCGGTTGGCGGTGGGGCTGGTGACCGGGCATCGCCGTTGTCCGGACTGGTGGGCGATCACCATGGACACGGCGGTGAGCACGACCGTTCGACTGCCGACCCCGATCCGCCGGGACGCGGCCTCGACCGCGGCGGCGGCCGGTGCTGACCGGACCAGCAGTCCTCGGTGAAACGGCCGGCCGGTGGCCGGGCCGGGCGGGAACAGCGAGTGGGCGGTTCCGCGCAGCTGTGCGCGCCAGTAGTTCAGGCTGTTGCGCTGCCGGCGCCGCAGTGCCGGTGTGTTCTCCAGCGCCAGCAGGTCCACCGGCTGCGGTCCGGCCGGCGGCAGCTCCCGGGCGGCCAGCAGTGACTCGAGTTCCGCCAGGATGATCATCAGTGCGGCCATGTCTGCCGCCACGTGGCAGATCGCCAAGATCACATGCGAGACCTCGGGACCGGCGCAGACCGCCGCCACCCGGAACGGGGGCCTGGTCGCCAGGTCCGTCCAGGGGGCACCGCGCACCTCGTCGCGTACCCGCGCCAGTTCGGGCTCGCTCAGCGGTGTGTCGCTGTCGTAGATCGCGATGTCCAGGTGGCCGCCGCCGTTGACGACCTGCGTCGGCCGCGTGCCCAGGCGGTACGTGGTGCGCAGCGAGTCGTGGCGCGCCATGAGCGCCGCCGTCGCCACGCACAGGCGGGCCAGGTCGGTGCCGGCGGGGGCGGCAAGTGTCGCACTGAGCGTGACGGCTGCGCCGTCGAGCAGGACGCTGAGAAGGTTCGCCTGGCCTCGCGTCAGGTCGTGGCTGCCCCTGTCCTGGCCGGTGAAGGGGGCCGCAATGTGTCGGACCTCGCGCATCCGCCAACTCCTCCCACGCGGTCGACGGCGATCGCGACGCCACACCGGCGACGAGGGGATCGGGACCGGGCCACCGCGATCACCCGATTCGCCCGTGGGCTCCGGGCATCTGCCATTCAAGCGGTCCGGATCGGGCCCGCCAACGCCTCCGTCAGACCATGCCCATTTGGGGGTCCGTCGGCGCGCGCTCGTTCGGTGCTTTCCAAACCCCATGGCCGTCGGCGAATACTGCCCGTACACCACGCCGTCGGGTTCGCCCCGGCGTCGGCAGGCAACGGCAAGGGAGGACCTTCGTGCACGCCATCGTCATGGTGGGAGGCAAGGGAACCCGGCTCTTGCCACACACGCGCAACACGCCGAAGGCGCTGCTGGGGGTGGGTGGCCGGCCGATCCTGGAGATCCTCGTCGGCAGGCTGCGCCAGGCCGGCGCGGATCGTGTCACGATGTGCGTGTCGCATCTGGCCGACGCCATCCGCCAGCGGTTCGGCGACGGCAGCGAGTTCGGCGTGGCGCTGGACTACGCGTTCGACCGGGAGCCGATGGGCACGGCGGGTCCGTTGCTGCTGGTCCGGGACTGGCACGAGGCCGCGCTGATCGTCAACGGGGACGTGCTCAGCACCATCGACTTCGCCCACCTGCACAAGGTGCACCGGGCCGGCTCCAGCCTGCTCACCGTCGCCGCGCACGCCCACCGCGTGCCGGTCGAGCTCGGGGTGCTGGACATCGTCGACGGCCAGGTCATCGGGGTGCGCGAGAAGCCGGAACTCCTGCTGGACGTGGCGGCGGGGATCTACGTCGCCGACCCTGCGGTGCGCGAGCACATCCCGCCTGACAGAGCCACCGACATGCCCGCACTCATCACCACGCTGACGCGGCTGGGCGCCCACGTCGACGCGTACCGGTTCTCCGACGAGTGGCACGACATCGGCACCCCGCAGAAGTACGCCCTGGTGCAGCAACGGGTTTTGGATGATCCCATCTTCGGGGCCTGAGCGGTGCGCCCCGCCGCCGGCAGCGCGATCTGAGGAAGGCACGGCAGTGGACGAGTTGCACTGGTGGTCGGCCCGGCGGGTGGCGGCCGCCGTCGCGGCGCGCACGTTGTCCGCCCGCGAGTACCTGGCCGCGCTGCTGGCGCGCATCGAGCGGCACAACGCGGCGTTGGGGCTGGTCGTCACGATCGACGAGCGGGCGTCGGAGTGGGCCCGGCAGGCCGATGAGGCCGCGGTCCGGGGCCACCGGCTGGGGGCGCTGCACGGTGTCGCGATGACGGTCAAGGACAGCCTCGCGACCGAGGGGCTGCGCACCACCGGTGGCCTGCCGATGTTGGGCGGGTTCGTGCCGCGCGAGGACGCTGCCGCGGTCGGGCGGCTGCGCCAGGCCGGCGCCATCGTCTTCGGCAAGACGAACCTCGCGGCCGCGTCGGCCGACATCCAGTCGTACAACGATGTCTTCGGCACCGCCCGCAACCCCTGGCATCCTGAACACAGCACCAGCGGCTCGTCCGGCGGCGGCGCCGGCGCGGTCGCGTGCGGGTTCACCCCCGTCGAGCTCGGCTCCGACGTCGCGGGCTCGATCCGGCTGCCGGCCTCGGCGTGCGGGGTGTTCGGGCACAAGCCGAGTTTCGGGATCGTGCCGATGCGCGGGCACGTCCCGCCGATGCCGTTCCAACCGACCACCGTCGACCTGGCGGTGGCGGGCCCCATGGCGCGCACTGTCGACGACCTGGAGACGGTCCTGAGGGCCACGGTCGGCCCGCACCCCTGGGACGAGCCGGCGTGGCAGGTGAGCCTGCCACCGGCGCGACCTGTGCGGCGGATCGCGGCCTGGATCGACGACCCCTACTGCCCGGTCGACGCGGAGGTCGCCGTCGCGTTGAAGACGGCGATCGACGCGTTCTGCCGCGCCGGGGCGCAGGTGGAGTACGCGCAACCTGCCGGCGTCCGGCTGGGCGACAGCGACCTGGTGTTCCGGCAGCTGTTGGCGGGTTTCGCCGCGACCGCCGACGCCGGCAGCGGCGACGTGGCAAGGCTCGGCGGCGAACTGGCCGACCGGCCGCTGCCGGACTGGGTTCGGGCGGACGCGCAACGGCAGCGGCTGCGGCTGCATTGGCGGGAGTTCTTCGCCCGGTACGACGTGCTCCTGCTGCCGGTCGCCGCCAACCTGGCGATCCGGCATGATCACCGGCCGTTCGCCGAGCGCCGGGTCACCGTCGACGGCGCGGAGCGGCCCTACTGGCAGCAGACGGTCTGGGCGGGTCTGACCGGCGTGGCCTACCTGCCCTCGACGGTGGTCCCGGTGCGGCTGGACTCGCACGGCCTGCCCGTCGGCGTGGCGATCGCCGGACCGTATCTGGGCGACCTGACGACGCTCGCCGCAGCGCGGCTGCTCGCCGGGGCGCTGGACCCGATCGGCCACCCGCCCCTCGACGGTGGGCGGGACTCCCGTGACTGAGGTCTTGGCCCGGGACGGGCACGCCGCCTGCGCGGTGGCGTGCCCGTCCCGGCTCGCTAGACGAGACCGCTCTTCATCGCCGTCACCACGGCGGCGGTCCGGTTGGGAGCCCCGAGCTTGAGCAGCACGGCACCGACCAGACGCTTGGCTCCGTGGGTGGAGATGCTCAGGGCCCGCGCGATCTGCTTGTTGCTGAGCCCGTCGGCGAGCAGCGCGAGCGCCTCCGATTCGCGGAAGGTCAGCGACACCGGGCGCGACTCGCGCCCCTGCCCGATCCGCCGTGCGCCGGTGAGAAGGTGGCGCGCCAGCGACGGGGGCATCGGCATCATGCCCGAGACGGTGCGCGAGAGGCTGTCGTCCAACGACTCGGCGGACAGGTCGGTGATGAAGACGAAGCCGTCCGCCGTGGCGCTGGCCGACTTGAACGCCTTCCTGATCCGCACCTCGTCACCGGCGACCAGGATCCGAGGCAGGCCGTCACCGGCCAGCGCAGGCTCCTCGGCCAGCGAGGGCCACTGCTCCACCGACACGATGACCACATCGCATGGGTGGGAGGCGAGCAGGCGGCCCAGGTCCTCGGTGTCGGCGGCGCGGTAGACGCGGCCGACTCTCTCGACGTTGCCCAGCAGTACTTCCAGTCCCTTGCTCAGTACCTCCCCGCCCACGCACAACGCCACGTCGACCGTGGCGTCGTCTGCTTCGGAACTGTGTTGGGCATGGTGATGGTCCATTCGTTCCTCCCCCGTGAAGTCATCAGTTTGTATCACTATAAAGTTACTTTACACAAGCCATTCGGGCGGCTGCCCGTTTCAACCGGCCGATATGGCATGGACCGTACGGATGGCACGACGACCTGCCGACCGGCTCCGCTCGCAGCGGAACCTGCCGGCTTGCACGGCGCACGTCGCGCTATCCCGGATAGCCGGCGTCGACGGCCTGCGCGACGCGCTCCCAACTCATCTCGGCCCGCACCCGCAGCCGGCCGGCCCGGCCGAGCGCGAGCCGTCTGGCGTCATCGGACAGCAGTTCGCGCAGCCGGCCGGCGACCGCTTGCGCAGCGTGTTCGGTGACCAGACCGTCGACGCCGTCGCGGACCACGTCGGCGATCCCGGGGAAGCGTCCGGCGACGACCGGCTTGCCCAACGCCCACGCCTCGGCGAAGACCAGCGGGAACACGTCCGCCCGCGTCGGCAGGCAGAACACGTCGCAGGCGGCGATGGCGTCATGCTTCAACTGGTCGTCGACGATGCCGAGATCCACGATGCGCGGGTCGGTCACGGCGCGGAACGCCTCCACGGCGGCGGACTCGCCGTAGGGTCCGGCGAACAGGAAGACGACGTCCGGGTGCGACGCCCACACCAGCGGGGCGGCGTCCAGCAGGGTGGCGTACCCCTTCGCGGCGACCCGGCGCCCGACGAACAACACCGACCGGCCGGACGGCACATACCGTGCGCGGAAAGCGGCCGGGTCCGGCGTGCCGACCAGATCGGGCGCCGACGGCAGGTGTCTGAGCCGGTCCCGGTCGACGCCGAGCGCGCTGAAACGGTCCGCTTCGGTGGCCGTCAGCACGTAGACGACGTCGGCTTCCCGGCACAACCGCGCTCCCGCCGACAGATCCGGCCAGCACTCGGGGGCGGACGCGGGGGTGAGCGCGAACCTCGCTCCGGCGCGGTCGGCGAGTTCCTTCGCCCGCTGCACGGCCGCCGGCTGGGCCAAGTCGTAGGCGTGCACGACGTCCGGGGCGAACGCCTGCGCGGCTGCGCCGTCCAGGTCGAACCAGTGCCACCGGCCGCCGTCGGCCGGCGGCCGGGCGTCCGTCATCACGGCGGTCCGGTGGCCGAGGCGCGCCAGGGCAGCCGTGGTCCGCCATGCCATACGCTGGGCGCCGGAGGTCTGCGCACCTTCGACACAGCCGAAGACGGTGAGTATCCGGCGCACCCGTCAGCCCCGGCCGAGTTCGAGGTAGTCGATACCCTGCGCGTCGCGCAGCCGGTCGGCCAACACGCCCCACATGTCGAACACGACCGGGTCCGGGCGCATCGCGGCGCGCAGGTGCTGCGCCGTCAGGTCCGCATATCCGGGATGGTCGTTCAGCAGCAGCAGGCCGTGGCTGTCGCGCAGGCCCTCCTCCAGGCCGACGGGCTTGAACCCGATCGACGCGGTCCGTTCGGCCGGAACCAGGAAATCGTGCGCGACCAGGAGCCCGACCTGCGCGCCGAGCTCGCGGGCGACGACCTCCGACGCGGCGCCGCGCACGTCGTCGGTGACCGGCCGCCCCTTGTAGGCGACCCCGCAGACCAAGATCTTGCACTCCCCGACCGGAGTACGCCGGGCGGCCAGTGCGCGCAGCATCCGCCGGGCCGCCCGGACGGGCACGTTCTCGTTGACCGCCCGCGCGGCGGCGACCATGGGCGGCCGGTAGCCGACCGACTCACCGCTGTGTATCAGCAGGTAGGGGTCCTTGGTCAGGCAGCTGCCGCCGACGAATCCCGGCCGGGCGATGTCCGGGCGCGGGTAGCGGGTGTTGGCGCCGCGAATCACCTCGTGGGCGTCCAGCCCCAGGTGCTCGGCGAGCTCCGCGAGCTCGTTGCCGAAGCCGTAGATGAGGTCGGTGTGCGCGTTGCACGCCAGTTTGACCAGCTCGGCGGCCTCCAGGGAGGAGACGTGCACCTGGTCGGGTGCGATGCGGTCGAAGAGCTCACGGGCGCGGTCCCGCGACCTCGCATCGAGCGCCCCGATGACCTGCGGCAGGGAACGGATCTCGGTCAGGGCGCGGCCCTGGATGGTGCGCTCCGGGCAGAAGGCCAGCAGTGGCTCGTCCACGAATCGACGCAGGATGGGCAGCACCATGTTGCGGCAGGTGCCGACCGGCACGGTGCTGCGCACCACCACCAGGGTCTGCGGGCCGATGTGTGCGGCGACGGCGGTGACCGCGGCTTCGAACTGGCGCAGGTCGGGCCGGTGCGCGTGGGCGTCGAACGGGGTGCCCACGCAGACCACCACGGCTTCCGACGGCGCGGGCGGCAGTTCCCCGGCGTACGTGAGGATGCCCGGCGGCAGCGTGCGCAGCTCGTCGCTCAGGCCGGGCTCGAAGAACGACGGTCTGCCCGCCGCGGCCGCGGCCCTGGCCTCGGAGTTGGTGTCCACCCCGAGCGTGCGCACGCCCGCGGCGGCGAAACAGGCCGCCAGCGGCAATCCGACGTAACCTAGGCCGACGATCGTGACGGCGTGGCCGTCCCCGGTGTCGGCGCGGTGCTGACCTGACATCCGCCGTCCTCGCCTCATGCGCCTCACCCGTCGGAATGGCGCTTGTCGTTCACCAGCCTCGCGCGCGCAGAGCCTGTGCGGCACCCCTTGGCAGACGGTCGATGGACCTGGACAACCAGCTATACCCGTTTTCGACCGTTGCCCGTGGCGCGTACGCCGTCCTAGCGTGACGCCTTGACGTGGGCGGATCCGGCCCGGACCTGGCCCGCACGGCGCGGCCGGCGCTGCCGGACGCGCCGGGACCGCGGACGGGGTGACCGCCCGACCTCCGAGGGTTAGTGATACGGGGCAGTGTGAGAACCGAACTGGGCAGTGCGTTGCGGGCCAACGCGGAGCGCCTCGGCGGGCGGACCGCCCTCACCGTGTACCAGGGGCGGCACCGGACCTCGCTGTCCTGGGCGGAGCTGGCGGAGGCCGCCCAGCGCGCCGCCGCCCGCCGCGACGAGCTCCTCGGGCAGGAGCACACGATCCTCTACGCCCTGGACAACTCCGCCGCCGGAGTGTCCGGGTTGCTGGGCGCGCTGCTGGCGGGTGTCGACGTGGCCGTCTTCGAGTCCGGCAGCCGCCAGCTGCGCGATCCGGGTTCGGTGTTCCACACGGCCGGGACGCGTACCCTGGTCGCAGGCGACACGGCCGGACGCCCGGACGCGTACCGGGTGGTCCCCGTCGACCAGCTCATCGCGGCGGGCGCGAACACCGCGCCGGCCGGCCCGCGCCCGGCCGGCGGCGAGGTCCACGTCTGCCAGGCGACCTCGGGGTCGACGGGAGAACCTCGGCTGGCCCGCCAGCCGGTGTCGAACCTGCTGCGCGGCGGCGCCCTCTACCGGGACCTCTACGGCCTCACGCCCGACGACGCCATCGTCGCCGCGGTGCCGGTCGCCCACTCTTTCGGGATGGTCGGCGGGCTGTTCGCCGCCGTCGTCTCCGGTGCCGCGCTCACCGTGTTCACCCAGTTCAACCCCCACGGGTTGCGCGCCGCCGTCGAGGAGGGCGCCACCGTCGCGCTCGGCACCCCGCTGGTTTACGAGCTGGTGGTGCGTACCGTGCACCCCGCGTCGAGCCGGCTGCGGGTGGCGCTGTCGTCCGGTGGCGCGATCGCGGCCGAGGTCGCCGCGGCCGCCGGACAGCGCCTGGGCGCCGCCGTGCTCCAGGTGTACGGCAGCACCGAGACCGGGCTCATCGCCTGCCAGCTGCCCGGGGAGCAGCCGTGGCCCGCGGGCTGCGTGGGGCGGCCGGTCCGCGACGCCGAGCTGCGGTTCGACGACGGGCGGCTGCTGGTGCGCACCGCCACGATGTTCCGCGGCTACCTCGGCGACCGGTCACCGGTCGCGGACTTCCACGACATCGGCGACCTGGCCTCGGTCGACGGGGCCGGGCGACTCGTCCTGCACGGGCGGCGCAGCGCGTTCATCAACGTGGGCGGCCGGAAGGTCAACGCCGCCCGGGTCCAGCGGGTGGTCGCCGAGTATCACGGGCTGGCCGAGTCCGCCGTGTACGGCGCCGACTCCCTCGGCGGGCAGGAGGTCCATGCGGCGGTCGTGCTGACCGGCGGCGGTTCGGTCGCCGAACTTATCGCGCACTGCCGCTCCCGGCTCGCCGACTACGAGGTTCCGCACCGGGTGCACGAGCTGCCCCGGCTGCCGCGTACCGGGATGGGAAAGGTCGATGTCAACGGCCTGCCTGGCAGGTCCCAGGGGAAGGACGGGTGAACGTGCGAAGGGCGTTGGTCACCGGTGGCGCCGGTTTCATCGGCCTGCATCTGTGCCGTCGGCTGCTGGCCGACGGGTTCGAGGTCGTCGTCGTGGACAACATGTCGCGGCACGGAACGGACGACGAGGTCGTCGCGTTGCGCCCGCACGTGCGGATGATCGACCACGATCTGACGAGAGGGATGCCGTCGAAGCTGGCCGAGCAGTACGACCTCGTCTTCCATCTCGCCGCGTGGGTCGGCGTGGACCGGGTGGCCAGGGAGCCGTTCCGGGTGCTGCACGACAACGTCGCCGCGACCATGACACTGGTCGACTGGTGTGCGCGGCGCTCGGTCGGCGCGCTCTTCCTCAGCTCCACCAGCGAGGTGGCCGACGGCGCGGCGGCCGCGGGGCTGACCGGCTTCCCGGTGCGCGAGGACGGCGCGTTCGTCCTGCGGAACCCGCATGAGGCACGCGCCACGTACGCGTTGAGCAAGCTGGTCAGCGAGTCGCTGCTGCTGCATCACGGCGGGTTCCCGATCCGGATCGGGCGCTACTACAACGTGTACGGGCCGAGGATGGGACTCAACCACGTCGTCTCCCAGTTCGCCGACCGCGCGTTGCGCGGCGTCGATCCGTTCCCGATCTACGGCGGGGTCAACACCCGGGCGTTCTGCCACGTCTCCGACGCGGTGGAGGCCACCATGCGCCTGGCGGCGCTGCCGGGTTCGGCACCGGTGACGGCGAACATCGGCGACGACACCACCGAGCTGAGCATGCAGGAGCTGGCGATGCTGGTGATCCGCGCGGCGGGCGGCGCGCCGCGCCTGGAGGTCCACGCGGCTCCGCCGGGTTCGCCCGCGCGGCGGGTGCCCGACCTGGGACGGCTGCGGGAGCTCACCGACTACCAGCCGCGGACGCCACTCGCCGACGGGATCGCGGAGACCGTGCGCTGGTATGCCAACCGCTCGGTGCGGGAAGCGCGATGAGCGCGGCCGACACCACGCCATGGCGGGTGACACTCGGCGCGACGACGCTCGGCGAGCGGGAGATCGCGGCGGTGACGCAGGTGCTCACCGGCGGATGGCTGTCCATGGGCCCGGTCACCCGGACGTTCGAGCGGGAGTTCGCGCACGCGCTGGGTGCCGCCGACGCCGTCGCGGTGAGCAGCGGCACGGCGGCGCTGCACCTGGCGCTGCTGGCGCTGGGCATCGGCCCCGGCGACGAAGTGATCATGCCGGCGCTGTCGTTCGTCGCCGCGGCCGCGATGAGCGTCGCCGTAGGCGCCGTGCCGGTGTTCGCCGACGTGCGTTCCCCCACCGATCTCACGCTCGATCCCGACGACGTCGAGCGCCGCATCACCGCCCGCACCAGGGCGGTGGTCGTGATGCACTACGCCGGATACGCCGCGGACCTCGCCCGCCTGCGTCGGCTGACCGCGGACCGCGGGCTCAGTCTGATCGAAGACGCCGCTCACGCACCCGCGGTGCGTGAGCGCGACGGCGCGTTCCTGGGCACCGTCGGCGACGTCGGTTGCTTCAGCTTCTACGCCAACAAGAACATGACCACCGGCGAAGGCGGCATGATCGTCGCAGCCGACCCGGAGGTGCTGGCCCGCTGCAGGTCGCTGCGCTCGCACGCGATGAGCACGTCGCCGCGCGAACGCGACAACGGCTCGGGATACGACATCGCCGCGCTGGGCTTCAACTACCGGCCGACCGAGATCGGCGCGGCCATCGGCCGCGTCCAGCTGGAACGGCTGGCCGCCGACCGCGAGATCCGAGCCGGTGTCGTCGCCGACTACCGCGAAGCGCTTGCCGGTGTCCCGGGGCTGGTCCTGCCGTTCGCCGACCGGGCCGGCGCGGACACGGCCGACCATCTCTTCGCGGTCCTGCTGCCTGCCGGAGCGGCCAGGGCCGCGTTCCGGACGGCGCTGGCGTCGGCCGGGGTGCAGACGTCGGTGCATTACACGCCGACCCATCACCTGACCTACTACCGGCGACGGCTGCCCGACCTGCGGCTGCCCGTGACCGACGCGATCGCCGGGCGGCTGGTGTCGCTGCCGCTGCACGCGTGCATGTCAGGCGATCAGTCCCGTGCCGTCACCGACAGCGTGCTCACCGCGCTACGCGCAAACCGCCTGGAGAAAGGCCGAACCTCCCATGTCCGATGAGGATTTCCTGCGCCGGTTGAAGGTCGCGCTACGAGGGGACGCCGATGCCCCGCTCGTGTTCCTGGGCAACTTCGAGGTCGAGGACCGCTGGGCCGAGGACGAGCCGGGGCTGCCGAGATTCTCGATGCGATCGGCCGGCGCGGTGGTGGACCGGATGGACGAGTTCGCCGTGCTGCTGGCCGGCGAAGACGATCACGTCATTCTCAAGGGCCGACCCGACGAGGACTATCTGACGTACCTGTCCGATCTGGGTGTCGGCTTGCCCCGGGTGCTCGCGGTCGGCGAGCAGCGGCCGGGCCGGACGGTCACGCAGGACGTCCTGGCCGATCCGGCGTTGGTGGCCAGGCTCGGCGAGCTGCAGGCCGAGGGCGCGTGCCTGCTGCCGCACGGAGTGTCCGAGCAGGAGGAGTCGCTCGCGTCGGCGAGCGGGATGGCCGTGGCCGGCAGCTCCGCGAAGATCTGCAAGGCGGTCAACAGCAAGATCTACAGTCGGCTGCTGGCCGACGAGGCCGGACTTCGCCAGCCGACCGGGTGGACGTGCCCCGATGTCGACTCGTGGGATGGGGCGGTACGCGGCGCCCGCGCTGTGCTCGCCGACGGTGGCACGATCGCAGTCAAGGACGCGTTCGGTGTCTCCGGCAAGGGCATCATGGTGATCCGCGATGAGCAGGTGCTGCTGCACCTGGACCGGAAGCTGCGGCGCCGCGCGGAGCGGACCGGCGACGGCAGGCTGACGCTGACCGTGGAGACGTGGGTCGGCAAGCGGGCGGACCTCAACTACCAGCTGACGGTGGGCCGCGACGGCTCGGTGGGGTTCGATTTCGTCAAGGAGGCGATCACCGTCGACGGCGTGCACAAGGGTCACCGCATGCCGGCCGATCTGTCGGCGGCCCAGCATGAGGAGATCCGGGCCGCCGCGCAGGCCGTCGGCCGGCGGCTGGCGGCGGACGGCTACCTGGGTGTGGTCGGCGTCGACGGGCTCGTCGGGACTGACGGCCGGCTCTTCCCGGTGATCGAGATCAATGCGCGCAGCAACATGTCGACCTACCAGGTGCGTCTTCAGGAGGCGTTCCTGTCGGAGGGCCGGCACGCGATGGCGGCGCAGTACCCGTTGCGGCTGGGTGGGCGGCTGGAGTTCTGGCGGCTGCGCGCCGCCCTGGGTGAGCTGCTGGCGACCCGGGTCCAGGACACCGGTGTATTGATCAACAATTTCGCGACGGTCAACGCGGCGGCCGACGAGGGCCCCGCCCCGTTCCACGGCCGGCTGTATGCGCTGCTGGTCGCGGGCTCGCCGGACGAACTGGCGGTGCTCGACGAGCAGTTGCGGCACCGGTTGGCCGGCGTGGCCGAAGCGACGGCGGCGTGAGTCGCCGACCTGTGAGGAATCCCGATGAAGGAGGGTGAAGCCATCAGCGCAGAGTTCACGGTGCAGGGCATCTCGGCGTCCGAGCTGGCGGAGCAGTTCGGTACGCCGCTGTACGTGTACGACGGTGCGGCCCTGCGACAGCAGTTCCTGAGGCTGCGGGCCGCGCTGCACCCCGCCGTCGAGATCTTCTTCTCCCTGAAGGCGAATCCCAACGTGTCGATCTGCGCGCTGCTGGGATCGCTGGGGGCGCGTGCGGAGATCTCGTCGCTGGTGGAGCTGGCGACCACACGGCTGGCGGGCATCGCGCCCGAGGACGTCGTGTTCCTGGGACCGGGCAAGAGCAGCGCCGAGATCACCGAGTGCGTCCGGGACGGGATCGCGGCGCTGGTGTGCGAATCGTTGGGCGAGCTGGACGCGATCGACCGGATCGCGCAGGCGGAAGGCGTCGTGGCGCCCGTCGTGCTGCGGGTCAATCCGACCTTCACGGTGAAGGGCTCCGGTCTCACGATGGGCGGCAAGCCCCGCCAGTTCGGCATCGACGAGGCACAGCTGCTGGAGCTCGAACCCGGCGCGCTGCGGCGGCCGGGGGTCCGGCTGATCGGCGTGCAGGTCTACATGGGCACCCGCATCCTCAACGAGGGCGTGATCGTCGAGAACACCCGGCGCATCTTCGACCTGGCCGAGCGGGTCGCCATCCGCCACGGGTTCCCGCTGGAGCTCGTCGACATCGGCGGCGGGCTGGGCATCGCGTACTTCGACGGTGAATCGGACCTGGACGTGGACGTGCTCACGGCAGAGCTGAACCCGGTCGTCGACGACTTCGCGACCCGTCATCCGGGCACGCGGCTGCTGCTGGAGTCGGGCCGCTACCTGACCGCGTGCGCAGGCACGTACATGGTGCGGGTGTCGTATGTGAAGTCCTCGATGGGCGAGCGGTTCGCGGTGGCCGACGGCGGCACCAACCATCACATGGCCGCGGTGGGTGTGGGTTCGTTCGTGAAGCGCAACTTCCCGATGGCGCTGCTCAACCGTTTCACCGAGCCGGCCACCGAGCGGTGGAACGTCACGGGGCCGCTGTGCACACCGAACGACACCATCGGCAAAGGTGTGCAGCTGCCCGAGTTGCGGCCCGGGGACCTGGTCGGCGTGCTGCGTTCCGGGGCGTACGGGCCGACCGCCTCGCCGGTCCTGTTCCTGAGCCACGGCAGCCCTGCCGAGGTGCTCGTCGACGACGGCCGGGCCCATCTCGTCCGGACCCGCGACACCGTCGACGATCTGCTGCGGCCACAGCGGCTGTTCACCCAGGCGCAGGACGCCGCGATGCCGGAACCGGCTGTTTCGGGCTGACGCCACGGGCCGGGTCGGCGCCCGACCGCCGGGGGGGGGGGGGGGCGCGGCCCGCGGCGCGCGGGGCGGGGCGGGGCGGGGCCCCCCCCCCCCCC